>JBEKSB010000117.1:0-12966 GCA_049517455.1 Xanthobacteraceae bacterium
GCTGTGACGCTTGCGGACCAAGGCTTTCTCGATCTGGCACCGCTCCGGCTTGAATATCGCATGATCGGGCCGCGGCCGGATTCTGCGCCGACCATCGTCATGTTGCACGAGGGTCTCGGTAGCGTCGGCCTGTGGGGCGCCTTCCCGGAGCAGCTTGCATCGGCGACGGGCGCCGGCGTGTTCGTTTATTCGCGCGCCAGCTATGGCAAATCGAGCCCCGCAAAGCTGCCGCGCCCGGTCAACTTCATGGATGAAGAGGCCCTCGAAGTGCTGCCGCGCGTGCTGGCGGCGATTGGATTCCAGCGCGGCATTCTGTTTGGCCACAGCGACGGCGCTTCGATCGTGACCATTTATGCAGGCAGCGTCCAGGATCACCGGGTGCGCGGCCTCGTGCTCGTGGCGCCGCATTTCTTCACCGAGGAGATGGGGCTCGCCGAGATCCGCCGCGCGGGTGAAGCATTCGAGTCAGGCGTATTGCGCGACAAACTCAAACGCTGGCACGCCGATGTCGATGGCGCCTTCCGCTCCTGGATCGAGCCTTGGCTCCATCCGGATTTCCGCGACTGGGATATCACCGAGGCGCTTGGCTATATCCGGGTGCCGATCCTCATCGTGCAGGGCGCCGACGATCAATACGGCACGCTCAAGCAGATCGAGGCGGCGAAGGAAGAATGTTACTGCCCGGTCGAGGTGGCGATCCTGCCGGGCGCGCGGCATTCCCCGCAGCGCGATACGCCTATTCTGACGCTCGACGCGGTCTCGGGCTTCATCAATCGGCTGTTGCGCGACCATCACGAAGGCGAACCTCACGCCGATTCCGGTGTTGCAGCCTAGTGCATTATAGTGCATATTGGCCGGGAAGAAATTTATGCACTATATTACATATCAGGAAACGCTGTAATGGCTGACGGCCATGCCCCCGAGCGTCCGCTGGCCAACGGCCAGACGCGGATTGATTTCCAGACCGAGCCTTCCCGCTACCGCCATTGGAAGCTCAAGATCGACGGCGACGTCGCCACGCTTCTGCTCGACGTCGACGAGAAGGGGTCACTGTTCGAGGGCTACGACCTCAAGCTCAACTCATACGATCTTGGCGTCGACATCGAGCTCGCCGATGTCATCGAGCGGCTGCGCTTCGAACACCCGCAGGTGCGCGTCGTCGTGTTGCGCTCGGGAAAGCCGCGGGTGTTCTGCGCCGGCGCCAACATCCGCATGCTCGCCGGTGCGAGCCATGCGCACAAAGTCAACTTCTGCAAATTCACCAACGAGACGCGCAACGGCATCGAGGATTTGAGTGAGAATTCCGGGCTGCAAACCATCTGCGCGATCAACGGTACGGCGGCGGGCGGCGGTTACGAACTCGCGCTGGCGGCCGACTACATCATGCTGGTGGACGACGGCTCCTCGTCGGTTTCGTTGCCGGAACTGCCGCTGCTCGCGGTTTTGCCCGGCACTGGAGGGCTCACTCGCGTCGCCGACAAGCGCAAGGTGCGCCGCGACCACGCCGACTTTTTCTGCACCACCGAGGAAGGCGTGAAAGGCAAGCGCGCGCTCGACTGGCGGCTCGTCGATGAAGTGGTGCCGGGCTCGAAATTCGAAGAGACGGTTGCCGCGCGCGCCAAAGAATTCGCTGCCAAGTCACGCCGCCGCCCGGCGGGACAAGGCATCAAACTGGAGCCCCTTGCACGCAAGTTTACGCCGGACGGCATCAACTATGACTCGGTGTTCGTCGAATTCGATCGCGGCGGCCGGATTGCCACTGTCACGCTGCGCGGACCCGCCACGCCGCCGCCCTCGTCCGCCGACGCCATGGCCGCGCTCGGCGCTGAGTTCTGGCCGCTTAAGCTGGCGCGCGAACTCGATGACGCGATCCTCAATATTCGGCTCAACGAGTTCGATGTCGCCGCGATCGTGTTCAAGTCGTCGGGCGATCCAGCCGAGGTCTTGGCTTACGAGCATTTTCTCGACGCCAACAAGGATCACTGGCTGGTGCGTGAAATCCGCCATCTGTGGAAGCGGGTGCTCAAGCGGGTCGATCTCACCTCCCGCTCGCTGGTGACGCTCATCGAGCCGGGCTCGTGCTTTGCCGGCACGCTGGCCGAGCTCGCCTTCGCCAGCGATCGTTCGTACATGTTCCTCGGCCAGCGCGAGGGCGACAACAAGCCGCCGGCGACGATGGCGCTGAGCGAAGCCAATTTCGGCGCCTATCCGATGTCGCATGGCCTCACTCGGCTCGCCAGCCGCTTCCTCGCCGACCCAGCCGATCTTGAAGCGGCAAAATCCGAACGCGAAAAAATGCTCAACGCCGAAGCCGCGCAGCGGCTCGGTCTCATCACCTTCGCGCTCGACGACATCGACTGGGACGACGAGGTGCGCGTCTTCCTCGAAGAGCGCGCGAGCTTTTCGCCCGACAGCCTGACCGGGCTCGAAGCCAATCTGCGCTTTGCCGGACCGGAGACCATGGAATCGAAAATCTTCGCCCGGCTTAGCGCGTGGCAGAACTGGATTTTCCAGCGCCCCAACGCGATCGGCGAGGAAGGGGCGCTCAAGCGCTACGGCACCGGCCAGCAGCCGGTATTCGACACCCGCCGGGTTTAACTCCGGCAAGGAGCCAGCCATGAACATCGAGAACGTCGATTACACGACCAAGATCCCGAACAACGTCAATCTCGCCGAAGACCGGACGGTGCTGCGTGCGCTCGAAAGCTGGCATCCGGGCTACATCGATTGGTGGATGGACATGGGACCGCAGGGTTTCCAAGAGTCGCAGGTCTATCTGCGCACGGCCGTATCGGTCGATCCGAAGGGCTGGGCGAAATTCGACTATGTGAAGATGCCCGAATACCGCTGGGGCATCCTGCTCGCGCCGAAGGAAGAGGGTCGGACGGTTCCGTTTGGCCACCATTACGGCGAGCCGGCTTGGCAGGATGTGCCAGGTGAGTATCGCGCCATGCTGCGCCGTCTCATTGTCATCCAGGGCGACACCGAACCGGCCTCCGTTGAACAGCAGCGCCATCTCGGCAAGACCGCGCCGTCGCTTTACGACTTGCGCAACGTCTTTCAGGTCAACGTCGAGGAAGGCCGTCACCTGTGGGCGATGGTCTACCTCCTGCAGAAATATTTCGGCCGCGACGGCCGCGAGGAAGCGGCCGAGCTGTTGCAGCGCCGCTCCGGCAGCGCCGACAAGCCGCGCATGCTGGGCGCCTTCAACGAGGTGACGCCCGACTGGCTGTCATTCTACATGTTCACGTTTTTCACGGATCGTGATGGAAAGATGCAATTGGAGAGCTTGGCCCAATCGGGCTTCGATCCGCTGTCGCGCACCTGCCGCTTCATGCTGACCGAAGAGGCGCACCACATGTTCGTCGGCGAGACCGGCGTCGGCCGCACCATCCAGCGCACCTGCGAGGCGATGCAGGCGGCCGGTATCGAGGATCCATACGACGTCGACAAAGTCCGCAAGCTCGGCGTGATCGACCTGCCGACCATCCAGAAAAAGCTCAATCTGCATTATTCGCTCTCGCTCGATCTGTTCGGCTCGGAAGTTTCGACCAACGCCGCCAATGCGTTCAATGCGAGTCTCAAGGGCCGCTTCCAGGAAACCAAGATCGACGACGATCACCGGCTCGATCACTCGGCCTATCCGGTGCTCAAGTTCGTCAACGGCGAGATTAAGCGCGTCGACGAACCGGCGCTCACCGCGGTCAACATGCGGCTGCGCGACGATTACACCGCCGACTGTCAGCGCGGTATCGATCGCTGGAACAAGGTTATCGGCAAGACTGGGGTCGCCTTCCAGCTCCAACTGCCGCATGTCGCCTTCCACCGCCAGATCGGCGAGTTCAAGGACGTCAAGGCAACGCCGTCCGGCGTGATCGTCGATGAAGGGACCTGGAACCGCGATATCGGCAAGTGGCTGCCGTCGAAGGATGACGGCGAGTTTATCGTCAGCCTGATGAAGCCGGTCTCGGAGCCGGGCCAGTTCGCCAACTGGATCGCCCCGCCGCGGCTCGGCATCGACAACAAGCCAGGCGATTTCGAATACGTGAAGATCGCGGCGTAATTTCCTCCCCCGCTGCGCTTTCGCTCCGCGGGGGAGGATCAAGATCGCGCCGCGGAATAACGATTCAGAATCCTGTCGTGTTCCCCAACGGCCTCTCGCGCAGTCGCGCGAGATCGAAGCGGTCCACCTCGCGCAGCAACTCCACGAAAGCCTCCGCGCCGTGTGTGAGCGCCGCCTCGCCCTTTAAGGCGCTGGCCAGCGTCGCATCGCCGAGCGCGCCGGTGGCATTGAGGTCCTGCGTCATCCAGGCGAAGCCGGCTGGCCGATTGGCGCCGAGCCATTTGAATTCCCGCGCCATCTCCATGGTGGCGGGCGTCGCGTTCGGCGCCTGATCCATGCGTACCGTCTCCGGCCGCGCGGCGAGCATAAGCGAGGTCTCGATGTCGCCGCCGTGAATACCGTGCCGCTTCTCTTCGCCCGAAAATGTGTCATTCGGATAACCGAAGCGGTGCCAGCCGACGGTGACCGCCAGCATGCGCAGTCGCGTGCGTAACTCGCGCGCCACCAATTCCATCGTCGCGACATTGCCGCCGTGGCTGGTGACGAGCACGAGCTTGCGCAGTCCCGTCCGCGCCAGGCTCTCGCCGAGCTCGGTCCATGCCCCGATCGCGGTCGCCGCCGACACCGTCAGCGTGCCGGGATAGGCAAGGTGCTCGACGGAGACGCCGATGCGCTGCACCGGCAGGAACGTCACCGGCAGCTCTTCGGGGAGGATTTTGCGCACCCGCGCCAGATAGGCCTCGGCGATGAAGGTATCGACGCCGAGCGGCAAATGCGGCCCGTGCTGCTCCACGGCGGCAAGTGGCAACACGGCGATCCAGCGGCCGGTCGCGTCGCCCGCGCCGGCAATTTCCTGCCAGGTCATCTCCGTCCAGTCTCGCCTGGGCAGGTTCATGGGGTGCTCACTCGCCAATAATGCCAGGCTCCCATATTCTCACGTTACCGGCGGAAAAAGGAGCAGGCTATGCCGTTTGCCACGATGCCGCGTAAAGCGCTCGCTACGCTTGTCGTATTTGCGTCCGCTGCGATCGGAACGGCTTCCGCCCAAACGCTCGACAAGGTCACGTTCGGCTCCAATTGGGTGGCCGAGGCCGAGCACGGCGGCTTTTATCAAGCTGTCGCCGACGGCACATACCGCAAGTATGGCCTCGACGTGACCATTCTGCCGGGCGGTCCGAACGCCAACAACCGGATGTTGTTGCTCGTCGACAAGATCGACTTCTATCTGAGCGCCAATACGCTGCAAGGTTTCGACGCGGTCGAGCACAACGTGCCGACGATCGAAGTCGCCGCCATGTTCCAGAAGGACCCACAGGTCCTGATCGCGCATCCCGATCAGGGTATCGACAAGTTCGAGAATCTGAAAAAGCTGACGCTGTTCGTCTCCCGCGAGGGAATGGCGACCTACTATCAATGGCTCAAGGCCGATTTCGGCTTCAAGGACGACCAGGTCAAGCCCTACACCTTCAATCCGCAACCTTTCCTCGCCGATAAGAAGAGCGCGATGCAGGGCTACGTGACGTCGGAGCCTTTCGCCATCGAGAAGGAGGGCAAGTTCAAGCCCAAAATATTCCTGCTCGCCGATCAAGGTTTCAGCGCCTATTCGACGTTGATCGAGACCCGGCGCGAGCTTGTCGAGAAGAAGCCCGATCTGGTGCAGCGCTTTGTCGATGCATCGATCATCGGCTGGTACAATTACATCTACGGCGACAATCGCGCGGCCAACGCGCTGATCAAGAGCCAGAATCCGGAAATGACCGACGAGCTTCTGGCCTACTCGGTCGCCGAGATGAAGGAGTATGGCATTGTCGATTCCGGGGATGCCCTAACGCTCGGCCTAGGCGCCATGACCGATGCGCACATGAAGGATTTCTTCGACAAGATGGTGCGCGCCGGCGTTGCCAAGGCCGATCTCGATTACCGCAAATCCTACACGCTGCAATTCGTCGACAAGAAAGCCGGGCTCGATCTGCGGCCGAAGCCATAGCGATACGATGCGACCGGCGACCGCAATGCAGTCAGCCCCGCTCGTTGCGCTGCGCGGTGTCGGCAAGGAATTTCCCAGCGGCACGCGCGCGCTCGCCGGGCTCGATCTTGAAGTTCGGCCCGGCGAATTCGTCGCGCTGCTCGGTCCGTCGGGGTGCGGAAAATCGACGGCGTTGCGCATCATCGCGGGCTTAAGCGAGCCGACGGAAGGCGCCGTGCAATGGTCGTCCGCGACGGCGCCGCGGCAGAGCGCAAGCCGGATCGGCTTTGTGTTCCAGGAGCCGACGCTGATGCCGTGGGCGTCCGTCTTCAACAATGTATCGCTGCCGATCGAGCTTAAGGGCGCACCTGAGATCAACGCAGCGGAGCGTGTCCGGGCGGTGCTCGACCGCGTCGGCTTGTCGGTATTCCGCGATGCCTATCCGCGCGAACTATCCGGCGGTATGCGCATGCGCGTCTCGATCGCGCGCGCGCTCGTCACCGAGCCGCAACTTTTGCTGATGGACGAGCCGTTCGCCGCGCTCGACGAGATCACGCGCTTTAAGCTCAACGACGATCTGCTGCGGATGTGGCAGGCGCTGCGCACGACCGTCATCTTCGTCACCCATTCGGTGTTCGAATCGGTCTATCTGTCGAGCCGGGTTGTGGTGATGGCGGCGCGTCCCGGGCGCGTCTTCACCGAACTTGCCGTCAACGCACCTTATCCGCGCGACCGGAATTTCCGTACCTCGCCCGAATACGCAGCCTTCTGTCGCCGCGCCTCGGAAGCTTTGGCGCAAGCCATGGCGGCGGGAGGCGAGCCATGACCGCGCGCCCCTCCACGCACGAACGCCGCGACCGGACGTTGCGCATCGCCTTGCCGATCGTCGTGCTCGCGCTCGGTCTTGCCATCTGGGAATTGGTGGTGCGGATCGAAGACATCCCGCCCTATGTGCTGCCCGCGCCGGGCGTCATCTTGCGGACACTTGTCGACGACTGGGTCTTGCTGTCGCAATCGCTTCTGGTCACGCTCATGACCACCTTCGAGGGTTTTCTGCTCGCGGCGGCCGGCGGCGTCGGCTTGGCCGTGCTGTTCAATCAGTGGCGAATTCTCGAATATTCTTTGTATCCCTACACGGTGATCCTGCAGGTGACGCCGATCGTTGCCATCGCGCCGCTCCTGCTGATCTACCTGCCGCAGCACGCGGCGGTTTTGGCGTGCGCCTGGATCGTTGCGTTCTTTCCGGTGCTGGCAAACTCGACGCTCGGATTGCACTCGGTCGACCGCAATCTCGCCGATCTGTTTTCGCTCTACGGCGCTTCGCGCGGGCAGGTGCTGTGGCGCCTGAAGCTGCCGTCGGCGCTGCCCTACATTCTGGGAGGCTTGCGCATCGCCGGCGGGCTGTCGCTAATCGGCGCGGTGGTCGCGGAGATCGCGGCGGGCTCGGCGGGCGCCGGCTCGGGTCTTGCCTACCGCATCGCCGAGTCGGGTTATCGCCTCAATATCCCGCGCATGTTCGCGGCGCTGCTACTGCTTTCGCTCGCCGGCATCGTGATCTTTTATTTGCTTTCGCTCATCAATTATCTGGCGCTGCGGCGCTGGCATGAGAGCGCGCTCGGCGCGGAGCGCTAGCGGCCGTCGTTCGAACGGTCGAAATTGACCCAATTGCGCCCGCTTTCCGCTCGCGATAGCTTTTAACGACGAGATTTTCGCGCCCGCGCTCAGTGCGGGTCGCGAGCAATCGGAGGGGGGACTCATGAAAGTCAGATACGCGATCGGTTTCATGCTTGCCGGTGCCGCATTGGGGGCCGCGGCTGTTCAAGGCCTTCACGCGCAAGCCAACCCGCCCGTCTATTTTATCTTTGAGAACGAGTTCACCAATCGCGAGGCCTATACCAAAGAATATTTGCCTATAGCTGTGGCAACGATCAAAGCCCACGGCGGACGCGTGCTTGCCGCGGGCAAACCGACTGCGTTCGCAGGAGACCCGCCAAAAGATACTGCCGGAATTTTGGTCTGGGACAGCATGGAGCAGCTCAACGAATGGTTTAATTCGGCGGATTATAAGAAAATCCGCGCGGTCGGCGAGCAATATGCGAAATATCGCAACTTCGCCGTTCCGGGCGTCCCGCAGTAATTGGATTGTTCCGTCCGCTACTACAAAGGCCGCCCAAGCCGGGGCGGCCTTATTGTCTCGAGAAGCTCTTGGCCGGAGACTTCTCGGTCCAACAGCTTTTTCGGCCCCAAGTCTGCGACAAAAGGCTGGGAACAAGAGACTTGACCCGCATGGAGCATTCGGGGATCAAGACCGCGCCGCGGCGCCATCGGACAGGCGCGGCCGGGATTTTGAGAAGCGTCCGACGGAGTGCCGATACATGCCGCAGAATGCTTCACGTCTTCCGGGGCGCCATTTCCTGCAAATTCCCGGACCGACGCCCGTTCCCGACCGCGTGCTGCGGGCCATCGACATGCCGCTCATCGACCAGCGCGGCCCTGAATTCGCCAAGCTCGCCAAGCGCGTGCTCGAAGGCATCAAGACCATCTTCAAGACCACGCAGCCGGTGATCATCTATACCGCAACCGGCACCGGTGCCTGGGAAGGGGCGCTCACCAACACGTTGTCGCCCGGCGACCGGGTGTTGATGGTCGAGACCGGCCAGTTCGCCACGCTGTGGAAAGTCATGGCGGAGCGGTTGGGTCTCAAGCCCGAATTCATCAAAACCGATTGGCGTGTCGGCGCCGATCCGAAAGTCATCGAAGAGCATTTGCGCAAGGACAAGGCGCACGAGATCAAAGCGGTCTGCGTGCTGCACAACGAGACTGCGACCGGGTGCCTCTCCCCGATCGGCGAGATCCGCAAAGCCATCGACGCGGCCGGCCATCCGGCGCTGTTTTTGGTCGACACCATCTCCTCGCTCGCCTCGACCGATTACCGCCACGACGAATGGGGCGTCGATGTCACCGTCGGCGGCGCGCAGAAGGGCTTGATGATGCCGCCCGGCATGTCGTTCAACGCCGTGAGCGAGAAGGCGCTGCGCGCGGCGAAGACGGCAAAGCTGCCGCGATCGTTCTTTCAATGGGACGACATGCTAATGATGTACAAGCAGGGCTTCTTTCCCTACACGCCAGCGACGCAGATGCTGTACGGGCTCGATACGTCGATCGAGATGCTGCACGAGGAAGGTCTCGACAACGTTTTCGCGCGCCACCACCGGCTCGCCGAGGCGACGCGCCGCGCGGTGCGGACCTGGGGGCTCGAAATCCTCTGCCGCGAGCCGCGATACTACTCGCCGACAGTGACAGCCGTGCTCCTTCCCGACGGCCACGATGCCGATCAATTCCGCGGCGTCGCACTCAACACGTTCAACATTTCCTATGGCGCGAGCTTCGGCCCCTACGCAAAAAAATACTTCCGCATCGGTCATATGGGCGACGTCAACGACGCGATGATGATCGGGGCGTTAGGGGCGACGGAAATGGCGCTGGAGCTTGCCGGCGTGCCGCACAAGAAGGGCGGCGTGCAGGCGGCAATGGATTACATCGTGTCGACCCAATCCGGCGCCGCGCGGGCCGCGGCGGAGTAGGCAGCTTACGCCAGCGGCACGGCGGCGACTTGGTCCTTGAAAGCCTGACGCGCGGAGATCGCCGCGTACCAGCGCTCGAAATGGCGCAACGGCGGCCGTTCCGGCACTAGCTGGCGATAGCGATTGGCCATAACGGCGGCCGGAATGTCGCCGTAGGAGAAAGCGTCGCCCGCGACGAACGCGCTCTTGGCGAGCTCGGCATCGAGAATACCGATCGCCGCCGTCGTCTTCTTTTTCGATTCTTCGATCGCCGCGTGGTCGCGCTTTTCCGGCGGCGTGCGGACCAAGCCCACGAAACCGGGAGTGATCGCCGGCGCAAGAACGCTGAGTTGCCAATCCATCCAGGCGCTGGCTCGCGCCCGGGCACACAGATCGGCCGGTTCGAGCACGCCGGCGCGATGCTTGGCCGCCAGATAACGCACGATCGAGTTCGACTCCCAGAGCAGGAAACCGTCCTCTTCCTCGAGTGTCGGCACCAGCCCGTTCGGGTTCATGGCGAGATAGGCCGCCTCGCGATTTTTTCCGAACGGCCCACCGATATCGATACGCTCATGCGATAGCCCGATCTCGCCGATCGCCCACATCACTTTTTGCACGTTCGACGAAGTATTCCGCCCCCAGATCTTGATCACGGATGTTCTCTCCGCCTTAGGCGAAACGCACAGCGCGTCAATCGATCCGCCGCGCTTCCTCGGGCAGCATGATCGGGATGCCGTCGCGGATCGGATAAGCAAGCTTGGCTGCGCGGGAGATCAGCTCCTGCTTCTCCGCGTCGTATTCGAGCGGACATTTGGTCAGCGGGCAGACCAGGATTTCCAACAGCTTCGGATCGATAACGTCGCCGGGATGATCGGATGACATGGCAAGCTCCAATGCGACTTCACTTATAGCAAAGCATATTCACAAGGGCCCGTCGCCGGCCATGTCGTTTGTCGTCACTGCAATGGGGTCTCACCCGTCTTGCCCCGGGCGAGCTCGATCTCGGTGACGGCGACCAGAATCTCGGCACGGGTTTTCAGGTCCGGTGCTTCCAGGAGCGCCTGCTTCTCCGCCGGGCCATAGGGCGACATCATCGCCAGCGCATTGACCAGAGCTTCGTTGGGTGCGTTCTCGATACCTTCCCAATCAGCTTTGAGGTTGTTGGCTTTCAGGAAATCCGCGAGCGTGCGCAACAGTGTTTTGCGGTCGACCTCGTTCTCGCCCTTGCGCGCGGTGAAGTCGGCCAGGAAGGGCTGATAGGTCACCCGGCATTGCCGGTAAGGCGTCGTAACGGCAAGCTCTTCCTCGATGCGGAAGCGCGCGACGCCGGTGAGCTGGATCAGGTAGCGGCCGTCGCCACTTTCGGCGAGTTGCGTGATCCGCCCGACGCAGCCTGCCCGAAACAAATGCGGCTTGGTCGGATCGGGGCCGGGATGGGCTGGATCGGGCTGGATCATGCCGATCACGCGTAGCCCGGAGCGCATCACGTCGTCGACCATCGCCAGATAGCGCGGCTCGAAAATGTTGAGCGGCATCTGCCCGCGCGGCAACAGCAAGGCCCCCGGCAGTGGGAATATCGCGATCACGCCGGGGAGGTCGTCAGGCCCCTTGTAGATCGCATTGATCGACATGTCGTGCTCCGCACGCGACCGAACGCGGCTGGCCTGCCCGCGAAGGCACTAAGAGGCTAAGCGAACAGGATCGAGGATAGCCGCTTGCGGCCCTCGATCGTAGCTTCGTCGGCCGGACCCCATGCATCGAAGAACTGAATGAGCTGCTTGCGGGCGCCGTCATCGTTCCATTTGCGGTCGCGCCTGACGATGCCGATCAGCTGTTCGAGCGCATCGAGCCGCTGGCCTTTGCCGTTGAGCGCGAGCGCGAGATCGAAGCGCGCCTGATGGTCGAGCGGATTGGCCGCTACCTTCTGCTCCAGTTCGGCGATCGGGCCAAGCGACTTGGCCTGCTCGGCCAGTTGCAAGGCGGCAAGCGCTGCGACGACGGACGATTCGTTGCGCTTCGAATCCGGGACCAGAGCCAGCGTCTGCTGCGCTTGCTCGAGCGCGCCGGTTTCGACGTAGCAGCGCGCCAGGCCCGCCAGCGCCTGCACGTTGCCGTTGTCCTCGGCGAGGAGCTCCGCATAAAGGTTCGCCGCGCTCGCGGCATCGCCATCGGCCAGCGCCGCATCGGCGGCCTTGAGTAGATCCTTGGCCTCGCCGCCGATGGTGTCCTTGGTGAGGCGTTCGAGAAACGCCACCACTTGGCTTTCCGGCAGCGCCCCCATGAAACCGTCGGCCGGTTGGCCGTTGACGAAAGCAATCACGGCCGGGATGGACTGGATGCCCATTTGGCCGGGAATCGCCGGGTGCTCATCGATGTTCATCTTGACGAGCTTCACCTTGCCCTTGGCGGCGCGCACCGCTTTCTCAAGGACCGGCGTTAGCTGCTTACAGGGTCCGCACCAGGGCGCCCAGAAGTCGATCAGCACCGGCTGGCGCTTCGATTCTTCGACGACATCCTTGACGAAGGTTTGCGTGGTCGTGTCCTTGACCAGCGTGTCCGCGGCGGCGGCTTGTGCTTGCTGCAACATCTCCTTGATACGCCTTCCCTTTTGGACCCAGCGGGCCGCAATCTCCCCTATTCGACTGATTAAATGGGAAGAAGCGGGCCGAATGCAATCGTGAGCATCAGCCCGGAATGGCCGAAACCGCCTCGATCCGCGGCCGGTGCCCGGTGGCTTCGAGGAACCGGACCAGTCCCTCGCGGGAAATGGTCGTGGTGCCGGTGTTGACCAGAGGATGAAAGTTCAGCACGTCGTGCACCATCATGGCGGCATCGAGGATGACGGCCACCCGGCCGGTGTTGTCGTTCATCACGGCGAACGGCGTCACCGAACCGGGCTCGACGCCCAGCAATTCGCGCATAAGATCGGCCGAGGCAAAAGAGAAGCGTCCGGTCGCACCGAGCAGGCGGTGCAGCGACTTCAATTCGATCGCCGCGTCCTCCGGCGCGACCACGAGATAGAGCGCCCCCTTCTTGTCGCGCAGGAACAGGTTCTTGGTATACCCGCCGGCCGGGCGGTCATGCGTGCGCGCGTCCTCGACCGTGAAGACCGGTGCATGGTTCAAGGTCTGGTGGACGATGCCAAGGCTATCGAGATAGGCGAACAGGTCGGCGGGCGAGGCGGGCAGCATATCGGCGGGCTTCATAGTCCGGCGGGGTAGCGGTTGCCAAGACGGCCGCTCTTTGGCATAGCATTGCCCCGCGGCGCCGGTAGCGTCGCCGCTTACCCTTCTCGGATGCGGGTGTAGCTCAGGGGTAGAGCACAACCTTGCCAAGGTTGGGGTCGAGGGTTCGAATCCCTTCGCCCGCTCCAA
>JBEKSB010000118.1:0-12954 GCA_049517455.1 Xanthobacteraceae bacterium
CCCAAGCGTGAAGACGACGCCCATGGTGATTTCGCGACCGATGACATCGGAGATCCAGCCGAAGAACGGCCGCGCCAAGCCGTTCAGAATGTTGTCAATCACGAGTGCCGCGCTGAGCGTGGTGGCGGTGACGAAGACGATGTTTACCGGTTGATCGGCGAGCCCAAAATCCTTGGCGATGGGTGCGATTTGCGCCGTCGCCATCAGACCCGACGCGGCGACCATGACGAACATTGCATAGAGCAGCCAGAAGACCGGCGATTTAAGCATTTCAAGCGGTGTGTAATCCCGCAGCGAATGGGTCAGCCGCATCGCAGGCTTTGGCGTTTCACCGGCCTGCGGCGCGCGCAACAGACGCGACAAGAGCACAATGATGAGCCCCTGCCCCAGCCCGAACCCAAGGAACGCGGACTCGTATCCATAGGCGAGTATCATCTCGCGGATGGGGATGACGGTCGCGGCCGTGCCGGCGCCGAATCCCGCAGCGGTCAGTCCGGCAGCCAGGCCGCGAAAGTCGGGAAACCATTTGAGCGCATTGCCCACGCACGTACCGTAGACTGCGCCAGCGCCGACACCGGACAAAGCCGCGGCAACGTACAATTCCCAAAGCGAACTAGCGAAGGAATTCAGCGTCCAGGCGCCAGCGACGAAAACGCCGCCGAGTGCCACGACCACGCGCGGACCGAAACGGTCGACGAACCAGCCTTCCACAGGCACTAGCCACGTCTCGGTCGCGATGAAAACACTGAACGCAACTTGAATTGCGGTGGTACCCCAGTGATATTTCTGATCGATTGGATTGACGAAGAGCGTCCAGCCATATTGCAGGTTAGCGATCATCACCATACAAGCGATGCCGCAGACCAGTTGACCCCAACGCCCCGACTACGACACGGCGAGATCCGATTCAACAGTCAGTGATTCAACTGTCATCGTATTCCGTCCCCAAAAATTCCTTTTTTGTCCGCCCTGAACTCTGTTCTTCAGGACGTTAGCTTCTCAGCCAACTTTACTCCACGGACGGCTTCATGGCCATTCTGGCTTCGCATTAGCCTGCATTTTGCGGGGATCCTTCCCGTAGCTTTGTGGCGTCTTACGTCTTGCTCGATCCGAGTTTCGCCTCGATGTAGGCGACGGCCCTATCGAGCGTGACGAGCTTCGGATAGTCGACCTCGGGGATATCGAGACCGAGGCGATGGTGGATGGCGGTGACGAAGTTCAGGAAGTCCATGGAATCGATGTCGAGAGCCTCGCGCAGATCCGCAGCCGGATCGACGCTCGCCAAATCGATTTCTGGCGCGATGTTATTGAGCTCTTCTTGTATCACTTCGCGAATGTCGGAACGGTCCATAGCTTGCTCGGCTCCTCTAAGAGCTTGCCAATCTCGGCCAAAAACAATGCACCCGCGTGTCCATCGCTCACGCGATGGTCGGCGGAGAGCGTGATGGTGATCACGGAGCGAGGCCCGATGGCGCCGTCAACCACCCACGGTCGCACCACTGTCTTGCCGAACCCGAGGATTGCGACCTGCGGCGGATAGATGATGCCGTACAGGGCTTCGACGCCGCGATCGCCGAGGCTCGATACCGTAATGGTCGGATCGGACATCTCCGAGCTCCGGATGCGGCCGGCCCGCGTGCGTTGCACTAGGTCGCGCATGCGATTCATCAGCTCGTCGAGCGGCAACTGGTCGGTATCGTGCAGCGCCGGCGCCGCCAACCCGCCACCGCGAATGGCAATCGCTACGCCGACATGCACGGCCTGCGCCGGTTCGAATTTGTTGTCGCGATAGAACCCATTGAAAGCGGGAAAGCGGCGCGCCGCCGCGGCGGCCGCCTTGATTGGCAGCGCCCCGAATAACAAGCGATTCTCTGGCGGCAGAGTCGCGTTCTTCTGCGCCAGCCATTGTTCGCAAGCCGTCACATCGACCTGATGCTCGAGATAATAATGCGGGATTTCCCGCTTCGATCGCGCCATCGCGGCGGCGATGGCCGTCCGCATCGCATCGAGATCAAGCCAAGGCGCTCGCCTCTTTTCCGGCGCAGCGACCGCCTCGGCGAGACGGCGCTTGACGTCGGTATAAGTTATCGCGCCTGCTGGGCCGCTACCGGTCACCGTTGACAGGTCGATGCCGCGTTCTTCAGCGAGGCGCCGCGCGGCTGGCGAGGCCGGCGCGCGCGCAGCGGCGCGAGGCGCGACGGGCGGAGGCGGAGGCGATGGCGGCGCCACGGAAACCGGTACTGAAGGTGGCGCCGCAATCGGGACGGCCGGCGGCGGAGCGGGCGCCGCAGCACCTAGCTTGGCTTCGCCTTCCATTCTGATCAGTGCCAGCGGCGTGCCGACCGGCACCTTGGTATGGAGATCGACAAGGATCTTTTCGATCTGGCCGGGCTGGAAAGTTTCGATCTCGATTGCGCCCTTCTGCGTCTCGATCACCGCGACAATATCACCGCGCTTGACCCAATCGCCGGGTTTGACCAGCCACTCGACCAGCGTGCCCGCCGCCATATCGGAACCAAGGGAGGGCATGCGGAATTCAGCCACGGCGTGCTCCTACGGTCTCCCCAACGCGGCCTTTGCGGCCGCGACGATCTTAGGGGCCTGCGGGATCGTCGCGTTTTCGAGATGGCTGGGATAAGGAACAGGTACCTCTTCACTGCAGACGCGGCCGATCGGCGCATCAAGCGCCCAGAACGCCTGCTCGACGATGCGCATGCCGACTTCCGCCGCCAGGCTGCCGCTGCGCCAACCTTCATCAATGATAACCGCCCGCCGGGTCTTGGCGACCGATGCCATGATGGTCGCGTCATCGAGCGGCCGCAGGCTGCGCAAATCGATTACCTCCGCCTCGATGCCTTCGGCCGCAAGTGTTGTGGCCGCATCGAGGGTCTTCCACAGCGAGCCGCCATACGTGATGAGCGAAATGTCGCGGCCCGGACGGCGGACGGCTGCTTTATCAATGTTGACCGGTCCGGCATCGGCGGCGAGCTTGCCGCTCATATTGTAGAGCATGACATTTTCAAAGATCAGTACCGGATCAGGATCCTCCAAAGCCGTCCACAGCATGCCTCGCGCATCCTCGACCGTCGCCGGCGCCAGCACTTTGATGCCGGCAATATGCGCGTACCAGCCTTCGAGGCTGTGCGAATGCTGGGCGGCGAGCTGGCGGCCGGCGCCGGTCGCCATGCGGATGACCAGCGGCACGCCGAACTGGTTTCCCGACATGTGACGGATCGTCGCCGCGTTGTTGAGGATCTGATCAAGCGCGAGCAGACTGAAATTCACCGTCATCAATTCGACGATGGGGCGCATGCCAGCCATCGCCGCCCCGATGCCGGCGCCGGTGAATCCCGACTCGGAGAGCGGCGTATCGCGAATCCGCTCAGGGCCGAGTTCGGCAAAGAGCCCCTTGGTCACCGCATAGCAGCCGCCGTAGCGGCCGACGTCCTCACCCATCAGAAAAACGCGATTGTCGCGTTTGATCGCGTCGCGAATAGCCTCGCGAACCGCTTCGCGGTACGTGATCTCGATCGTTCCTGATCGGGCCGTTTCTTGCTGCATGATGTTTCACCGGTCGGCCGGAACGGCGCTTTCCGCATAAACGAAGCGCGTGAGGTGCTCCACCGGCTCCCAGGTCCCTGCCTCAGCGAAGGCGATCGCTTCGGCTATTTCGGCATCGACCTCGGCTTCGATGCGCGGAATGTCTTCCGGATGAATCATATGATTGGACTGCAGCCATCCTTGGAACCGAATGATCGGCTCCTTCGGGCGCCAGGCTTCGATCTCAGTCCTGTCGCGGTAAAGTTGGGCGTCGAACATCGAATGCGCGCGCAGCCGATAGGTCCGGCATTCCAGAAAATACGGCTTGCGGTTGTTTCTTACCGCGTGAATGGCCCGACGAGCGGCGGCTTCGACGGCAACCACATCCATGCCGTCGACAGCCTCGGCAGCGATTCGATAGCACGCCGCTTTTCGTTGAATGTCGGTTTCGGATTCTGAAAGAGCCAATGCCGTTCCCATCCCATAGAGATTGTTTTCACAAACGAATAGCACCGGCAGACCCCACAACGCGGCCAGATTCAAGCTTTCGTGAAACTCGCCTTCGGCAACGGCCCCGTCCCCAAAAAAGCAGACAACAACGATGTCACCACCTTGCATATGGTCGGCAAGCGCCAACCCAACCGCCAGCGGCAGGCCGCCGCCGACGATGGCATTGCCGCCATGGAAATTCGTGGCCCGGTCGAACAAATGCATGGAGCCGCCGCGTCCGCGGCTACAGCCTTCCTGCTTGCCGTACATTTCGGCCATGACCGCTGTCATCGGCACGCCGCGCACCAGCGCGTGTCCGTGCTCGCGATAGGCACTGACAATCCGGTCGCGTTTCTCCAACACCGGGATGATGCCAACCGCGATCGCCTCCTCGCCATCGTAAAGATGCATAAAGCCGCGGATTTTCTCTTGCGTATAGAGCTCGTAGCACTTGTCCTCGAAGTGACGGATACGGATCATCTGCTTAAAGAGATCCAACATGTGCTCGCGCGACAGGTGCGGCTTGTCGGCTAGTGCGGTCATCGCTCCTCGCTTTCGAGCGTCGAAATGTCGCCCTCGGGCAGGCCGAGCTCGCGGGCCTTGAGCAGGCGGCGCATGATCTTGCCGCTGCGGGTCTTTGGCAAGTTCTGCCGGAACGCAATATCTTTCGGCGCCACCGCCGGCCCGAGAAGCTTGCGCGCGTGGCCGAGCAATTCCTTGCGCAGCGCCTCGCTCGGCTCGAAACCGCCCTTGAGCGCAACGTAGGCCTTGACCACCTCGCCGGCGGTCGGGTCGGGAATGCCGATGACGCCGGCCTCCGCAACGGCAGGATGCTCCATCAGCGCGCTTTCCACTTCGAACGGGCCGATGAGATGGCCGGCGCTCTTGATGACGTCATCGCCGCGGCCGACGAACCAAAAATAGCCGTCGCTGTCGCGCATCGCGAGATCGCCGGTGAGATACCAGCCGCCCACGAAGCACTTGCGATAGCGTTCCTCTTCATTGAGGTAGGCCCGCATCATCGACGGCCAGCCGGGCCGCAATGCGAGCTCGCCCATGGCCATAGGCTTGGTGATTTCGCGCACGCCACCATCTTCCAGGTGCTCGACGATGCCGGCGGTAACCCCTGGCAGGGGCCGCCCCATCGAGCCCGGCTTCACGTCCATCGACAGATAATTCGAGATCATGATGCCGCCGGTCTCGGTCTGCCACCAATTATCGTGGAAGGGCTTGCCGAACGCTTCGACACCCCACACCACCGCTTCCGGATTGAGCGGCTCGCCGACGCTCGCCATCAGGCGCAATTTTGACAGATCGAACCGCTTCGGAAAATCAGCGCCGGTTTTCATCAGCATTCGGATGGCCGTCGGCGCCGTGTACCAGATTGTGACCTTCTGGTCTTGCAGAGTCCGACACCACCGCTCGGCGTCGAACTCGGCCTGGTCCACGATCATGGTCGCGCCGTTCGTCAGCGGCGATATGATCCCGTACGAGGTCCCGGTTATCCATCCGGGATCAGCTGTGCACCAGAAGATATCGTCAGCATGCAAGTCGAGCGCGAGCTGGCCGGTGATGTGGTGCGCGACAACGGCTTCGTGCACGTGCACGGCGCCCTTCGGCTTTCCGGTGGTGCCGCTGGTGAAGTGCAAGAGAGCCATGTCTTCGGGGCTCGTCCATACCGTCTCGAAGGAATCCGACGCCTGCGCCAATGCTGCGTTAAGGTCGATAGTGTCGGGCGGAGGCTTGCTCGAACAATCGATGAGGAACACATGCTGCAGGCTCGCGAGCTCTTTGCGCCAAGGCTCGATCTTGCGCCGATAGAACGCTTCGGTGGTGACCAGCGCTTTGGCATTGCCGATCGTCATGCGCGCCTTGGCTGGCTCCGGCCCGAACGCCGAGAACATCGGCGACAACACGCTGCCATTTTTCAGCGTACCGAGAGCGGCGATGTAGAGTTCCGCATTGCGCCCGAGAAGCAAATAGACTCGGTCGCCCTTGGCGATGCCGTGCTGCGCCAGAACATTGGCGAAGCGGTTCGTCTGCGCGCGTAGCGCCGCGTAACTGAAATCACGAATCTGATCGTCGCGGCCGATCCACCGCAATGCCAGCTTGTCGCCGCGGCCGGCCAACACATGGCGGTCGACGGCCTCATGCGCGATGTTGAGACCGCCGTCGGGTAGACCGTCGAGCAACGTCCGGGCCTTCGCCCATGTAAATTGTTTGGCATAGCCATCGTAGTCCTGAAGGCTGGCGCCGACGCAATCCTCTGGACGCTTTCGGATTCGCTCGAATTCCATGGCCGCCCTTCGCTTTGTCTAAGCCGGCAAGATACACGACGTAGATCGAGCCAGCCTTGACGTGGGTCAATTCGCGACGAACCGCCGGGCCAGCCGCAAACCCAGATCCCGCCGCGCGGGCTCGCCGCCACTTTCCTAGTGATCACCTTCGCGCCGCGACTTCCTACGGCGCGCCGACGCCGGCACTCTGCGCAGGCTTCGCGTCGTCGGCCGCGAAGATGGCGTCGCACAGGCGCTCGAGCATTGGCACGCCGCGCACCTCGGTCTCGAACAGCGGCACGATGGCGCGGACGCTGTCGTCGAACTCCCGCCAGATGGTCTGCATATGCTCCTGCTGCATGGCCACGCGGTTCTTGACGAACGCGGCGGCGTTCGGACCGAGCGATGCGGAGTCGATGACCATGTTGACGAGAACGCCGCCAACGGGAATTCCGAAGTCCTTGAACCACTGGATGAAGCGGGTGACCACGGCGATCGGCAGCGCCTCCGGCAGCGTCACGAAGAAGAATGACGTGAGCGAGGGGTTGGTGAGAAGCTTGCGAGCGTGCTCCATCCGGTCGCGGAAGGAGACGAGGTATTCCATCAGCGGGTCTTTCTCCTTTTTCTTCGTGAAGGAGAGCATCTCGCGCAAGGTGCGCGCCTCCTCGCGGCTCTTGAGCATCTTGTTGACCCAAAGCGAATAGACGGACGACATGCCGAGCAGGCGCCGCGCATTGGCGGTGGGCGCGGTGTCGAAGACGTAGACGTCGTATTCATTCTTGAACATGAGATCGATCATGTTCTCGAACATGGCCGATTCTTCGAACGCCGGGTTCATCTCGCCGACTCCACAAAGTCGTCGGCCTTGGTGGTGATGTCGGCGAACTTGAGAAACCAGCGAATCTTCTCGCGGATCTCCACCTTGCTGCGCTCGATGCTCTCCCGGGTGTCGATCTCAAAGGCCCAGAGGTTGGGCACGCCCTCGACGGGGACGTGTTTGCCGAGCATGTCGTAGCCGAACAAACCCGTCAGGCTGTGCACGGGATTGGTCGAAACGAGCAGCGTGCGGCGTCCCTGCCGGGCGAGCCCGATGGCGGCGGCTCCGGCGAAGACGGTCTTGCCCACGCCGCCCTTGCCGCCGAAGAAGAAGTACTTCAACGTAGGGTGCTCGCGCAGATAGCGACCCATCAAGCGTTTGGGCGCGAGGCCCCACTCGCGCTGCCCGCCGGAGAGCTTGACGCCGCGTTCGCCGACGAGGGTGCGCATGCCGGCCGGCAGGTCCTCGATGACGTACGGTGATCGCCATTACGCATCGCCTTTCGACGGTCAGGAATTTCGACCGCGTCGTCGTGCTGCAGCTCGGCAAGGTTGTGCAGAACGGCCCGCCCGATCTCCTGGTTCGGCGCGACGGGCTCTATCGGCAGCTCGTGTAGCGCGAGATGGGTCGCCTCACCAGCCAAGCGGCCGCCTAGGCCAAAGTCGAGCACATCGACTCGGAAAGCCGCGAAAACTTTGTTTCATGGCGCGCCCGGTTTGGGCGAGTTCATTCGCCTGAAGCTAAGCGGCTCAACCAAGATTCTCTTATTTTAGCTCGTCGCATTGACTTCCCGGCCCCCCTTCATCGATTTCATTTCAGAAGGGCCGGGTTTGCCGGCGAGAAATGACATGTCCGACACGACTCTTAACGGCATTCCTGCGCGGCGCGCAGACGCAGTAACCGCACCGATCAACGAGGACTGGCTCGCGGTCGTCCTAGGCTTGGCTATTTTCGTTCTCGCCCTGGCGGCGCTCGCCCATGTCGATCTAATCGGCTGGGTGGTTACCACTTCGGTCTGGAGCAATTTGGGCCAGGCGCTGCGAACGACTTCGAAGGACTTCTCTTCGATCGGCGGGGTCGGCGCGTTGGTCGCAACTTATGTAGCGCTTTTGGTGGTGCTCAGTGCCGCCGCCGTCGCGCTCAAGAGCAACGTAACGCGGTTCGCGCTGGCTTTTACCGCTGTGTTCTGGATCGCCTATGCGAGCTGGGTGATCGGCAACTTCGCCCATTTCGCGGCGGTCACCGCGGCCGAACAACAGAAATTCGGCATCAGCTGGTCGCTGAAACTCACCAATGAAGGCGGCTATATTTTCGCGCTCATCGCCGGACTGATCATCGCTAATTTCTTTCCGCGCTTCGCCGAAGCGGTCAAGGATGCGGTACGGCCGGAACTCTACATCAAGGTCGCCATCGTCATTCTCGGCGGCGTGTTCGCGGTGACGGCGGCGGGAAAGCTCGGTCTCGCAAGCTCGCTGATCCTGCGCGGGGTCGCCGCGATCGTCGAAGCGTATCTTATCTACTGGGCGGTGGTTTATTTCGTTGCCCGCAAGTGGTTCGGCTTCAGCCGCGAATGGGCGGCGCCGCTCGCCTCCGGCATCTCGATCTGCGGCGTCTCCGCGGCGATCGCGGTGGGCGGCGCCATCCGCGCCCGGCCCGTGGTGCCGGTGCTGGTGTCTTCGCTGGTCGTGATCTTCGCGGTGGTTGAAGTGCTCATCCTGCCGTTCATCGCGCAGGCGTTCCTGTCGCACGAGCCGCTGGTAGCCGGCGCCTGGATGGGTCTCGCCGTCAAAACCGACGGCGCCGCCGTTGTCGCCGGCGGCATCACCGAGTCGCTGATCCTGGCGAAGAACGCGGCCGAAGGCGTCAACTATCAGCCGGGCTGGATTCTCGGCACCGCGGCGACGATCAAGGTGTTCATCGACATCTTCATCGGCATCTGGGCCTTTGTCCTCGGCTACATCTGGACCAACCACATCAATGTCACGCCGGAGCAGGACAAGGCGAAAGCGTGGGAAATCTGGCAGCGCTTTCCCAAATTCATCATCGGCTTCGTGGTGACGTTCCTGGTCGGGCTCTATCTCGCGCTCGGCACGCCGGCGGATATTGCCAAGAACGTCCCCGCGGCGATCGGCGAGGCCAACACGTTCCGCGTCATCTTCTTCATTCTCACCTTCTTCTCGATCGGCGTGCTCTCGAACTTCAAGACGTTGTGGCAGGAGGGTTTCGGCAAGCTCGCCGCCGTCTATCTGGTCAGCCTGTTCGGCTTCGTCGTCTGGGTCGGCCTGTTGATCTCGTGGATCTTCTTCAACGGGATTACGCCGCCTCTCGCCGGTTGACCGTGGCCGCTTGAGAGCTACAGGATCGCAAGGAGAGCATCATGTCGCAGTCGAACATCCGCCCGGACTTGCGCGAGGAATTGCGTAACGCGCCGGTCGAGCCGCTGCTGCCGATCGAGAAGAAATTGATCGGCTGGAGCCTGACCATCGGACTCGTCCTTCTCGTCGGACTGGCCTTGCTCAATCACTTCGTCCCGGCGACTTTCTAGATTTAATTACTTAGATAATTGAGGTCGATCCGGTGCGGCTGAAGTCTGCGATGGTCGGCATTGCGTGAAGGTCTGCACTGGGGCAGGGTTTGGCGTCGCCTAACGGCTAACTCTCGCCAAGACCGACCGTGAACGACCATCACGCATACTGCTCCGACGCTCTGCCTACGGCCGACCCCGAGGAGGCCGGGCTGTCCGCGGCGGGCCTTGCCAGACTGACCGCCGTGATGCAGCGCGAGGTCGATTCCGGGCGCGTGCCGGGCATCTCCATGTTGATCGCTCGGAGTGGCCAGGTCGCCTATCGGCGCGACATTGGCGCCTTAAGACCCGGAGGCCCGGCGCTGCCCGACGACGCTATTTTCCGCATTTATTCGATGACCAAGCCGATCGTCTCGGTCGCGCTCATGAGTCTGGTCGAGGAGGGCAAGCTCTTCATCACCGATCCGATCGCAAAATTCGTCCCCGCGCTTGCCGACCCTCAGGTCGGCGTCGAACGGAATGGCAAGCTCGAACTGGTCGCGGCCGAGCGCGCCATTACAATTCAGGACCTGCTGCGCCATACATCGGGGCTGACCTACGACTTCACCGGCGACTCGGCGGTGCACCGCCTCTACGCCGAGGCGCAGCTTCGCTTTCGCGATCTCACCAACGCCGAATTTGTCGCCGAGATCGCTAAGCTGCCGCTGATCGATCAGCCGGGCGCGTCCTGGAACTACAGCCATTCCACCGATGTGCTCGGCCGCGTCGTCGAGATCGTCTCCGGAGAGACGCTGGGCGAGTTTCTGCACGATCGCATCCTGGCGCCGCTCGGCATGCGCGATACCGGCTTTTTCGCGCCCGCGGACAAGCACGAACGGCTCGCCGAGCCGTTCGTGCACGACCGGGACGCCGGAAAGCCGCTGATCGAAACCCGCATCGCGCCGCGTTTCGAATCGGCCGGCAGTGGGCTCATCTCGACCATGGATGACTACGCGCGTTTCGCGCTGATGCTTTACGCGGGCGGCGCGCTGGGAAGCATCCGCATCCTCGGACGCAAGACCGTCGCGTTCATGACCGCCGATCACCTCGGGCCGAATGTCCGCATCCCGCCCACGACGCTCCTGCCGCCGGGACACCGCTTCGGGCTCGGATTCGCGGTTCGCCGCGAGGTCGGATTGGCGCCGACGCCTGGAACGCCGGGCGAATATTTTTGGGGCGGCCTCGCCGGCACGGCGTTTTGGATCGCGCCCAAGGAAGAGCTGATCGCGCTGATGATGATCCAGGCGCCGGGGCAGCGGGACTATTTCCGCCAGCTTTTCCGTAATCTCGTCCACGCCGCGCTCAGCTCCTTTGGGGAGGATGAATAGGAGAGATAATCATACCGGCGCCTTCGACGTGGCCGCCAGGATGGCGGCCGCGACGAGGTTGGCGCAAACGCTCGCCAGAATCGGCAGCGTGTAGCTGTGGCTCACGTCGAAGGCGAACCCGACGGCGCTGGGGCCGCGGGCACCTCGCGGCAGCGGTCGGCGCCGCTTTGTACGGGCGCTGCCTGGAGCTCAAATGGATCGAGCGCCGCCGGGACGCGCGCGCGTTGACCATCGCCGCTGCAGGTTTACGCGGGTTCGCTGATACCTTCGGCATCCGCTTATCGGAGCATCCCGAGTTCTGATCTGCTCCTCGCCCGCCGCGCGCTGTCGCGACTGCGTCGATGTGCGACCCTTCCGGCAGTTTGGTTTCGTGACGAACGCGGCGAGCGATGCGTTTCGCAGCACGACCAAAAATTATATGTGGAAAATGCAACCCGGTAAAATGCAACCCGGGTCTTGTTCGCGAAGCATCCTAAACGTCGTAGTTGCTATTAGGCTTGTTCTGCAACAGAGCAGCTAGGCGGGCAACTGATGATGCTGAACCTGACGAGAGGCGCCATTGTGTTGGCCGCCGCCGCTGTTTTGGTCGGTGGCGACGTGAGAGAAGTTTGGTCCCAAGCAGGATCCGGCCTCCCGTTACCGCCGGGCACTATCGTGACAGGGACGGTCTACAAGCCGCCATTTGAATGCCCTCCTAATTCGGTACCCTCGATCACCACCGGCGCGGACGCCAACGCTTACATTCTTCCCCTCTCTTGCAGCGCCGTCCCGTCGTTCGTAGCCAACGCACCGGCCGCCATGGTGGTGACCAGCGAGCCGACCCAGTATGTGCGCTTTTACTGCCCCACATGCTCGCCCGCGAGCGTCCCCAACCGTCCGTTCATGGCGGACCCCAGCACCGTACGCGGCCTGACCCCTGCTCAGATTCAGGACGTGCTGGCGCTGCCAACTCTGCCGACCATGGAAACGATTGTGACGGTTCCGGCCGGCAGCTGTGCGCTGGTCGCAAAAGGGGCTCCGGCCTTTGGGCAAACCGGCGGCCCCGCACAGGAATGGGCAGCCGGCACCCCAAGCGGTCCGAATTGCTTCGGCCTGCAGTACCTGCCCCCATCGGATTACATCAACCAACAGCCGATCGGCGCCCAGGCGCTGCTCTACGGGCCGCGCGCGGGTGGCGGCAATGCCGGGGCCGTTGCCGCCGCGCTCGATCGGGGGCCTTATCCGGCGCCATTCACCGGCATGGACGGCATGTACGATAGTCTCGATCTGCTCAATTTCGGCGATCCGGCGACGCTGCGCGCGGCACTCGTACAACTCGACGGAGAGGTCCACGCCAGCGTCCAAACCGTCATGCTCGGCGACAGCCTCTATCTGCGCGAGGCTGTACTCGGGAGAATGCGCCAATCCTCCTTTACCGGCAGCGTCGGCCCGATGGCAGCGCTGACGGCAGGCGGCCCCACATTGGCGTATGCCGACGAGGTTGGATCTTCGGATTCTCAATCTCCGTCAGGTCCCGCCCTGGCCTATGCCGACGGGCGATTGCCAGCGTTTCCGCTCAAGGCCGCGCCACCAACTTTGCCGGCGCCTGACACCGTGTTCTGGGCGCAGGGAATCGGCGCCTGGGGCCGGCTTGAAGGCAACGGCAATGCGTCCGGCGTAAGCCGTGATCTCGCCGGCGTCTTCGCCGGTATCGACCGCCGCTTCGGGCCCAATTGGCTCGCCGGCATTGCCGGGGGCTATACCAATTCGTCCCTCGGCATCGGCGACCCGGCGAGCTCCGCCGATATCGATACCGCGCATCTCGCCGGCTATGTCGGCGCCAATTTCGGTCCCTGGAACCTGCGCGGCGCTGCAGCCGCGAGCTTCAGCATGCTCGACACCAGCCGGAGCATCATCTTTCCCGGCTTTGCAGACACCGCGAGCGCCGGCTATGACGCGACC
>JBEKSB010000119.1:0-24631 GCA_049517455.1 Xanthobacteraceae bacterium
GCCGATCCGCGTGAGGGTTACGGACCGTCGCCATCGGCCGGCCGAATAGCCCCCTGTTAATCACATGCCGTAAATGCTCGTCTCCGCCCCGACGGAGGACCGGTAGCGCCCCCTAAAGGGGCGCTTCTATTTTGGATACTCGCTTGCGAGGACGACGTTGGTATTCGTATCAATGGATATAATGCGGTAAGCCGGCCCCGGACAACGTCATGTTGCAGTGCGCCGACCTCGCCGGTATCAATACGCGCCTTTTCGCGCCGGCCTACACGATCGCAGCGGCCGGCGCGCTTGCCGATTAAAGAGCGCAGACGATTGTCATGGCCCGTCTAGTAATGAAATTCGGCGGAACCTCGGTCGCCGACATCGATCGCATCCGCAATGTCGCGCGTCACGTCAAGCGCGAGGTCGATGCCGGCCACGACGTCGCCGTCGTGGTTTCGGCCATGGCGGGCGCGACCGACCAGCTGGTCGCCTGGTGCGAGGCGGCGTTACAGAAGCGGCACATTTTTGACTCCCGGGAATACGATGCTGTCGTCGCGACCGGCGAGCAGGTGACGGCCGGCTTGCTGGCGATCACGCTCCAGGACATGGATATCAACGCGCGCTCCTGGCTCGGCTGGCAGCTTCCGATCCTGACCTCGAACGTGCACGCCTCGGCGCGCATCGTCGATATCAATGGCGCCGAACTCATCAAACGTTTCAGCGAACGCCGGGAAGTAGCGGTCATTGCCGGCTTCCAGGGCGTACACAAGGAAACCGGGCGGGTGACCACGCTCGGCCGCGGCGGGTCCGATACCTCGGCGGTAGCGGTGGCGGCGGCCATCCGCGCCGACCGTTGCGACATCTACACCGACGTCGACGGCGTCTACACCTCGGACCCGCGAGTCGTGCCGCGCGCGCGTCGGCTCGACAAGATCGCATTCGAGGAAATGTTGGAGCTTGCCTCGCTCGGCGCCAAGGTGATGCAAGTCCGCTCGGTCGAGCTCGGCATGCTCCACAATGTACGCATTTTTGTCCGATCGAGCTTCGATCGGCCCGAGGACATCGATCCGCACGGCACGCCGCCCGGAACCTTGATCTGCAACGAGGAGGAGATCATGGAGCAACAAACGGTCACGGGTATCGCCTTCTCCCGCGACGAGGCCCAAATTTCGGTTCGCGAGGTCGAAGACAAACCGGGAGTCGCGGCCGCCATTTTCATTCCGCTCGCCGACGCCAACCTCAACGTCGACATGATCGTGCAGAACGTATCGGCCGACGGCAAAACCACCGACCTGACCTTCACGGTGCCGGCGGCGGATTATCAGCGCGCACTGGACGTCATCACCAGGTCGAAGCAGACGATCGGTTATAAGCGGATCGACAGCGCTACCGACGTCGCCAAGATTTCCGTCATCGGCATCGGTATGCGCAGCCACGCCGGCGTCGCCGCCCAGGCGTTTCGCGCGCTCGCCGAGCGCGCCGTCAATATCCGCGCGATCACCACCTCGGAGATCAAATTCTCGCTCTTGATCGACGCGGCGTTTACCGAACTTGCAGTGCGCACGCTGCATTCGCTCTACGGGCTCGACCAGGCGTCGTCCTAGACGGGCAAGAACCGCCTGGAAACCGCGCCGAAGCGCGCTTCTCGCTGCGGCGCACAAATTCCGCAGCCGTCATCTCGCTGTCTCTGGCTTGCGGTTTGCATGCAGCATTCGATATAGGCTGGAGGGTGATCGCTGCGGGCAAGACCCGGGCGAATTCCTCTTCGATCACGGCCGGTGCGACGCGGGCGGCGCGCCGGCTTAAAGAGAAAGCCCACAGGGACCTCATGCCATGCGTGGCTCGCTCGGCGGTCCGCGCGTGCTGTTGCGCCGCCTCCGCGAAGTCATGGCGGAGCCGGTCAGCGCGCAGGAACGCCTCGACAAGATCGTCGTGCTGATCGCCGCCAACATGGTTGCGGAGGTCTGCTCGGTCTATGTGCTGCGCGTGGATTCGACCCTCGAACTCTATGCCACCGAAGGCCTCAACCGCGATGCGGTGCACCACACGGTGTTGCGCTCGGACGAAGGCCTGGTCGGACTGGTCGCCAGCCAGGCGACTGCCATCAACCTGTCGAACGCGCAAGCGCATCCGGCCTTCTCCTTCCGGCCGGAGACGGGCGAAGAAATCTATCATTCCTTCCTCGGTGTGCCGATCCTGCGCGCCGGCAATACGCTCGGCGTGCTCGTGGTGCAGAACCGCGCCCGGCGCACCTATTCGGAAGAGGAAGTCGAGGCGCTGCAAACGACAGCGATGGTGCTCGCGGAGATGATCGCATCTGGCGAGCTGTCGGCGCTGGCGCCTCCCGGCGCCGAGCCGGCGGCGCGACGATCGCTGCATCTTACCGGAATGGCGCTCTCGGAAGGCATCGCACTCGGTCACGTGGTGCTGCACGAGCCGCGCGTCGTCGTCACCAATTACATCGCCGACGACATTCCGAAGGAATTGAAGCACCTGGAATCGGCGGTCGACACGTTGCGCGCCCATCTCGACGAGCTCCTCGAACACGGCGACATGGCGGACGGCGGCGAGCATCGCGACGTCCTCGAAGCCTATCGCATGTTCGCCTACGACCGCGGCTGGGTGCACAGGCTCGAAGAAGCGGTCATGACCGGCCTCACCGCCGAGGCTGCCGTCGAGCGTGTTCAGTCGGATACGCGTGCGCGCATGCTGCGCCAGACCGATCCGTATCTGCGCGAGCGATTGCACGATCTCGACGACCTCGCCAATCGCCTGATGCGTCAGCTCACCGGCCGCGATCACGCGCCCTCACGCGAAAACCTGCCGGAGAATGCGATCCTCGTTGCTCGCTCCATGGGTCCGGCGGCGCTGCTTGATTACGACCGCAAGCGCTTGCGCGGCCTCGTCCTCGAAGAAGGCGGCCCGCAATCGCATGTCGCAATCGTAGCGCGCGCGCTCGGCATCGCGGCGGTCGGCGAGATCGACAATGCCACCGGCATCGCCGATCCAGGCGATGCCATCATTGTCGACGGCTCGGCGGGAGATCTTCACCTGCGACCACTGCCCGATATGGAGGCCGCCTACGCCGAGCGCGTACGGCTGCGCGCCCGCCGGCAGCAACAATATCAGGCGTTGCGCGACCTGCCCTGCATCACCAAGGACGGCGAAGCGGTGACGCTCTTGATCAATGCCGGCTTGAGCGTCGACCTGCCGCACATCGCCGATACCGGCGCCGCCGGCATCGGCCTGTTCCGCACCGAGCTGCAATTCATGGTGGCGCCGAATTTTCCGCGCGCGAGCGAGCAATATACGCTCTACCGCGCCGTCCTCGACGCCGTCGACAACAAGCCCGTGACCTTCCGCACGCTCGACATCGGCGGCGACAAGGTCCTGCCCTATATGCGCAACATCGAGGAGGAGAACCCCGCGCTAGGCTGGCGCGCGATCCGCCTCGGACTCGACCGGCCGGCATTGTTGCGCACGCAATTGCGCGCGCTGCTCCGCGCCGCCGGCGGCCGTTCGCTGAAAGTCATGTTTCCGATGATCGCGACCGTTGCCGAGTTCGAACAGGCCAAGGACCTGGTCGAGCGTGAGCTCACACATTTGCGCCGGCACGGCCACAAGCTGCCCGACGAGGTCGAGGTCGGCAGCATGGTCGAGGTCCCCTCGCTGCTTTATCAGCTCGACGAATTGCTCGAGCATGTCGACTTCCTCTCCGTCGGCTCGAACGACCTCGTGCAATTCCTCTACGCGGTCGATCGCGGCAACCCGCGCGTCTCCGGCCGCTTCGACCCCCTTTCGGCGCCGGTGTTGCGTGCGCTCAAGGACATTGCCGACAAATGCCGCGATCATGGCAAGCCGGTGACGCTGTGTGGTGAGCTTGCCTCGCAACCGATCGGGGCGCTGGCGCTGGCCGCCATCGGTTACCGCTCGCTTTCGCTGACGCCGTCCGCCGTTGGGCCGGTCAAGGCAATGTTGCTCGAACTCGATTGCCGAAAGAGCGCCGCGTTTCTGTGCCCGTTGATTGAGAAATCGACCGGCGCAGTGTCAATCCGCGCGCAGCTCGAAAAATTCGCCGCAGAGGAATCGCTGCAGATTTAGGACGCGCCGGTCATGGCTGGGCTTGTCCCGGCAATCCGCGTCTTCTACTTAGCGTGAACATAGAAGCCATGCTCCCGGATCAGAAACTCGATGCGCTTGTCGCCCGCCACGCGGCGCTCGAACGCGATCTCACCGCCGTGGTGCCGCCCGAGACCTTCGTGAAGCTCTCGCGCGAATTCGCCGAGCTCGCGCCGGTCGTGGAGGCGGTAAAATCCTATCGGGCGGCGCGCAACGAGCTCGAAGGGGTCACGAGCCTGATCGAAGATCCGGCGACCGATGCCGAAATGCGCTCCATTGCCGACGCGGAACGGCCGCAGCTCGAAGCACGGCGCGCGGCCCTCGAGCAGCAATTGCGTCTGGCGCTTATCCCCAAGGACGCGATGGACGAACGCAACGTGATTCTCGAAATCCGCGCCGGCACCGGCGGCGACGAAGCGTCGTTGTTCGCCGGCGATCTGTTCCGCATGTACGAGCGCTACGCCGCCAAGCAGGGTTGGAAGGTCGAGGTCATGACCGCAAGCGAAGGCTCGATGGGCGGCTACAAGGAGATCATCGCCGAAATCCGCGGCCGCGGCGCCTTCGCCAAGCTAAAACACGAATCCGGCGTGCACCGCGTTCAACGCGTGCCCGACACCGAGGCCTCCGGCCGCATTCACACCTCGACGGCAACGGTCGCCGTGCTGCCCGAGGCGCAGGACGTCGATGTCGGCATCAATGAGGCCGACCTAAGGATCGACACGTTGCGATCCGGCGGCGCCGGCGGCCAGCATGTCAACAAAACCGAATCGGCGATACGCGTGACGCACCTTCCATCGGGTATTGTCGTCATGATGCAGGAGGATCGCTCACAGCACCGCAATCGCGCCAAGGCGCTCGCCGTGCTGCGCACGCGCCTCTACGATTTCGAGCGGCAGAAGCTGGATGCCGCGCGCGCCGCCGAACGCCGCGGCCAGGTCGGCACCGGCGATCGCTCTGAACGTGTCCGTACCTATAATTTCCCGCAGGGCCGCGTATCGGACCATCGCATCAATCTGACGCTCTACAAACTGCCACAGATCATGGAGGGCGAGGCGCTGGGCGAAATCATCGACGCGCTCGTCGCCGAGCATCAGGCAGCTCTGCTCGCTGCCGAGGACGCGGAATGACCGCGGCGGGAGCAGATCTGCCCATCCTCGCGCGGTATGGCGACGCGGAGACCCGCACCATTGCCGCCGCGCGGCGGGTGGTAGCGGAAAAATTCCGTCAGGCCGGCATCGATTCGCCCGAACTCGATGCCCGAATTCTCATCGGTCACGCCCTTTCACTCGATCATGCCGCGCTCGCGGCGGCTGGTGCCCGTACTCTCACCGCCGCGGAAAAAAACGCGATTGCCGCGCTCGCCCGGCGCCGACTGGCGCACGAGCCGGTCGCGCGCATCGTCGGCAACAAAGAATTCTGGAGTCTGAAGCTGCGCGTCGATTCCACGACACTCGTGCCACGGCCGGAGACGGAAACGGTCGTCGAGGCTGCACTCGCCGCGATCGATGCCGAGGGTTCGCGCGCGCGGGCAATGCGAATCGCTGACCTCGGTACCGGCGCGGGTGCGCTCCTCTTGGCACTGCTTGCAGAGTTGCCCAACAGCTTCGGGACCGGCACCGACACAAGTTTCGGCGCGCTTGGCGTCGCGCGGGATAACGCCCACCGTCTTAACCTTAAGCGCGCAGCGTTCGTCGCTTGCGACATGGGAGCGGCGCTCCGCGGTCCGTTCGACCTGATCGTCTCCAATCCGCCATATATCCCGTCGGGGGATATCGCGGCGCTCGCCGCCGAAGTGCGCGATTTCGACCCGTGGCCGGCGCTCGATGGTGGTCCCGACGGTCTCGACTGCTATCGCGCGATTGCCGCGGCGGTGCCGGCATTGCTGAAGTCTGGAGGCGCCCTCGTCGTTGAACTGGGCGCCGGCCAAGCGCAGGCCGTTAACGCCTTGTTTTTGGCCGCGGGACTTGCGCCCTCGCCGCCGCGCGCTGATCTTCATGGTGTGCCGCGCGCTGTTGTTGCGAGAAGCGCGAGGAAGGGCCATGGGTGGAGCATTGACGCCCGGCAAAAAAGCGGCAAAAAAGCACTTGGAATGTCGGCCGGAAGCGACTAGCTTGCGGCAACGGAATCGGCCCGAGACGATGGTGCCGCGCAGCCTTGAACGCCAAGAGCGTCCCTTTAAGAGGTGCGTCCCTCCAAGAGGTTCGGCAGCGCAGGCTAGGTGAAGCGAAAGCCGGAATAGCGAAAGCCGGAACAGACGGCAGACGGGATCGCCAGATTCAGACCGAGAAGTTCATCGGTTCGGCGCGCATTCTTAAATGTCGCGCATATCGAGGGGTTCGCAACACCGCAGCGAAAGCGCCGGTGGAGGGCTGCATTGCTGAGGCTTACGGCATGCAATCGCGAAAGCGGTAAACAGAGAAGATTGCCCGGGTTCATGTGTCAGATCGAAGTGAACCTCAGTGTGAGGTTTCAGTAAGGTGAAACGGCGGCATTCGTGCCGCCGCAAATGAGGGGTTGGCAGAACAGCAAACCATGAGAAACGGTCAGAACAAGCGAATGCGGGGTCGCAACCGCAAAGGTGGTCATCATCAAAATCCATTGTCGCGCATGTACGAGTCCAATGGACCGGACGTGAAAATTCGGGGAACGGCATCCCACGTCGCTGAAAAATATGTTCAGCTTGCTCGCGATGCGCAAAGCTCCGGAGACCCGGTCGCGGCCGAGAATTATTATCAGCACGCCGAGCATTACTTCCGTCTGATCGTGGCGGCGCAGGAGCAGTTTCGCCAGACCCCGCCCTACTTCCAGCAGGGCGGCGAGCAGCGCGGCAACGGTCCGGACGACGGTTACGACGACGGCGACGATCAGCCTCCCATCGGCGGCGAGCCGTTTGCGCCGCGCGAACCGCAACCTTTCTATCCACGCGAGCAGCACCAGCCGCAGCACAGCCAACCGCGTCCGCAGCACGCGCCGCCGGCGAACGAGGAAGACGTCGAGCGGCTCCCGTCATTCATTACCGGCGGCCAGTCGCATCAGCAACAGCCGCAGCAGGGTCAAGGACCGAATGGCCCTAACGGCCAGAATAGCCCTGGCAGCCAAAATGGCCATAATGGCTTTGACGGTTCGCCTGACCGTTTCCCCTTGCATCGGCGGCGCCGCCGCCATCGCGGACCACGCGATCATTCCATGCAGGGTGGTGAAGGCGATGCGCCGATGCCTACAGGCCCGCGCCCGATCGACGACTAATACCGTCGTGCCCGGCACCGCGGGTCCTGCTTTTTGGCCGGCCCGAATGCAAAACTTGTTCCGGGCATCCACGTCTTAAACAAGCCGAAAAACGTGGATGGCCGGGACACGGCCATGATCACGCAATACGCTTCGCTTGGCGCTCAACCGCCGCGCGGCGCCTTGGCCAGCCGGACCAGGAACCAGACCGGCACGACGATCACGGCTCCGAGCAGGAAATACCGCCAGAGCCAGCGGACGACGTCGAAGCCCATCGTCCAGACATGCACGACGAGCTGGCGGACCGACTCGATGATGTTCCACGGATCGAGGCCGATCGCGGCTAGGATCACGCCCACCAGAATGGATAGCAGGATCAAGCGTCCGATCACCGCCAGGGGTTGGCCGCCAAAGAAACGGTGAACGAGCTGGCGGGACTGCTGGTCGTGGGCCTGTTCTTGGGACATCGCAATCTCCGCTCGCGCCACTTAGCTAAGTTGCTAGTCCCGCGCAAGCGGTCCATCAAATGAACCGCTGTTGGGAGCCGCAATTCGGGACCGTTGCCTCAGCTTCGCAAGTGGCGCTAAGTTGCGGCCGCCCCACGCATCATATCGGGCATTCCGAGGATATTTCATGGCCAAGATCGAGGAGCACGCGCCTGCTTTGAAGGCAAGCCTCAACGACGATATCGGCGAAGAAAAGCGCCTCGAAATGTACCGGCTCCAGGTCGAGATCCGCGAGGCCGAACAACGCGCGTTCGATCTGTTTCTGCAGAATCTCGTTAAGGGCACGAGCCACCTTTCGCTGGGTCAGGAGGCGGTCGCCGCAGGCTTCGCCGCTGCAATGCGCCCGGGCGATCTGAGCTTCTGCACCTATCGCGGCCACGCTCATACGCTGGCGCGCGGCGTACCGATCGCCAAGGTCTTGGGCGAGCTGATGCAACGCGACATCGGGCTGATGCGCGGCAAGGGCGGCTCGATGCATCTGACGTCAGTCGATCACGGCGTGATGGGCTCTTACGCGATCATCGGCGCGCATCTGCCGATAGCGTGCGGCGCGGCGTGGCGTGCGCAATACAAGGGCGCGAAGGACGTTTCGGTCTGCTTCTTCGGCGACGGCACGACCAATATCGGCGCCTTCCACGAAGCACTGAACTTCGCCGCGGTGTGGAAGCTGCCGGTGGTCTTCGTCTGCGAGAACAATCTCTACATGGAATACACCCCGATCAGCGACGTCACGGCGGTGCAGCACCCGGCAGCCGATCGTGCCGCCAGCTACGGCCTCGAGCGTATCATCGTCGACGGCAATGACGCCGACGCCGTCTACCGCTCGGCCATGTCCGCCTACGACAAGGCGCGCAGCGGCGGCGGGCCGTCCCTGATCGAATGCATGACCTACCGCTACAGTGGGCATTCGCGCGCCGATCCGGCGAAGTACCGGCCCGAGGGCGAACTGGAAAAATGGAAAGAGCGCGATCCGATCAAAATCTATCGTGAGCGGCTCAAACAATTCGGCATCGGCGAGGAGACCATCCTCCGCATCGAGACCGACGTGAAGCGTGAAGTGGACGAGGCCACTGAAGAGTGCAAGGCGGCGCCGCCGCCGTCGCTCGATATCCTCACCACCGATGTTTATGCCGACGGAGGCTTCGCATGGCGGAACTGACCTATCGCGACGCCGTCATTCGCGGCATCGCTCAGGAGATGGCGCGCGACCCCGACGTGGTGTTCCTCGGCGAGGACGTCGCCAAGGCCGGCGGCGTGTTCAAGGCGACCGTCGGTTTGTTCGAGCAATTCGGACCGGTGCGCGTGCGCGACACGCCGATCTCCGAGCAGGCGATCCTCGGCGCCGCCATGGGCGCCGCGATGACCGGCTTGAAGCCGATCGCCGAAATCATGTTCTCGGACTTCATCGCGGTGTGCTTCGATTACATCGCCAACGAATTCCCCAAGAGCCGCTACATGTCGAACGGACAGGTCAAATGTCCGCTCGTCGTGCGCACCGGCAACGGCGGCGGTGCGCGCTTCGGCGCACAGCATTCGCAGAGCGTCGAAAACTGGTGCATGATGATTCCGGGGCTGAAGGTAGTCGCGCCGTCGAACCCGCGCGACGTCGTCGGCCTAATGGCGGCCGCTGTGCGCGATCCCGATCCGGTGATCTTCTTCGAGCACAAATCGCTTTATCCGACCAAAGGCGAAGTGCCGGACGGCGAGATCGTCGACACGCTCGGCACGGCGAAGATCGTGCGGCCGGGCAAGGACGCCACCATCCTTGCGCTCGCGCTCATGGTCCCGCGCGCGGTCGCGGCAGCGGAGAAGCTGAAGAGCGAGCACGGCATCGACTGCGAAGTCGTCGACGTGCGTTCGCTGGTGCCGATTGACACGCAAACGATCCTTGGCTCGGTCGCGCGCACGCACCGTTTGTTCACGGTGGAGGAAAATCCGCGTCTGTGCGGCTGGGGTGCCGAGCTTGTCTCGATCGTTGCCGACGAAGCGTTCTACGATCTCGACGGGCCGCCGGTGCGCATCACGACGCCGCACATTCCGCTGCCGGCAGCCGACATCCTCGAGGACCTCGCGCTGCCGAGCGTCGATCGCATCGCCGACCGCGTACAGCGCAGCCTTAACACGTGACAGGAAGATAAGCATGGCAAGCGAACCGACCCGCGAAAATCCGAACGGACCGATCGGCACCGAGATTCTCTTTGAGAATGACCAGGTTCGAGTGTGGGACATGCAAGTGGCGCCCGGCGGAAAGAAGCCGTGGCATCACCACACCATGAACTACGTCATCATCAACGTCACCGGCGGCAAGATTGAGCTTGAGAACGTGCAGGGCCACTCCATCATCGCGGACGACAAGGTCGGCGGTGTGATCTGGCGCGACGCTGGCGAGAAACACGAACTGCGCAACCTCAGCGGCAAGCTCTATCAAAATATTCTTGTCGAGCTGAAAAACGGGAAGTAACGCAGCAGAAGTAACGCAGCAACAGGATGAGCGCCATGTACGACAATCTCCTCGCCAACGTCCCGACCGATCTGTGGATCGGCGGCAAGTGGCGCAAATCCTCCGACGGCGGCCGCTTCGACGTGATCGATCCGGCGACCGAGAACAAGGTTGCCTCGGTGGCGAGCGCAACGGTTGAAGATGCCAAATCCGCGCTTGACGCGGCGAGCGCCGCCTTCCCCGGCTGGGCCGCAAAGAAGCCGCGCGATCGCGCTGAAATCCTGCGCAAATCATTCGAGCTGATCATGCGCGACCACGAGCGCCTGGCGAAGCTCATCACCATTGAGAACGGCAAGGCGCTGTCGGATTCGCGCGGTGAAGTTACCTATGCCGCAGAATTCTTCCGCTGGTTCGCCGAGGAGGCGGTGCGTAACATCGGACAGAATTCGGTCGCGCCGGCAACGGGCGCGCACATCCTCGTGCACCATAGGCCGGCAGGCATAGCGGTGCTGGTGACGCCGTGGAATTTTCCGGCCGCGATGGCAACGCGCAAGATCGGCCCGGCGCTCGCCGCCGGCTGTTCGGTCGTGCTCAAGCCCGCGTCCGATACGCCGCTCACGATGCTCGCGTTGATGCCGATCCTGGAGGAGGCCGGCGTGCCGGCCGGCGTCGTCAACGTCATTCCCTCGCGCTCCTCCGGCGAGGTTGTGAGCGCAATGCTGCACGATCCGCGCGTGCGCGTCGTTTCGTTCACCGGCTCGACCGAGGTCGGCCGAAAGCTTCTGCATGAAGCAGCCGACAACGTCGTACGTCCGGCGATGGAGCTCGGCGGCAACGCGCCCTTCATCGTGTTCGACGATGCCGACATCGACGCCGCTATCGACGGCGCCATGATCGCCAAGATGCGCAACATGGGCGAAGCCTGCACCGCGGCCAACCGCTTCTATGTGCACGAGAAGGTGCACGACGAATTCGCCAAAAAGCTCACGGCGAAAATGACCGGACTAAAGATGGGCAACGGACTTGACGACGGGGTCGCGCTCGGTCCGCTGGTCAACAAGGAGGGCCGCGACAAGGTCATCGAACTGGTCGCGGACGCGGTGCAAAAGGGCGCCAAGGTCCTCACCGGCGGCAAGGCGCCGGCGGGAGCCGGCTTTTTCTATCCGGCGACAGTCCTTTCGAACGTGCCCGACAATGCCAAGATGCTGAGCGAGGAAATTTTCGGCCCAGTGGCGTCATTGCAGACCTTCAAATCCGAGGACGAGGTGATCACGCGCGCCAACGACACCGAATACGGTCTCGTCGCCTACCTCTACACCAAGGATTTGAGCCGTGGCCTGCGCGTCTCTGAGAAGCTCGACTTCGGCATGATCGGATTGAACCGCGGTATCGTCTCCGACCCCGCCGCGCCTTTTGGCGGCATGAAGCAGTCCGGCCTCGGCCGCGAAGGCGCGCATGAGGGGTTGATGGAGTTTTTGGAGACGCAATACGTTTCGGTCACGTGGTGAGCCCCGCCGGGAATTGAAATGAATATCCTCATGCCGCAACTCGGCGAAACGGTCGCCGAGGGCAAGATCACCAAGTGGTTCAAGGCCGCCGGCGACGCAGTAAATGTCGATGGAGGTGCCGGCGACGGAAGCCGGCGTGCTCAGCGAAATCCGCGTAACCGAGGGCGAAGTCGCACCGGTCGGCGCGGTCGTCGGGGTGATCGGCGTCGGCGCCGGCGGTGTCGTGAACGCACCCCCGGCACGCGAAGTGCCAAAGGCGCCTGCCTCACCCGTTGCGATGCCAGCCGCGGCGAACCGCGCCCTGCCGGCGCCCAAAGCGCCACAGCAGCCGATCAAGCTCGATCCGTTCTTCGAAGTGCGCACGCCCGAGCGCAATTTCGGGCCGGCGCGGCTTTCCGGCGGTATCGCGGTCACCCCGCTGGCGCGGCGGCTCGCGAGCGAAGCCGGCATTGATCTCTCGCGTCTGAGCGGTTCCGGCCCGCACGGCCGCATCGTGGCGCGCGACGTGGAAAGCGCCCCGCGGCCGACGTCACCGCGCGGCGCCGTTACCGCATTGGCCGAAGGCCCGAGCGCCGACCAGATCAAAGCGCTTTACGATCCGGCGAACTACGAGGAAGTGACGCTCGACGGCATGCGCAAGACCATCGCCGCGCGGCTGCAGCAGGCGAAACAAACGATCCCGCATTTCTATCTGACCTCCGATATCGTGATCGATCGCTTGATCGCGGTGCGTGAAGAGGCCAATGCCGCCGCGCCGAAAGATCGCGACGGCAATCCAGCGTTCAAGCTCTCGCTCAATGATTTCATCATTCGCGCGCTGGCGCTGGCGCTGCAACGCGTGCCGGCGGCGAATGCGGTGTGGGCAGGCGACCGCATCCTGCGGCTCAAGCATTCCGACATCGGCGTTGCCGTCGCGCTCGAGGGCGGACTGATCGCACCGATCATTCGTGATGCTGAGACGAAATCGCTGAGCGCCATCTCCGCCGAAATGAAGGAGCTGGCCGCGCGCGCGCGGGACAAAAAGCTGAAGCCAGCCGAATATCAAGGCGGCTCGTCGGCGATCTCCAATCTTGGCATGTATGGCGTGCGCGAGTTCTCGGCCATCATCAACCCGCCGCAGTCTACGATCCTCGCGGTCGGCGCCGCGCGCCGTCAGGCGGTCGAGAAAGCCGACGGCGGTGTTGCCTTCGCCAGTATGCTCACGGCGACGCTGTCCTGCGATCATCGCGTGGTCGACGGCGCGCTCGGCGCCGAACTTTTGGCCGCGATCAAGGCGTTGGTCGAGGCGCCGGTGACCATGCTGGTTTAGAGCGTAATCACGCAGTTGGATCGATTGGTGCCTTATTCGCTCTACGCAGCGCCGGTTGCCATCCTGTGGCTGGCGTGGCTTGCCTACTGGTTTGTGGCCGCGCGCAACGTGAAAGCGACGAGACGCCGCGAATCCCATGCGAGCCGCCTCGGGCACGTCCTGCTGTCGGTGCTAGCCGCGGCGCTGCTGGCGTTTCGCGGTCAACCGCTGCATTGGCTCGACGAGCGTTTTCTGCCGGACACCATGGTGGCGTATTGGCTCGGCTTGCTCATGGTTGTTGCCGGCCTCGCCTTCGCCGTGTGGGCGCGCCACGACCTGGGCCGCAACTGGAGCGGCACGGTCACCGTCAAGGAAGATCACGAGTTCGTTCGCACCGGCCCTTACCGCTTTGTCCGTCATCCGATCTATTCCGGCATGCTCTTGGCTATTCTTGGAACGGCGATCGCCTTCGGCGAGTGGCGCGGCCTGGTTGCCTTCGGACTGTTGACCGTCTCTTTGTTGTTTAAGCTGAGAATGGAAGAGCGGTTCATGGAAAAAACCTTTCCCGACGCATACCCACGGTATCGCGCGGAAGTGCAGGCTTTAATTCCCTTTCTCGGCCGTGCGCACGCGGCTGGCCCTATGTCGGGGTAAACTTCCAGGAGCGAGCGCCTTGCCTGAGCAACGACCGGAAGTTCTGCTGATCGGGCCTTTGCGGCCTGTCCTTGCTAAGGGGCTCACGGAGTTCACCGTGCACAGCCTCGCCGGAGCGACGGACCGCGACGCACTTCTCGCCTCCATCGCCCATCTCCGCGCCATGGCGGTCAGCGCCCCCGTGCTGCCGATCGACGACGCGCTGCTCACACGCCTGCCCAAACTCGAGATCATTTCGAGTTTTGGGGTGGGTTACGATCACATCGATGCGGTTGCGGCGGCAAAACGCGGCATCGTGGTCACGCACACGCCCGACGTGCTCACCGAAGAGGTCGCCGACACTGCGATCGGCTTGCTGCTCTGCACGGTGCGTGAGTTGCCGCAAGGCGAGCGGCATGTGCGGGCCGGCAAATGGCCTAAAGGTAACTATCCGCTGAGCCGGGCGACGCTGCGCAATCGCATCGTCGGCCTGGTCGGCATGGGCCGCATCGGCCTTGCCATTGCGCGCAGGCTGGAAGCGTTCGGGGTGCCGATCGTTTATCACACGCGTCAGCCGCGGCCTGAGCTTGCCTACCGCCATTATCCGCAACTCATCGACATGGCGCGCGCGGTGGATACGCTCGTCGTTATCGTCCCGGGCGGCCCCGCAACCCGGAACATGATCGATACACCAGTGCTGGAAGCGCTCGGCCCCGACGGCATTCTGATCAACGTCGCGCGCGGCTCCGTCGTCGACGAGGACGCTTTGATCGCGGCGCTTCGGGAGCGGAAGATCATGGCCGCCGGTCTCGACGTGTTTGTCAAAGAGCCGGAAGTCCCCAAGGAATTACTGACGATGGAGAACGTCGTGCTGCTGCCGCATCTCGGTTCGGCATCGGTCTTCACGCGCGAGAAGATGGACCAACTTTTGGTCGACAACATCCGCGCCTGGGCGGCCGGTAAGCCGCCGCTGACTCCGGTGCCGGAAACGCCTTGGCGTTCGTGGGACTAAACGACGAGAGCTTCGCGCTACTCCGCGGCGATGCGCACTTCCGGCGCGGCGGCGCGCACGTCGGCCTCGACGTGCTCCTCGAACTGCACGAAGTTCTTCTGGAACATATCGACCAGCTTGCGCGCGGTCTGATCGAATTCGAGCTTGTTCTGCCAGGTTTTCTGCGGATAGAGCAGGTGCGGTTCGACGCCCGTGAGTTGGGTCGGCACGGCAAAGCCGAAATAAGGATCCGTGCGGAATTTGACGTTCTTGAGCGAACCATCGAGCGCCGCCGTGAGCAACGTGCGCGTCACCTTGATCGGCATGCGGCGGCCAACGCCGTAGATACCGCCGGTCCATCCGGTATTGACCAGCCAGCAATCGACGTCGTGCGCGCTGATCAGCTCGCGCAACAGATTGCCGTAGACCGACGGATGGCGCGGTAGGAACGGCGCGCCGAAACAGGTGGAAAATTCCGGCTGGACTCCGACGAGACCTTTTTCGGTGCCGGCGACCTTGGCGGTGTAGCCGGACAGAAAATGATACATCGCCTGCGCCGGGGTAAGTTTCGCGATCGGCGGCATGACGCCGAAAGCGTCGGCGGTGAGAAGCACGATATTCCGCGGCATGCCGGCGCGGCCGGTGCGCGACGCGTTCGGGATGAATTCGAGCGGATAAGCAGCGCGCGTGTTTTCCGTCTTCGACTGGTCGTCGAAGTCGCAAATGCGCGTATCGGGGTCGAACACCACGTTCTCGAGCACGGTGCCGAAGCGGTGCGTGGTGGCGTAAATCTCCGGCTCCGCCTCGGCGGAGAGCTTGATGCACTTGGCGTAGCAGCCGCCTTCAAAATTGAACACGCCCTGCGGGCCCCAGCCGTGCTCGTCGTCGCCGATCAGCGTGCGCTTGGGATCGGCCGACAGCGTCGTCTTGCCGGTGCCGGAGAGGCCGAAAAACAACGCGACGTCGCCGGCGGGCCCAACATTGGCGGAGCAGTGCATCGGCATCACGCTCTCAGCCGGCAGATAGTAGTTGAGCGTGGTGAACACCGATTTCTTCATTTCGCCGGCATAGGAGGTACCGCCGATCAGGATGATGCGCCGTGTGAAGTCGATCGCGATGACGGTCTCGGTGCGCACGCCGTGGCGTTTGGGATCGGCCTTGAACGAGGGCAGCGTCAGAATGGTGAAATCGGGGACGTAATGTGAAAGCTCGGTGCGCTCCGGTCTGATCAGGAGCGCGCGAATGAACATCGAATGCCAGGCGAGCTCGTTGTAGACGCGGGTTCTGACGCGATATCTCGGGTCGGCGCCGCCGTAGAGGTCCTGGGCGTACAGGGTCTTGCCCTTGGCATGGGCAATGAAATCGTCGAACAGCAGCTGGAATTTTTGAGGCGGGAGCCGGCCGTTCTTCTCCCACCAGACGCTCTCCTCAGTCTGGGCGTCGACGACGACGAATTTGTCTTTGGGGCTGCGGCCGGTATGGGCGCCGGTCTCGGCGCAGAACGCCCCGCCCTGGACGACGAAGCCTTCGCGGTTGGCAACCGCATGCTCGACCAAGGCGCTGTCGGGCAAATTCCAGTGGACCGCTGCGAGGTCTTTCAAGCCGAACTCATCGGCGCCATGCGCGCTATTCCGCAGACCGGTTTCCTTCACTCTCGCCTCCGCAACTCAATTCGGGCCCCTACCGGAGCCTGAGCGCCACCTTAATTCGTTCGCCGACCCGCGACCCTATATCGAGCATCCTAGCGCCTGCCAAGACGGACTCCCACCCAAATGCCTAACTGGTAAAGTCCGCGAGCGTTCCCGCGTTGCGGTGCAACAAGGGCGTGCGTCTTTCCACCGAAATACATTGCGTGAAAGGCGCGAACCTCCCGCACACACGGCTCTACCTCGTCCGTGCTTTGGCGACCAAATCCACTACGACCTTCCGAAGCTCATCCGCCGAAGCGACGCGCTCCGGAAACGGCAGGCGTAGCGTCGCGTCGGCGAGCGCGAGATCGAGGCCTTCAGGATCAAGCCCGGTGAGCCGCCACGGTCCGTCTTCGGCACCCAACAGCTTTGTCGCATAAAGCCGCACCGCTTCGGCATGGTCCTCGTTCATGTGCGTGATCGCGCCTGCCTCCGCTTCGATCAGGTTCCCCGCACCAGCGACGTCGGTGATCACGTCGGCGGCTTTTAGATCGGCGGCTCGCGCAAAGCCGGCATTGAGGTGAGCGGAAACCACCTGGAGGCGCCAGAACGAGAAATCGGCAAACCCGGCATACAGCTCCGATTTCGGGTGGCGCGCCAGGAAGCGCCGGCGCAGGCCGGGCTCGCGGGGGTCATGGCGCGCGATTGGCGCGAACGCGCCAAGCACCGTGAGGCGCGGATAGGCGAGCGAGTCGCCCCGCCCGACGGACACGAGCAGCACCGACGCGCGACCATCCTTTTCCAGATTGGCGGTGTGCGTCGAGAGCCGCGAGACCAGGATTAACGGCGAGCCGTCGATATCGGTGGCCAGGTTAATCAATGACGCGAACGGGTGCCCGGTATTGCGGTCGATTGTCGCAAGCGTGCCGACACGCGTTGCTCGTAAAAGGGCCTTGGCAACCGTTCCTGGATCAAAATTCGCCGCGGGGGCGTTTTCGGGCAGCCGGCTGGGCATAACGCCCGGCAGAGGGGCCATATTGTCGGTTTCGGCCATTAATGTTCTCCGGTCTGGCCTGCCGCAGCAATTGCCCCGATTTCGCCTTGTGTCGTCACACTTCCGCCCCCACATGGGTCTTCAAGGGCTTACGGGGCCGGGGCTAGTGATGCTTGCGGCCGACTCATGTTAGAAGGCCGCCATGCCGACCATCGCTCTCGTCGACGACGACCGCAACATCCTGACCTCGGTGTCCATCGCGCTCGAAGCCGAAGGTTACCGGATTACGACCTATACGGACGGCGCCTCGGCTCTCGACGGTTTCAAGACAACCCTGCCCGACCTTGCCATCCTGGATATCAAGATGCCGCGCATGGATGGCATGGAGACCTTGCGCCGGCTGCGGCAGAAGTCGGACCTGCCGGTGATCTTCCTGACCTCGAAGGATGAGGAGATCGACGAACTGTTCGGCCTGAAAATGGGGGCGGACGACTTCATCCGTAAGCCGTTTTCGCAGCGCCTTTTGGTCGAGCGGGTAAAGGCCGTGCTGCGCCGCGCCTCACCTAAGGATGGCGCTGCGCCGAAGGAAGCCGATAGCAAGGTTTTGGAGCGCGGCCTGCTGCGCATGGACCCGGAACGCCACACCTGCACGTGGAAGAACGAGGCAGTGACGCTCACCGTTACCGAATTTCTCATCCTGCACGCGCTGGCGAGCCGTCCGGGGGTGGTGAAAAGCCGCAACGCCTTGATGGATGCCGCCTACGACGACCAAGTCTACGTCGACGACCGCACCATCGACAGCCACATCAAACGGCTCCGCAAGAAGTTCAAGGCAAGCGACGTCGAGTTCGATATGATCGAAACGCTCTACGGCGTCGGCTATCGTTTCAAGGAAGCCGCGTGACGCGCCGGGCGGATCCTATTGAAGAGTTAATGCGCATGCGGACCGGCCGCGCGGGTTAAAAACGGCTGGACCGCAGACCACTGACTGGGCGGCTGACGTGCGGTAGAATGGCCTTGGTGCCCCTTTTAGGGGCAGGCATCACCGGATTCCGGCAGACGACGTGCTCGATCGAACCGCAGAAATCGCAAGGGCCGGTACGGAGGCCCACGCCTCGACTCCGGTCGAAGCCCAAATCGAGAGCGGCGCTCTCGACGAAGCTGCCGCGCGTCGTCGATCCTTCGGTCTCACCAGAATCGGCGGCTGGTTGCTACGCGCCTGGCAGTTCTTCATCACCCAGAGCTTCTCGAGCCTCACCCGGCGCATCGTCTTTCTCAACGTCGCCGGGCTTCTTGCGCTTTCCATCGGCATCACTTTCCTTTCGCAGTTCCGCGCCGGCTTGATTGACGCGCGCGTTCAGAGCTTGTTGGTGCAGGGGCAAATCATCGCCGGCGCCATTGCCGCATCGGCGACGGTCGAAACAGACTCTTCGCTCACCATCGATCCGGATAAATTGCTCAATCTGCACCCGGGCGAAAGCTACGGCCCATCCGAGGAAGCGCTCTACGGCATCGATTTTCCGATCAATCCGGAACGCGTGGCTCCGGTGCTGCGGCGGCTTGTTTCGCCGACCAAGACGCGCGCGCGCATTTACGACCGTGACGGCGTTCTTCTTGTCGACAGCCGCAATCTGTTCGGACGCGGCGACGTACTGCGCTTCGACCTGCCGCCGCCAAACGCCGAAAAGCCGGGCCTTTTCGAGCGGGCCTTTATCGCCGTGCGCCGGTGGCTTGGACGCGGCGATCTACCACTCTACCACGAACTTGGCGCCTTGAACGGGCGAGGCTATCCCGAGGTAGCGCAGGCCTTGGGCGGTCAGAATGCCAGCATGGTGCGCATCAGCGATCGCGCCGATGTGATCGTGTCGGTCGCGGTGCCGGTGCAGCGCTTCCGCGCCGTACGCGGCGCGCTCATGCTCTCGACGCAAGGCGCGGACATCGATGATATGGTGGAAGCCGAGCGGCTCGCCATCCTCAAAGTCTTTCTCGTCGCCGCCGGCGTGATGGTCGTGCTTTCTATTCTTCTCGCCGGCACCATCGCCGAGCCGGTGCGGCGGCTGGCGGACGCCGCCGAAAGCGTGCGCCGCCGCATCCAGTCACGAGTCGAAATTCCCGATTTTACGCACCGCCGCGACGAGATCGGACACCTTTCAGGCACGCTGCGCGACATGACCAATGCGCTCTATAGCCGGATCGAAGGGATTGAGAGCTTTGCCGCCGACGTGGCGCACGAATTGAAAAATCCGCTTACGTCGCTGCGTTCGGCGGTCGAGACGCTGCCGGTGGCAAAGACCGAAGAGAGCCGCGCGCGGCTCCTCGACATCATTCAGCACGACGTCCAGCGGCTCGATCGCCTGATTTCCGATATTTCCGATGCCAGCCGGCTCGATGCGGAGCTGCAGCGCCAGGAAGCGGCGCCGGTCGATCTCGCCAAGCTCCTCAACACCCTGGTTGGAGTAGCCAACGAAGTGAAGCGCGACGACGGTGTAAGCGTCACGCTCCGGTTCGAAGGCGGCGGGGCGCGCGCATTCCAGGTACCGGGGCACGATTCCCGCCTCGGTCAAGTCGTGGACAATCTAATCGAGAACGCCCGCTCCTTCTCGCCGCCGGGAGGCACGCTGCGCGTCACTTGCCGCCGGTTGAAGAGCAACGTCGAAATTTTTGTTGATGACGACGGCCCGGGCGTGCCGCCCGATGCCATCGAAAAGGTTTTTGAACGCTTCTATACCGATCGCCCGCACCAGCGCTTCGGCCAGAATTCCGGCCTGGGTCTCTCGATCTCCAAGCAGATCGTCGACGCCCACGGGGGCGCCATTTGGGTTGAGAATCGGATCGGTTCACCGGGTACGGGCGGAGCGCCGACAGTCACGGGCGCGCGCTTTATTGTGCGCTTGCCGGCGATGTGATGGCTCCAGCGACGACGGTGCACGCCTCCGCCGTGTTGGTTGGCGCGCGTGCTGTGCTGATCCGCGGCCCCTCTGGATCCGGCAAATCCCGGCTAGCGCTGGAGCTCCTCGAAGCTGCGCGAACGGGAACGTTGCTCTTCGCGAGGCTCGTCGCCGATGATCGCGTGCATCTGGACAATACCGACGGACGATTGCTTGCGCGCCCCGCCGAGGCGCTTGCAGGCTTGATCGAGGTGCGCGGGGTCGGACTGCTGCGGATGGCTTACGAGCCAAGCGCCGTAGTGGGTTTGGTGGTGGATCTCGCGGCGCCAGATGCCGAGCGTTTGCCGGACCAGGGTCGCCGTAAGACTAAGGTTAGTGGTATTGAGCTACCGCGGCTCGCGGTCGCATCTGGGCTCGCGCCCTTGCCCGGCGTGCTGACCCTCCTCAATTCACCCGGGGACAGCTGGATTTGACGTACCGTTGCAGCTCATCCGGACTTTTCCGTATCGGCACCACCAGTCCCAGCGTGGTTGGAAATTGGTAACCATGACCCCTGTAGACTCTGCGAAGCGGCGCGTTCGTTGGCCCCTGCCATTGCCGGTCACCCTGGCGGCGACCCGAAATCCGCAATCGAACTTGCGCTACCGCAATGCAACAATTGCCAGATACCCTCGAAAATGCCCCTTGCGCTTGGGCTTCGGATGGTCAAGATGAGCACCCTTTCGTGCGGTGCAACCGGGACGCGCCCGCGGGGAGTTCAATGATTGGTCTTGTGCTTGTGACCCACGGGCGGCTTGCTATCGAGTTCCGCGCGGCGCTTGAGCATGTGGTAGGGCCGCAGGGCCAGATCGAAGCGGTCACCATCGGTCCCGACGACGACGTCGAGGAGCGCCGCAAGGACATTATCGAGGCGGTCAAGCGCGTCGATAGCGGAGATGGGGTGGCGATTCTCACCGATATGTTCGGTGGCACCCCGTCGAATCTCGCCATCTCGGTCATGAGCCGGCCCAAAGTCGAAGTCCTGGCCGGCATCAATCTCCCGATGCTGGTGAAGCTCGCCAAGGTGCGGGACGAATGTCCGCTCGCCGAAGCAGTCGCAGCCGCCCAGGACGCCGGGCGGAAATACGTGACCATCGCCAGCCGGGTGCTCACCGGAAAATGAACCTGCCCGCCCCTCGCAGCGACGATTGCATACCGGACGAGCGGGCGTTCCGCGAGGGTGCGGTGGTCCGCAAGCTGGCGATCTGCAACAGGAAGGGATTGCACGCGCGGGCGTCGGCCAAGTTTGTGCAAACGGTGGAAAAATTCGACGCCGACGTGCGCGTCATGCGCTGCGGTGAAACTGTCGGCGGCACCTCGATCATGGGACTGATGATGCTCGCAGCCGCGCCCGGTACGTCGATCACGGTCGAAGCAATTGGCAAAGAGGCGGCGGAAGTCGTCGAGGCTTTGACCGCTCTCATCAACTCGCGTTTTGGCGAAGACGATTAATTCGGCCTCGTTTCAAGCAAAGCGGCCGAGGGAGAAGACCTATGACTTCCAACCAAGGCGATCCGAACGCCGCGAAAAGCGCTTCGGCGAACGTGCCACGCGAACGGCAAGCAGCGACGATCCGATACATTGATCGTGCGGACGTTGCCGAGACTTTCGCCGATTCGGTCAGCGGTCTCGTCTTCGACGGCCAATCGCTGCGGATCGAATTCGCCGTCACCCGCTTCGACGAGATCAAGCCTGACACGCCGATCACCGGCCGCCGTTATCCGGCTTGCCGGCTCGTGCTGCCGCCTGCCGCGGCGATCGAGCTTATCAACCGGATGCAGCAGATCGGGGCAGCGTTGGCGCAAGCCGGTGTAGCCAGGGCGACGCCGCGACCCGGTGAACCGTCGCCGGCAAACTGATCTTCAGCTCGCCTTGATGCGTGCCGTCCCGTGCGAGCTTGCCGCGACCGCGGCCTTGAGGTCGGCAACAAAGCTCCGATAAGCCGCACGCCGCTCGTCTTCGTCCTCGATGCGCAGCAACGCCGAGGGATGAACGGTGATGACGAGCCGCGTGCCGTCCGCCATATCGATGGGCTTGCCGCGCACTTTGCCGATGGTGACGGTGCGCCCGGTCAGGCTGCGCGCGGCGGTAACGCCGAGCGCGACGATGGTCGATGGCTTGACCAGGCTGCGTTCCAAGTCGAGCCAAACCTTACAGCGCTCGATTTCGTCATTGTTGGGACGTTTGTGCAGGCGGCGTTTGCCGCGCATTTCATGCTTGAAATGCTTGACCGCATTGGTGACGAAGGTCTCTTCCCGCACGATCCCGGCATCGTGCAGCGCCTGGTCGAGGACCCGGCCGGCAGGGCCGACGAACGGCTTGCCGGCGACGTCTTCTTTGTCGCCCGGTTGCTCCCCTACCAGCATGAAGGCGGCATGGCTCGAACCTTCGCCTGGTACCGCCTGGGTGGCATCGCGATAGAGCGGGCAGCGCGTACAGCTTTCCTCGGCCTGAGCGAGCTGGCCGAGCGATTTGATCGGCCTTTGGGACTCCGCCTTCATGACCTCCATGCACAGCCAACGCTTATGCCGTGACCGCGGAGCTGTCTCGCGTACGCGGACGATTCTTAACGGTTGCTCAGCCAGCAGCGCAGCCTGATAGGAGTTTCACACATAAGCGGGCGTTGCAACGTGCGTACTTGAACAGCACGTGGCATTCAAGTTTCCGCGGCTTCCCTTAAAATGGAATCGTGACGCCCACCCTCGGAATCGCCGTCACGATCCAGCCCAGCACCAAGTTTTCTTTTTTGTCGGGATGGATCGGCGTGTCGCTTCCTGCCGCGGTCGAGGGTAGCAGCCGAATGGCGTGCATCGCCATAAACATGCAGACGGCCCAGCTCGACACCCATCGTGAGTAATCGTGCACGACCACGCCGATTGCAAGGTACCCGGCCGATATCGCCACCAGCGCCCCGATCGTAGCAGCGCGCAGGAACGTCGTCGGCAGTGCAACGATCATGGATTTGAGATAGCGCGCGACCGGAATGTGAAGGGCGATCAACACCGCATAGACGGAAAACCGGGTGCTATGGAATCCGATGCGATCCCAGGTGGCTCTGATCTCCTGCCCGACGGTCGAGTACCACATCCACGCGCTCCCCGAATCGATCGGATCCGACGCGCGGGCGCGTATATAGGCCAGAAACGTTTCCTGCGGCACCGGCATGCGCCCAAAAAGGGCTGCTGCAACGAACGCCCCCGACACCAAAAAAACGAGAGCCAGCCCGTAAATAACCTTCCCGGCCGAAAAACCGGGCCACGCCGCGTAACGAACGAACACGATGAAACCGATCGTCGGTATGTAGAGCAGAAAGTGGAGATGATGCATCAGAATTAGGCCGACACAACCGACCGCAATAACAAGCGGATACAACGCGCCTACGGGGATCAGCAATGCGACCAGGGCCCAAAGGCAACCGTAAATGTCAAAATGCCCGAGCGAAATCGCAAAGTTCTTGAAGAAGAAAGGTGACCCTACCAAAAAAACAAACAGGGCAAAATTCTTCTCACTGAATCCAAATATTTTGCGGAACGCGGTAACGAAAAGGATAAGCGTAACGATCCATGCGGCGATCGCAATCGCGTAGACATACCAGAGCGGAACGAGGTCGGTGAACAAGGACACGATCGAGCCCACGAGGGCGCGCCGGACAAAGCCGAAGTGATAAGTCACCAGGAGGTGCGTGTGCCCGGGCAGTCTCGGCGACTCGACAAACACGGTGTACAGAAGCCCGGCTGGCGCGATGACGAGATCGGCTGCAAGCATCAACCGCCATGGTTTGTTCGAGGCGTTGAGCCGAAACGCTGGCTTCATTCGACTGAGCACGTCCAATTTGCTGGCACGAGGGCCGGAGTCGAACGATCAAGCGCCGCAGGTGGACGAGAAATCACAACGCGGGCCGCCCGGCCCCGCGTGGGTGAGCCGAATGTGAGGCCACTCTTGCCAACATCGATCTGCATGGTCAAATGCGAGGGGCCACTAAAAGGGTCCTCTGCTCCCAGTCCACCCCGCCGCCGCGATCCGCCAAACGAAAGAGTTCGCCAAGGGGAAGGCGACTTGAATAGTATCGAATGGCAGTCCCCCCGGCCTCGGCTTTGAGGATAGACATAAAGGATTCTTTATGTCTTTAGTGCCGCCGCGCCGACCGCCACGCCGGAGCGCCAGGCCTGGCTAGCGGCCATCTCAACAACGCCCCGATCCATCGAGTAACCAGGGACCGCCAAGGAGTGCAAGGATTGTCATGAGCACGTCGACCAAGCCCAAAGCTGCCACCGCCGATTATGTCGTCAAGGATATCAGCCTCGCCGAATGGGGCCGCAAGGAACTCGCCATTGCCGAGACTGAAATGCCCGGCCTGATGGCGACCCGCGAAGAGTACGGGCCGGAGCAG
>JBEKSB010000120.1:0-22844 GCA_049517455.1 Xanthobacteraceae bacterium
GGCGGCGTCGGCATCGGCGAGCCGGCGGGCGAGCTCGCCCTCCGGCAGCGTGGCGGGAAGGACGGTGAAAACGTCGTCACCCTGCGCGATCGGCATCCCCGCCGCCGACCAGCAGCCCGACATGCCGGTGACGCCGGCGACGATCTCGGTCGCAAACCGCGGCGCCAGCCGCGCGTGCAGATGCATGTAGGAGCCGTAGAACAGCGGGTCGCCTTCGCAGATCACGGCGACGACCCGTCCGGCCTCGAGCTGCGCGGCAATTTTTGCGGCAGCTCCGTCGTAGAAATCGCGGATCGTGTCGCGGTAACGGTTGCTGCACTTCGGCAGCTCGGTCGTGACCGGATAGAGGAGCGGCAGCTCGGTCACTCCGGCGCGCAGGTGCCCCGCCGCGATGGCGCGCGAATGACTCGCGTGTCCGGCCTTGGCAAAATGGGCGATCACGTCGGCTTCGCCGAGCGCGCGCATCGCCTTGAGCGTCATCAGCTCGGGATCGCCCGGCCCGACGCCGACGCCCAAAAGTCTTCCTCCGCTCACAGTCCCGCCCTCGCCAATGCGTTGACCGCGGCGGCGGTCATCGCGCTGCCGCCCATGCGCCCGCGCACGATGAGAAACGGCACGCCGCGCGGATCGGCGGCGAGCGCCTCCTTCGATTCCGCGGCACCGACAAAGCCTACCGGAATGCCGAGGATCGCGGCCGGCTTCGGCGCGCCCGCGTCGATGAGATCGAGCAAACGGAACAAGGCCGTCGGGGCATTGCCGATGGCAACAACCGCGCCGCCAAGGCGGTCGCCCCATAAGTCGAGCGCCGCGGCCGATCGCGTGTTGCCAAGCTTCGCCGCGAGGGACGCAACGCGCGGATCGCGCAGCGTACAGATCACCTCATTGCCGGCAGGCAGCCGCGCGCGCGTAATCCCCTGTGCCACCATTTCCGCGTCACAGAGAATCGGCGCGCCGGCCGCGAGCGCGCCTCGTGCCGCGCCGACGAGATTTTGCCCGAAAACGATATCCCGCGCCGCCTCGACGACGCCGCAGGCGTGTATCATCCGCACCACGACTTCAGCCTCTTCTGCGGAGAATCGCGAGAGGTTGGTCTCGGCGCGGATGATGGCGAACGAGCGCTCGTAGATCGCCATGCCGTCGCGCAGATAAGCCGTCCGCTCAGACATGACCGTCCTTACGACTTACCTCGCGCGCGTATCTCGTAACCGCCGCGGCTAGCTCATCTGTTGCGGCGATCTTTAGCGGAACGCCGCGCGATGACCCGTTGGCGACGAGCGCGCATCCGTCTGCTGTGCCGACAATGGTGAGCGAGGCCGGCGCGGGATGCGCGCAGCCCTTGGCGCAACCGGACAAATGGATGGTGAAGGCGCCGTCAAGAAATGGCGCCGCGGTCGCCGCGATATCCGGCGCCATGGCGCGCGCTGCGATGTGCGCGGACGCACAGATCGGCGCTCCGGCGCAGGCGATCACGCGCCGACGCCGATCGCCGGCGCAAACGATGAAACCGAGACGCTCAACCGCCGCGGCGAACGAAGACGCCGCTTCTTGGCGCAGTCCGATGATCAAGAGCGCTCTGCCCGGCGCCGCACGCATTCCGCCCGCGCCGGCAGATTTGGCGGCATCAGCCAGATTTCCGAGCGCGGGCGCATCGGCATGCCCAAAGGCAAGACCAACGCCGCAGGCCAGCGACCCGTCGCCCAGCCGGTGGGTGCCGACCGCGTCGCAAGACCCGCGTACGATGCGCTGCGGCACATCGCTCATCAGTAGATTGGCCAGTGCCGCGCGGAACATTTCGGGGCCTTCCGCCGCGAGAATATCGCGCGCGCGCGCATTGCGGCCGTGTTGGCTAATGACGTTAAGCATCCGCGTGGCAGCCTCGACGCCGTCGGCAAGTGCAACGACGGCGAGTTGCACTGAATTCGCGCCGTCACCGCCAATGCCGACACGTAGCGCGATCTGACCATTAATTTGCTCAGCACGCAGGCGCACATCGGCAGAAAGCTCGTCGAGATGGAGCGCACCGCCGCCGTCGATAACAACGGAAACTTTGGGCGCCAGACTCGCGGTCAGCGCCGCATGCGCCACTGCGCGCCGCAAATCCACGGCAAGCGCGGAGGCATCAAGAATCTCGTTCGTCTCAAGGCCAGCGAGCGCATTGGTCAGAACGGGAACGCCGTCCACCGCCGCGATCCCAAGTTCGGCAACGGCTTCAGCAAAGCGTGGCGCCGAAGCGGCATTTAATCCACGAATTTGAATACTGCCACGCGCCGTGACCTCAATAACGCCGTTGCCGTATGTCCGCGCCGCCGCACACAATTGTGCGAACGCATCGAGCGGCATGGTGCCGATGGGAAGGAGTCGCACCAGCAATCCGTCGCCGGTCGACATTGGCGCCGACAGTCCGGGACAAGCGCCGCGGCGAAACGGAGCATTCATGACGCTGCCTCCGCACGTAGAGCCGCGAGGCCGGCGTCGACATCGTTACGCCGCGGATGCCAAAAGCCGCGCTGCCGCGCGGCGTCAAGCCGCTCGGCGATCGCAGCGGCGGCCTGCGGATTTTCACGCAGCAGAAAGCCGCGCACCGCGGGATCGGTGACGTAGGCTTCGTGCAAAAGATCAAACAACTCGCCGGCGACCGCGTCGGTCGTTTCCGCGAAGTCGGCGAGACGGTCGACGGTTTCCGAAAGTTCCGCTGCGCCGCGCGGACCGTGACGCATCTGGCCGGCGATGAAGCGCGGATTGACGGCGCGCGCCCGCACGATCCGCGCCAGCGTCGCCGCCAATGAACGCGCCCGCGGCCGCTGCGGGTCGGTCACGTCGAGCATGACTAGGTCGACCGCGCGGCCAAGCATTTTCGCTGCTGCGGCAAACCCGCCGACAAAAGCGACATCCTCGGCGCCTTCAAGGAGATCGCGGCCGGGATCGTCGCTAGAATGGACAAGGATATCCGTGTTCACGACGCGCAGGGCGAAGGCGCCGGGCGCCTCACTGCCGTCTCCTGCCGCTCCACCGTAGCGATGCGAGGCCGCAGCAAGATAAGCCGCACCGATGGTTTCGGTATCGGCTTTGCGGCCGAGCAGGTCCTCGACGCCGGACCCGTAAGCGCCCGGCGCCGTGCCGAAGATACGGTCAAGGCGAATTGCGCCGTTGGCGGCGCGCCGCGCATTTGCCAGCGGATTTTCGTCGTCGGCTTCGTCGCGCGCCGCTACCGCCTGCACCGCCGCATCGATCAGCGCGATTTGCGCGGGAAAGAGATCGCGAAACAGTCCGGAGATACGCCAGGTGACATCGACGCGCGCGCGCCAGACCGCGGCCGTCGGCAACACTTCGACACCGGTGATGCGCCCGCTGGCATGCTCCCAGATCGGCCGGCAGCCCATCAGGGCAAATCCTTGCGCGATCTCCTCGCCGCCGGTGCGTAACGTGGCGCTGCCCCACAGATCGATGACGACCGCTCGCGGCAACTCGCCATGCGTTTGCAGATGCGCGCGCACGATTTCGTCGGCCGCGAGCCGGCCGAGGTCCATCGCGGTCGGCGTCGGTAGCGTGCGCGGATCGGCGGTGAAGAGATTGCGGCCGGTGGGCAGCACGTCGCGCCGCCCGCGCGTCGGCGCGCCCGCCGGACCCGGCGCAACCCGGCGGCCATCGAGCGCGGCGATCAGCGCCGCGCGTTCGGCTTCGGCGCTTGCGTGCCACAGCGGATCGTCGATGCCGGGAGGGGCGCGGCCGTAGATGTGCAGGCCGTCCTTGATGGCGAGGTCCTTGAGATCGCACAGCCAGGCATCGATGCGGCGTAGCGCGTCGTCCGGCTTATCGGCACCGCCGATGCCGGCTTCGCGCGCCACTCCAGTGCGCTGCGCCGTATCGACGATAAGCTTGGCAAGGTGCTCGCGGCGGCGCCGGTCGAGGCCGTCAGCCTGCGCATATTCGTCAACAAGACGTTCTAGTTCGCGCGCGTCACCGGCAAGCCCGCCGGAAACAAGCGGCGGTGGCAGATGACCGATCGTTAGTCCGGCGATCCGGCGTTTCGCCTGTGCTGCCTCGCCCGGATTGCTGACGATGAAGGGATAGATCACCGGCAGCGCGCCGGTGACGATTTCAGGAAAACATTCCGCGGTGAGCGCGACCGCCTTCCCGGGCAGCCATTCCAGCGTGCCGTGGGCGCCCATGTGGACCAGCGCGTCGACCTTCGCCACGTGTTGCAGCCACAAGCCGAAAGCGACCAGCGCGTGCCGTGGCGGCAACGACGGATCGTGATAGTCGGCGCGCCGCTCCGCCGAGCGCCCGCGATCGGGCGGTAGCGCGACCACGACATTGCCGAATTTCTTCGCGCGGAAACGGAACGCGCCGGCGCGGAAATCCGGATCGTCCGCCGGTTGGCCCCAGGCTTCGCGCAGCCGCGCGACAGCGGCCGGAGGCACCCGCGCCAGCAAACTCTCGTACTGCGCCAATGTCAGCGTTGCGTCATCCGCGCTGGCGGCAAGCGCAGCAAGGAGCGCGCGCGGATCTTCATGCGCGTTAGCGACGGCGTAACCGACCGCCGTGAGGTCGCCGAGGAGTGCAATCACACTAGCCGGCACGTCGAGGCCGACCGCATAGCCGGTGCGGCCCGGCGCGCCTGGATAATCGGGCATCACTACAGCAACACGGCGCTCGCGGCGCGGCACCTCGCGTAAACGGACGAGCGCCGCGATTCGGTCGGCGACTATCTCGATTCGATCCGGCTCGGGCCGGCTTGCGAGCGCGGTGAAAGCCAGTCCGTCCTGCGCCGGCAGCGGATCCTTGAAAGCGATGGCGCCCGCAAGAATGCGGCCATCAAGCTCGGGCAGGACAACGTGCATCGCGAGATCGGCCGCACCGAGGCCGCGCGGGCTGTCGCGCCACGCCGCGCGCATCGTCGTGGCGCTGATGACTTGCAGCACCGGCACGTTTGCCGCGTCGAGCGGTGTTGGTTCGCCGATATTGGCGCCGGCGGCGAACGCGGTCGTGGTGACGATGACAGCCGGATCGAGCCGCGCGAACGCGTCGCGTAGGAAAGCGGCGGCGTCTTTGTCCTTCAGGCTGGTGACCACGAGTGGCGCCGGCGCGAGACCACGGGCGACGAGCGCCGCGCAAAGCACGTCAATCGGTGCGGTGTCCGCCGCGAGCAACAGCGCACGGTAGAAAATAACCGGTACGACCGCCTTATCGGGATCAAGGGAAGCGACAAGCCGGTCGAGATGCACCGCACCTTCGCCCGGCAAATAACCCGCGAGACGTGGCAGCGGCTTTGGCTCGGTCGCTTCGAGATTAAATCCGCCATGACCGGCGAGCCGGCGCAACAGCGCGCGCAAGTTTTCCCGGCCGCCTTCGCGGAAGTAGCGCAGCAGCGTGTCGAGTTCCTCAGGTGGCAATGTCGAGGCCGCGGCGAGCCGGGCATCATCGCGATCCTCGCCGGGCAAAACGGCGAACGCGATGCCACGTTCGCGCGCCAGCGCCGAAAGCCGCTCGATACCGTACTTCCACCAATCGAGGCCGCCGAGCAGGCGAACCACGATCACCTTGGCGTGCGAGCCGACACGATCGATCCATAGATCGACCGACATCGGATGGCGCAGATCGCGCAGATGCGCGAGCCGAACGCTTGGCAGTGTCGCGCGTTCCGCCTCCCAGGCGGCGGCAAGGCCGGCAAGGTCGGTGTCGGCGAACGACAGCGCGGCGATGTCGCCCGGCGGCTGGCCGAGGTCGACCGCTTCGACGATCTCGTCGAGGTTGGTTGCGGTCGTCGTGAGCAGGTGCATCCGCTTATCCCACGAGTGCCTGCGTGACTGCGGTGCGATCGAGCCCTTTCAGCCCGATCACTACCAGCCGTCCTTCACGTGCTTCGGCGGCACGCCACGGCCGATCGTATTGATGCGTCACGCGTGGCCCGACGGCCTGGACCAACAGGCGCAGCGGCTTGTCGGCGACCGCCGCGAAACCTTTGACCCGCAGCACGTCGAATTTCTCCGCGAGCGCGGTGACGCGCGCGGCGAGCGCGGCCGGATCGGCGACTTCGCCAAGGTGTACGACGAAAGAATCGAAATCGTCGTGGTCGTGGTCCTCCTCGGCGTCGTGATGCGTGCGGCGGTTGGCGATATCGTCCTCGGTGCCGACGCCGAGCCCGAGCAAGAGCGCCTGATCGACCTTGCCGTCGGCGACGGCGATCACCTTCACGCTGCGTGGCAGCGCGTCGGCAATCGCCGCCCGCGCCCTCTTCATGCCCGCCGCGTCGATGAGGTCGCGCTTGTTGAGCACGACGAGATCGGCGCAGGCGATCTGATCCTCGAAAACTTCTTCGATCGGGTCGTCGTGCGCGAGCGCGGCGTCGGTAACACGCTGCTGCGCAAGCGCATTGAGATCATGCGCCACGCGGCCGTCGGCGAGGGCTGCGCCATCGACGACAACGACGACACCATCGACGGTCACCCGGCTTTTGATCGCCGGCCAATGAAATGCCTGCACTAATGGCTTCGGCAGGGCGAGTCCGGAAGTTTCGATGACGATGTGTTCCACTCCCTCACGGGCGAGAATGGCGTCGAGCGCCGGCACGAACTCATCGGCGACGGTGCAGCACAGGCAGCCATTGGCCAGCTCGACGATATTCTCTTCAGGGCAGGCCTCGTTGCCGCAGCCTTTGAGGATTTCGCCGTCGATGCCGACGTCGCCGAATTCATTGACGATGACCGCCAGCCGGCGGCCTTGTGCATTGGCGATCACGTGACGAATGAGCGTCGTCTTGCCGGCGCCAAGAAAGCCGGTGACGATGGTGCAGGGAATGCGCGCGAGCGTACCGTTCATCCGTCAATCTCTTCGAAGTTGGTAGGTGGAACGCGCGCGATCAAGCCGCGTTTGAGCGGCGCAGGCCGTCCGCGCCATGGAAGAATGCCGTCGGCGGCGCGTGCGAGCATCCGCGCCCCTTCGACCAGCGCTTCCGCGCAGGTCACGTCGAGGCCGCCGAAAACGTAAGTCCACGAGCCATTGCTGCGCATGGCGGCGCTGGGGCCGCGCGAGCAGTTCGCCAGACAATGCATGGGGCGGACCTGAACTTCGGTGCCGGCGGCAGCCTGGGCGGTCGCCGCGGCGAGGATCGCGCCCGGCCGCATGGCGCTGTCGGGCTCGCCGACAGGCCTGCAGGTGACGCACACATAGATGATTGGAGCGTCGGCTAAAGCAGCGCTTTTGGTGACCGCTGAATCGGAAGTCGTCATCTGAGAAGCCATCCTTAGGCGCGCTCGGCGAACGGTTGGTCAAGCCGCTGCCAGCGGTAGAGGAGGTACGAGACGGCCCAGCTCGCGAGAAAGATTCCGACGACGAGATAGCCGAAATTGGCGACGCCGGCATTGAGATTGCCGATCATGTTCCAGAAGGCGCCTTCCAGGCCGAGCTTGTCGGCGATAAGGCCGAGCGCCTCGATCCCGCCAATCAGCAGAGCAACAGCGACTGAAACGGCGGTGATGGTGAGATTGTACCAGATCTTGCGGATCGGATTGAGAAACGCCCAGCCGTAGGCGCCGACCATGAGCACGCTATCGGTTGTGTCGAGGAGCGTCATCCCGGCGGTGAACAATGCCGGGAAGATCATGATCGTACCGAAGGTCATACCACCGGACGCCTGGCTCGCGGCGACGGTGAAGAGGCTGATCTCGGTCGCGGTGTCGAAGCCGAGACCGAACAGGAAACCGATGGGAAACATCTGCCAGCTCCGCGACACCATGCGGAACAGCGGTCGGAAGATGCGAGCGAGGAAGCCGCGGCCGGACAGGAGAAGGTTCAGTTCCTGCTCTGCCACGGGCTCGCCGCGCCGCGCGCGACGAAAACTGCGCCACACGCCGCGCAGGATGACGAGATTGATGCCGGCGATGGCGAGCAGGAAGAACGCCGAGGCTCCGGTGCCGATGACGCTACCGATCGATTTGAATTGCAGGAAGCGTCCCTCCAGCGCAAATGCTGCCGCCGCGATCGCCGCGACGGCGAGTGCAATGGCCAGCGAATGGCCGAGGGAAAAAAACAGGCCGACGGAGAATGGCCGCTTGCCCTCCTGCATCAGCTTGCGCACGACGTTGTCGATCGAGGCGATGTGGTCGGCGTCGACCGCGTGCCGCAGGCCGAGCACGTAAGCGAGCAATGCGGTGCCGAGCAGCGCTGGTCTGCCCGCCAAGGCGATCAGTGCCCAGGCCCAGATCAGAGCATTGGCCGCCAGCAGAAGAATGTAGATCGCGCCGACCTTGGCGCGCTGATCGGCCGATGCGTCATCGACCGTCGCTTTCAGGAAAAAAAGCACGACGTGTCCTCGCGTGACCTACCGTCGGCGCGAGCGAGGACCAAAAGACTCGCGTCTTTTGGATCATCCACCGGTACACCCCGACCAGTGTTTGTCGCGTCGACACGGTCGACGGCAGGTCTCCTGGCTCGCGGATCGGCGCCTCATCCTGCCTTCCCGGCGGCCTTGCAGCCTCCAGTGGCGTATTCGGACAAGACTTCCCGCTTACAGTTGCGGGGGCAGCTGCGGATTGGGAACTATTATTCCGCACCGCATTCCCTGTTCGCTCTCAAACGAGAGACCGTCGATGTCAGCACTTAACGGTCGCTCCCGAGCCTTTGTCAATGCCGCCACCGTCTCGCTATAGTCGTCCCGGATTTTGGTTCCCGCTCCGCGCAGGGCGCCTGAGGCGCCGCCCGCAGGGACGCTTCGCATGACCGCAAGAAGGCCGCCGTGGGCGTCCCGCTAACACTCGTGCTCGGCGGCGCCCGCTCGGGCAAGAGCCGCTACGGCGAGAGCGTGATCGCCGCGTGGCCTCCGCCTTGGACTTACGTGGCGACCGCGGAGGCAGCGGATGATGAAATGGCCGTCCGTATAAAAGGCCATCGGGCGCGCCGCGGCGCGGATTGGCGGACGATCGAGGCGCCGCGCGACCTTCATACGGCGCTTGCGGCATGCGGCGCGACGCCGGTGCTGGTCGATTGTTTGACGCTCTGGCTCTCGAACCTCATGCTCGCGGAGGTGGATATCGAGAAAGAGATCGAGAGGCTGGAAAAAACTCTGGCAGCAGCGGTTGCTCCGGTCGTCTTGGTCGCGAACGAGGTGGGATCCGGGATCGTGCCGAGTTTCCCGCTCGGCCGCCGGTTTCGGGATATGCAGGGCATCCTCAACCAGCGCGTCGCCGCGCGCGCCAACCGCGTTGTCCTCATGGTTGCGGGCTTGCCGCTGGCAGTGAAAGGGACGCTATGAGCGAACCGCTCCAGACCGAAGCTGAACGCCATCGCGCCAAGATGGCAAAGCGCAAAGCCGTGCAAGATGCCGAAGTCGCGCAGAAGACGATCGAGAAGGGGCTGCTCATCGTGCATACCGGTACTGGCAAGGGAAAGTCGACGGCGGCGTTCGGCCTCGCGTTGCGCATGCTGGGCCGCGGACATCGCGTCGGCGTCGTGCAATTCATCAAAGGCGCATGGCGCACCGCGGAGCGCGATGCGCTCGCCAAATTCGGCGATCAAATCGTCTGGCACACCATGGGCGAAGGGTTCACGTGGGAAACGCAAGACCGCGCCCGCGACGTCGCCGCGGCCGAGCGCGCATGGGCCAAGGCGCGCGAGCTCATGGACGATCCAAGCTTCGGACTCATTATTCTCGACGAGCTCAACATCGCTCTGCGCTATGACTATCTCGATCTTCATGCCGTGGTCGCCGCGCTTGCCGCACGCCGGCCCGGCCTGCATGTCGTCGTCACCGGCCGCAACGCCAAGCCGGAACTTCTTGCTGCCGCCGATCTCGTTACCGAAATGACGCTGGTGAAACATCATTTCGCCGCCGGGGTGAAAGCGCAGCCGGGCATCGAGTTCTAAACCATGGCGGCGCGGGCGCTCATGTTTCAGGGCACGGGCTCGGACGTGGGTAAATCTTTGATCGTGGCCGGGCTTGCCCGCGCCTTCGCCAAGCGCGGTCTGGCTGTCAGGCCTTTCAAGCCGCAGAACATGTCGAACAACGCGGCGGTGACGGAAGACGGTGGCGAGATCGGGCGTGCACAGGCCTTGCAGGCGCGCGCGTCGCGCGTCGCGGCGAGCGTTCACATGAATCCGGTTCTGCTGAAACCGCAAAGCGAGATCGGTGCGCAGATCGTGGTGCAGGGCCGCGTTTACGGAAGCGCAAAAGCCGCCGCTTACCAGCACATGAAGCGTGATCTGCTGCCGTATGTGCTCGATAGCTACGCACGGCTGCGGGGTGAGGCCGACATCATGCTTGTTGAAGGCGCGGGCAGCGCCGCGGAAGTCAATCTGCGCGAAAACGACATCGCCAATATGGGATTTGCCCGCGCCGTCGACGTGCCGGTCGTGCTGATCGGCGACATCGACCGCGGCGGTGTGATCGCGAGCCTCGTCGGCACCAAATCGGTGCTGGCGCCTGAAGATGCGGCGCTCGTTCGCGGGTTCATCGTCAACAAATTTCGCGGCGACGCGGCGCTCTTTGCCGCCGGCATGGAGCGCATCGCGCAGGCCACCGGATGGGAGGCGCTCGGTTTGGTTCCGCACTTTGCCGATGCCCGCCTGCTGCCGGCCGAGGATGCGCTCGCGCTCGAGAAAAGCCGGCCGGAAAAGCCGCAAGCACGCGTTCGCATCGCCATTCCCATCCTGCCGCATATCGCCAACTTCGACGATCTCGATCCACTCGACGCCGAGCCCGACGTCGATCTCGTGCGTGTACGACCGGGCGCGGCGCTTCCCGGCGATACCGATCTCGTCATTCTGCCCGGCTCGAAGGGAACCGTCGCCGATCTGACGGCCCTGCGCGCCGCTGGATTCGACATCGACATCGCCGCGCACCTGCGCCGGGGCGGATCAGTTCTCGGGCTCTGCGGCGGCTTTCAGATGCTCGGGCGCGCTATTGCCGATCCCGGTGGCATCGAAGGCCCACCCGCCACGGTCGAAGGTCTTGGCCTCCTCAATGTCGCGACGACGCTTGCAAGGCAGAAGCGCCTCGAACCGGTGCGCGGTACGACCAGCGACGGCGCGCCGTTCGCGGGCTACGAGATGCATATGGGCGTGACGGAGGGGCCCGATTGCGCGCGGCCTTTCGCGCGGCTCACCGACGGCTCGCCGGAAGGTGCGGTTTCGCCGGACGGCCGAGTGGTTGGGACTTATGTGCACGGCCTGTTCGCCGACGACCGGCAGCGCGCAGCGTGGCTCGCGCGATTCAACGGCACGGCAAACATCGCCCACGAGGCCTTGGTCGAGCGGACGCTCGATGCACTCGCCGCGCATCTGGAAGTGCATCTTGATCTCGATCGGCTCTTTACAATGGCGCGATGAGAAGGACATCCGCGGCGGCGAGGAGCGCGATCAGTATCGCGTCGGCCGTACGGTAGAGCGCCAGCGCGCGGCGGATGTCGGCGGCGTTCGCGTTGCGGCGGCCATCGCCCATCATGGCGTCTTCGACGCGCACGCCGGCATAGGCGCGAGGACCGGCAAGCGAGAGGCCGAGCGCTCCCGCCATCGCTGCTTCGGGATAGCCGGCATTAGGCGAGCGGTGGTGTGGGGCGTCGCGGCGCACGGCACGCCAGGCGGCGCCGGCCGCGGCGCCATTGCTTAACGCCGCCGCCGCGACGAGAAGGAGCGCCGAAAGACGCGACGCCGGCAAATTGACCAGATCGTCAAGCCGCGCGGCAGCCCAGCCGAAGGCCGCGTGGCGTGGCGTGCGGTGGCCGATCATACTGTCGGCCGTGTTGATGGCCTTGTAGAGTACCGCCCCAGGGAGCCCGCCGATGACCATCCAGATGACCGGCGCTACGATTGCATCGGAGAAATTTTCCGCGAGGCTCTCGATGGCCGCGCGCGCGATGCCGGCGGCATCGAGCCCTTCGGTATCGCGGCCGACGATGTGCGATACGGCATTACGGCCGGATGCGATGCCGTCCTTCTCCAGCGCGCCGGCGACGTCCGCCACGTGCCGGTGTAGGCTCCTTTGTGCGATGAGCGTGCTGGCAAGCAGGCCGACAACAAGAACCCCGAAGCGAAGGTGCAATAGCTCGTGCTGCACGACAAACGCGATCGCTCCAACGACGCCAAAGAGCATCAGGACCGCGACAACGCCAGCGGTGCGCCGCCCGTTCGGTCCGATGGTCTCGCGATTGAGCCAGCGGTCGAGCAGGCCGATTAGGTGGCCGATCCACATTACGGGATGGCCGATCGCGCGTAACAAGCGCTCCGGGTAACCGAGACAGAGCTCGATCAGCATGGCGATGACGGCAAGCGCGACAGACATGATCCTCTTAAGCGGCGAAGACGAGCCGCTGCTGCACGGCGGCGATCTCGGCGCCGCCCGGCGCCTGTTCCCAGACGCACCCGAACCTTTCATCGACCTGTCGACTGGGATCAATCCCCAACCCTATCCGGTCCCGCGCTTTTCGGCCGAATTGTTTGCCCGTTTGCCGGATCATTCCGCAGCCGGCGCACTCGCGGCGGCGGCCGCGCGCGCCTACGGCGCTCCATCGGCAGGGCATGTCGTGTCCGCGCCGGGGACACAAATTTTGCTTCCCCTTGTCGCCGGTCTGGTCCGTGCCGGGCGCGCCGCCATTCTTGCCCCGGGCTATTCGGAGCATGCTCGCGCCGCGGCGTTGGTCGGACACCGAGTCAAAGCGGTGCGTGGCGTTGACGCGTGCGGCGACGCCACGCTCGTCATCGTCGCGAATCCCAACAATCCCGATGGCAGGCTTTTCGCTCGGACCGATCTGCTCGCGCTTGCCAAGGACCTTCGCCGTCGCGGCGGCGTGCTCGTCGCCGACGAGGCTTTCATGGATGTAGGGCCAACCGGCGCGAGCCTCGCGGGCGACGTGGCGTGCGGCAATGTCGTCGTGCTCCGCTCGTTCGGCAAGTTCTTCGGTTTAGCCGCTCGCGCCGCAGGCGATGGCTACCCGAATTTGCGCGGCGCTTGGCCCATGGGCGGTATCCGGGCCTGCGCTTGCCGTCGGCGCGAGAGCAATTGCGGACACGGCGTGGATCGAACGCACGCGCAGACGCCTGGAGAAGGCGGCACGAAGGTTCGACAAGATCCTTTCCAAATCCGGTCTCGACATCATCGGCGGCACGGCGTTGTTTCGGCTGGCGCAAACCCCCGCGGCGAGCGCGCTGTTCCAGCATCTAGGGCGCGCCGGCATTTTGGTGCGCGCCTTCCCGGACAATGCAAGCTGGTTGCGCTTCGGTCTGCCCGGCTCCAAACGAGACTGGCAGCGGGTGGACGACGCCATGGATTCCTTCCGGGAAAGCGGAAAGGCTTTTTGTTTGTAGTCCGCTGCCCAGGCCGATGCGCGGAGAGTCGCAGTGGAGACAAGGCCATCGATGTCCTTCGACGAGGCTTTCCGCGCGCGCCTGCGCGATCTTCTTTTCTGGCGCCGGGATGTCCGGCGCTTCCGTCATGATCCGTTGCCGAGCGGCACGCTGGAGGCCCTTATCGAGCTCGCGTGCCTCGCCCCTTCGGTTGGGCTGAGCCAGCCCTGGCGCTTTCGTTATCGTCGACGACCAAACCACCCGCGCCGCCATCCGGCAGAATTTTGCGACCTGTAACGCCGACGCGCTCGACGCGCAAAGCCGCGAGCGGGCGAGACGCTACGCGCGACTCAAGCTCGCCGGATTGGAAGAGGCGCCATGCCACTTGGCGGTCTTTGCCGATCGCTCGACCGCCCAGGGTCACGGACTCGGACGCCACACGATGCCGGAGATGATCGAGTATTCGGCGGTCACAGCGGTGCATACGATCTGGCTCGCCGCGCGCGCCCAGGGGATTGGGATGGGCTGGGTCTCGATCCTCGATCCAAAAGCGGTCGCCGCGCTCCTCAATGTTCCCGTGGAGTGGAAATTCATCGGTTATTTCTGTCTCGGGTATCCGCAGCTCGACGAAACGGTACCCGAGCTGGAGCAGACGGGATGGGAAAAGCGGCGGCTCCCGTCATCAGTCATCATTAAGCGCTGAGAGAATTAAAGCGTTAAGGCGATGCGTGGAAATTTACCACGCCGTCGCGGTTGAGCGATTGCTTGCTCCGCGACCGATCCCTCACTGTGCCAAAACGGTGCGGATACGCTGGCATCTCCCTTGCTCATTTCCGATCGACGTGTGGCGCATGTGCCGTTAGCGGGAAACCGCTGCCGAAAACCATGCACGGCGTCAAAACGAGAGTGGAGCCCGATTGAATCCAATCGGCACACGCTCGCAGGGAGAGAGCGGTGTTAACCAATCGTGCTGCCGAAAAGGCATCGGCGTCTTGGTCAGTCGCGCGTGTCGGCGCCGCGATCATTCTGTCGGTTATCGCCTTGACGCCGGCTTATGCCGGCGGCGTCGCCGACCTGAGCTGCGTCCGCGGGGCGAAGACCTTCAATTGCGTGGCGCGATGGGCCACCGCGGGCGATCCATATGTCAGAACTGTACCGGAGGCTCTCGGCGAGGCGGAAAAGGCTCAAGCCAGCGCGCGCGATCACAAGTGGCTCACGCGATGCCGGCCGGTTGTCGAACGCGATAATTACGGCGTTGCCCGTTACCAATATTCCGAGCCGGGTTGCGAATACGGGCTCGGCGCGGATTAACGTGCACGCGGCTCGTATCCGCGGCGCATATTCTAATGGACTTGGTTGGCCGGTCGTCCGTTGCTCTGCGGGTGGCGCATCGCGGATGTTGTCGTAACCTGCCCCGGGAGGTACCTGGCGATGATAACGGGATCGAGATCCTTCATCGCTTCGTCGGGCAGGCGATACCAAGTCTCGTTTCGCCCGAGAAACTCGAAGCCGAGATAGCCGCGAACCGTCAGGGTCTGACCGTCGGGGCTCATCGTCATCATCGCGCTGTAGATATTGCCGTCGCGCGGGTCGAGAATATTGCCGTTTTCGTATTTCAATCCGGTTCGCTTCATATCCTTGATGATCGGCAGTCCGAGTAGGGGGGCGCCTCTGCGCTCGTCCTTGCAGCTCGTGCATATAGGCGGGGTTGGCGGGTCGCTGGGCATCGGAAACAGTTTCGCCGCCACGCCCTGGTAGCTTCCACCGTTCTCAACGAACAGGAACCATATGACAGACTTTCCAGTCGTGGCATCGACCTTCTGCCACAGACCCGCTACCGACTGGTCGGCCGCGGCGAGGGGTTGAACGGCCGCGAAAAGCGCCACGAGCCCCGCCATAACGGATGTTTTTAATCGTATTGCCAATTGGCTTCTCCATTCGTTCACGACTACGAGAATCAACGAATCGCCATGGATGGCGCGAAACTATTCTTTCCACAATGCGGTGATTTGAGGACGCCAAGTGCTGCCGCTTCGCCTAAAAAGCGCGTGTCGGCCTCATTTTCTCGCTTGCCATGGCCCCTGCGGATTCCGATGATTGTGCCAGCCCTTGGATCAAAATCGGTTGGTCGAGTATTTAAGGCTGTTGGTTCGGATCTGACGTTCATGCCACGCCCTCCCGCGATGTCACCCTCCAGTTTGGCCCTCGCCAATTTGCGGGCCGTTGTCATCCTGGTCGTGCTGGCCTTCCATTCGGTGCTGGCCTACGTCCAATTCATCCCATTGAAATCAGGCGGTTTTAACGACCCCCCCTACGCATGGCGCGCCTTTCCGATCGTGGATAGCCACCACTGGTTTGGTTTCGACCTCTTTTGCGCCTGGCAGGACGTCTATTTGATGTCGCTGATGTTTTTGCTCTCCGGCCTGTTCGTATGGCCAAGCCTCGGGCGCAAGCGAAACTGGGGATTCGTCCGCGATCGCCTTCGCCGGCTCGGGGTTCCCTTTGTGTTCGGCGTTCTCGTCCTTATTCCCGTGGCGGTCTACCCGGCCTACCTCGCGAGCGGCGGTGACCCGAGCCTGACCGCGTATTGGCAGCATTATGTCGCGCTCCCTTTCCTGCCCAATGGCCAGCTTTGGTTCTTGTGGCAGCTTCTCGCCCTGAATTTCGTGGCAATAGGTCTCAACTGGATCGCGCCAAACGCTCTTAGAACCTTGGGCAAGTGGACGGGCGAAGCTGGACAGCGCCCCAGCGTGTACTTCGCCGTCCTCGTCGGCGCCTCCGCTATCGCCTATGTCCCATCGGCGCTTGCGTTCACGCCTTGGGATTGGTCGGATTCCGGACTGCTCTCCATCCAATGGTCCCGGCCGCTGCTTTACGGCGTCTACTTCTTCGCGGGAGTGGGGATCGGCACGGCGGGCATCGATGTCGGTCTGGTGGCGATTGACGGTTCGCTCGCGCGGCACTGGAAGCTTTGGCTTGCGGCGGCGATTGTTTCGTTGTTCGTCTGGATGGGCGTGACCTCCTTGACGATGAACGGTCCGGCGCCCCTCGTCATCGAAATCGCGGCTGATTTTTGTTTTGTTGTGGCCTGCGCGGCCGGATGTGTCTTCGTCATCGCTTCGAGCTTGCGCTTCGGCACGACACGGTCGCCGATTCTCGATAGCCTTTCGGTGAACGCCTATAGCCTTTACCTCGTGCATTACGACTTCGTCATTTGGCTCCAATACGCCCTCCTGGGCTTCACGCTCTTTGCTCTGATCAAGGGCGCCATCGTTTTCGCAGGCACGGCGATCCTGAGCTGGATCACGATACTGGCCTTCGAGCGGATTCCGTTCGGCCTTAAACTCGCCGCCGCGCCGCCGCGGACTGCTGCGACTCCGCAGTCTGCGTCGCGGCCTCCAGCGGGACTTTATGAGCGGCTCCGACAGATCGTTTCGTCGTAACGGCCTTACGGACTTCGCATCATTCCAGCGCGAAGCGGGCCGCTTCCGCGATGGCGGCAATTCCTTCATCCACGTCGCGGACCGTGTGCGCGCGCAATACGCGCCGGCCGCGCTCGGCCAGGACACGAAAGTCGCCCCGTGCCTGTGCCGCCTCGATCACGCCGAAGCTTGCCGTACGTCCCGGTATCGCCAAGTCGTGCGCCGGCTGCGCCGTGATCTGAAGAAATACGCCGGAGTTCGGCCCGCCTTTGTAGGCCTGTCCGGTCGAGTGCAGGAAACGCGGACCGAATTGCAGACAGGTCGCGACGCGCTTTCGATCGCGCACGCTCGCGCGCAGATTTTGCAGCGCCCGCAGCCGCGCTTCGGCGGCGTCGACATAAGCGAGGAGTGCGAAATAGTCGCCGTCCCGGAGCCGGGAAAAATGTGCCTTGAGCCAGCTTTCAAGCGTGACTGCCGCTCCGAGCTTTCGTAGGGCCTCGGCATTGAGCGCGTCGGTGTAGAGCGCGATGCCATTTGCTTCGAACACCGGCGGTTCCGAAGGGAGTGAGCCGGTCTTGTCGAACGCGTCCGTCATCTCCCGCGTCGCGACCTTGCTCGCCTCGACGTCAGGCTGGTCGAACGGATTGATCCCGATGACCGCGCCGGCGACGGCGGTCGCCATCTCGAAGCGGAAGAATTCCTGCGCGAGATGCGCGGGCGAAGCGAGGCCGATGCGCACAACTGGGTGCCCGGCACGTTCGAGCGCCTCGACGGCTTGGTCCTGCGCCGGATTTGGGTGCCCGTTGTCGCGCAGGTACACGAACAGCCGATGCGCGTCGTAGCGGGTAGCGTCTCCGAGCGGCTCGTCGGCGATGGGGATCACACCGTGTCCATTTTTGCCGGTTGATTCTGCTACCAGTTGCTCCACCCAGGCGCCGAAAGGGGCGATCGACGGCGAGGCGATGATGGTCAGCTTGTCTCGCTCGTGAGCGGCAAGAACACCGACTGTCAAGCCGAGTGCGACGCCGGGATTTTCGGTTGGCCGTATCTCGGGGTCGCAAGCCCGCGCCATGATGCCGGCCGCTTCGAGAAAGGCGCGCACGTCGTGACCGGTCGTCGCGAGCGGCACAAGGCCGAACTTGGAGAGGACGGAATAGCGTCCGCCGATGCTGGGGACGCCAAAAAACACTTGACGAAAACCTTTCTCCTCGGCGGTCTTTTGCAGCCGCGAGCCCGGATCGGTAATGGCAACGAAGCGCAGACCGGCGGCGCCGCCCGCAGCTGCGGACGCGCCGGCAAAAAAATAATCCATCAGAACGTTCGGTTCGAGCGTCGCGCCCGACTTGCTGGACACAATGAACAGGGTGCGCGCGATATCGATGCCGCGCTCGAAACGTCGCACCTGCTCCGGATCGGTGGAATCGAGCACGTGCAATTTCGGGTAACCCGGTGCGGATCCCAGGCTCTTTGCGAGCACCTCGGGGCCGAGGCTCGATCCCCCCATGCCGAGGAGCAGCACATCGGTGAAGTTCTCGGCGCGCAGCTCCCGGCCGAAATCTTGCACAGAAGCGACGTCGTGCAGCTCGCTGTCGATGATGTCGAGCCAGCCCAGCCAATCGCATTCGTCCTGACCGGTCCATAGCGTGGCATCTTTGCTCCACAGACGCCGGGTATTTTCCTTCGAACGCCACGCCTCTTGCGCCTTGGCGACCGCCTTCAGGAGCGCTTGCGGCAGCGCGATCGTTTGTTGGTTCAGCTTCTCGTCCAATGTACGCCTCGGCAAGTGATCGGCAAAGTTATGCGGCCTTAGCCGTGCCACCGCAACCGATCTCGAGCTGTTCCGAGAGGTGTAAGAGCATGTCTCGGCTTGAGTGCGCGGCCGGTTTCGACGAAGCTCAAATGCCGTGTCGAAATCCCGGCGTCGCAGGCAAGATCGAGCTGGCTCAGGCGCCGGCACCATTCGCGTAACAGTCCACCGACCGGTTGTGTGCGATTGAGCATCTTTCAAGCCTAGCCCCGACCGGCGCGGCGTTCAAATTACCTCGCAGGTAATGGGCGTAATAATGTTTGAACAACGCCGCGCGGATGTTATGTGATCGCGTCAAGCTCGCGGCCGCTGATGGGGATCGAGGCCGCGAATTTCATGACGACCGCGTGACAATATCTCAAATGGATCCGGCGTCACCGACATGCGGCTGAACGTGCCAATTTCCGTCGCCGGGTGGGGCCGTTTCTTCACCCGTTGGGACGTTGTCGCGGTCCTTCTGGTCCTCGGGCTTCTGGTGTTTCTGGCCGAGGCGAGCCGGCACCTCCTTCAGCCGTTGGCGGAGTTGCAGCGCGAGCCGGTGTCGCTCGATCCCGCGAATCTCCCGGAATATGCGGCGCGCACCACACTCCGCATGCTCATCGCGATGGCGTTGTCGCTTCTCTTTACCTTTACCTACGCGACGCTCGCGGCCAAGAACAAGCAGGCCGAACGGCTGCTCGTTCCGCTTCTCGACATCCTGCAGTCCGTTCCGATCCTCGGCTTCATATCCATCACCGTCGTCTTTTTCATGGCGCTCGCGCCGGGGCGCGTTCTCGGCGCCGAATTCGCCGCCATTTTCGCGATTTTCACCAGCCAAGCCTGGAACATGGCATTCAGTTTCTACCAATCGCTGCGCACGGTGCCGACCGAGCTGGTCGAGGCCTCGCGCAACTTCAGGCTGAGTCCGTGGATGAGCTTCTGGCGTGTCGACGTTCCGTTCGCGATGCCGCAACTCATCTGGAACATGATGATGTCGATGTCGGGAAGCTGGTTCTTCGTTGTCGCCTCCGAAGCAATCAGTGTCGGCAACACAACCATCACGCTACCGGGTGTCGGCTCCTACATTGCGCTCGCCATCGAGCACCAGGATCTGACGGCGGTCGGCTATGCAATCGCCACCATGCTCATCGTGATCCTGATCTACGACCAGCTTTTGTTCCGGCCGCTGGTGGCATGGGCGGATCGCTTTCGCTTCGAACAAGAACCCGGCATGCAGCCGCCGCATTCCTGGGTGCTCGACGTTTTGCGCCGTTCTCGGCTCGTCGATCGGCTCACGCGGCCGTTCGCTTCGTTTTGGCGGCGGTTGCTCATCGCGCGCTGGTCCAAGGGCGCCGAGCCGGTGAAACGAAAAGCCCCGACGCGGCACGGCTGGATCACCTTCCAATGGGCCGCGATTGTCACCGCTGTTGTCGCGGTCGCGCTCTGGCAGGTTGCGCGTTTCGTCATTCAAGACATAACGCTGTCTGACGCCGCCACGGTGTTGCTCCTTGGGCTCGCGACCTTGAGCCGCATCGTCGTGCTCATTGCGCTTGCCAGCGTCATCTGGGTGCCGATCGGCGTATGGGTAGGCACCCGGCCGCGGGTTGCCAATCTGGTTCAGCCGATCGCGCAGTTCCTCGCTGCCTTTCCGGCGAATCTGCTGTTCCCGATCGCGGTTTCGGCGATCGTCGTGCTCAAGCTCAATCCGAATATCTGGCTGAGCCCGCTGATGATCCTCGGCACGCAATGGTACATCCTCTTCAATGTCGTTGCCGGGGCGGGGGCGATTCCGGCCGAGCTGCGCGCGGTCGGCGCCAACTTCCGCGTCCGCGGCTGGCTGTGGTGGCGGCGGATCGCGCTTCCCGCGGTGCTGCCGTATTATGTGACCGGCGCCATCACCGCTTCCGGGGGCTCCTGGAATGCGAGCATTGTCGCCGAGGTCGCGAGCTGGGGCAACGAGCACCTCGAAGCGCAGGGGCTCGGCGCCTATATTGCGCGGCAAACGGAGGCGGGCGATTTCCACCGCATCGTGCTCGGTATCGCCGCGATGAGTTTGTTTGTCGTTCTCATCAATCGCACGTTCTGGCGTCCACTTTATCTTTATGCGGAACGTAAGTTCCGGCTTGGTTGAGGCCTTCCATGAGTACTGCCCTCCTTGACATTCATGCGCTGCGTCAGACCTTTCCAAAGGCCGACGGCGGCGAGCTTCTGGTGCTGGACGGAGTCGAGCTTGAGCTTAATCAGGGGCAGATCGTCGGCTTGCTCGGCCGTACCGGGTCCGGAAAATCAACATTACTGCGCTTGATCGCCGGCCTGGCCCGACCATCGGATGGAACCATCACTTATCTCGGCCAGCCGGTCGTTGCGCCGGCGCCCGGCATTGCCATGGTGTTCCAGGGCTTCGCGCTGTTCCCATGGCTGACGGTGCTGGAGAATGTGCAGCTCGGCCTCGAGGCGCTCGGGCTTCCCGAGGCGGAAATCAGGAAGCGTGCGCTGGCGGGAATCGATCTCATCGGGCTGGACGGCTACGAATCCGCCTATCCGCGCGAATTGTCCGGTGGCATGCGCCAGCGCGTCGGTTTTGCGCGGGCGCTCGTCGTCCATCCGAACATTCTTCTGATGGATGAGCCGTTCTCCGCGCTTGACGTGCTCACGGCGGAAACCTTGCGAACGGACTTCCTTGAGCTGTGGGGCGATGGCAGGCTGCCGATCAAGGGCGTCATTCTGGTGACCCACAACATCGAGGAAGCGGTGCTGATGTGCGACCGCATCCTTTTGTTCTCATCCAATCCCGGCAGGATCATTCGCGAGATCGCCGTCGACCTCAAGCAGCCGCGCAACCGCCTCGATCCGCAATTCCACGAACTGGTCGAAAACATCTATGCGGCGATGACCGCGCGCACCCCGACGCCGCCGCGGATCGGCACAACAGTGGGAACGGTGGCGACAAGCATCGACACGATCCTGCCGCGCGTCTCCGCCAATCTCCTATCCGGCCTCCTCGAAGCGCTGGCCGCACAGCCCTACAACGGCAAGGCCGACCTTCCGGTCATCGCCGACGAGCTGCACATGGAAGGCGACGAACTCTTTCCGGTTTCGGACGCGCTGCAGATTCTGCATCTCGTGGAAATTGAAGGCGGCGACATCAAGCTCACCGAGACCGGCAAACAATTCGTGGAGGCGGCCACGGACGATCGCAAAAAGATATTCCAGCGCCAGCTTCTGTCCTATGTCCCGCTCGCCGCTCACATCCGTCGCGTGCTGCAGGAGCGTACCAATCACGTGGCGCCGAAGAGCCGCTTCTTCGACGAGCTGGAGGATCACATGAGCACCGACGACGCGGAGGCGACCTTGCGCTCGGTCACTGCCTGGGCCCGTTACGCCGAGGCATTCGCCTACGACGACGACTCGCAGACCTTCAGCCTCGAGAATCCCACCTAAGCCGTCATTGCGAAGAGCGCGGATTACGCCGCGGCGCGGCGCGCTTTCACCGCGATCGAGAGTAACGCGCGCTCGGCAATGGTGTCGGCGAGCGCCGGCGTGCGCCGCGAAGTCAGCACGGCTTCGGCGAGCTCGGCCATGGCCACGCTCAGCCGCGCCGCATTCCATTGCCTGAGCGCCGCTTCGACAAGACTCTTGCGGCGGAAGTGCAGCGGCGGCTGCACGCCGTCGAGCGAGAACGGCGCGCCCCCTTCGATCGTCGTGCGCCATTTGTGCAGCTGCGCGAGCTGGCGCTGGGCGGCAAAAAAGATCGAGCCGACGGAACTTCCGGCGGCGCGGACCTTCGCCAGTTGCGCCTCGAGCTCGGCCGGGCGGCCGGCGAATGCCGTATCGACCAGTTCGTCGAGCGCCAGCGCCGAGGCGTCGGAGACCACAGCGGTAACGTCGTCGACGCCGACCTCGCCGCGGCCCCGGGCATAGAGCGCGAGCTTGCGGATCTCGTTGCGCGAGGCGGCCCGGTCGCCGCCGAGGAGGGGAATGAGCATGGTGCGCGCATCGGGCTTGAGCACCAGGTCGGCGGCGCGCATTTCGTTGTCGATGAGCCGCGCCAGTTCGCGCTCGCCGTCGGCGTAGCAGGGCAAAGCCGCGGCATTCTTGGCGCGCTCGCACACGACCCGCAGCGGCGCATTGCGCCGCAGATCGCCGGCTTCGATCACGACGCGGCATTCGCTCGTCGGCAGGGTGAGAAGCGCCTCGACGGCCGGCGCGATGTTGCGGCTGCCGGCCTTCGCCCACACCGCGCGGCGGCCGCCGAATAGCGGGATCGTCTGCGCCTCCTCGATCAGCCGCGCCGGATTGGCGGAAAGCTCCTCGGCTTCCAGACGCACCAGCGAGAACGGATCGTTGGGATCATCGACCGA
>JBEKSB010000121.1:0-21974 GCA_049517455.1 Xanthobacteraceae bacterium
CCGGCCCAGGGAATAGGAACCCGACCTTAGGTATGGCTTTAAACTCCTTTGCATGCCCTGCGAAAGGCCATACCGAAATCGCTCCGCCGAGAAGAGTGATGAATTCGCGCCGCCTCACGGGCTTCCTCCCTGTGGGCCGAGGAACACACCCTAGCACATCGCGAGCCGAGAACCGCGCTTCGCATCACAGCAAAATAGGCCGTCTCATGTCCGAGAAGGGTCATTCTCGACCGATGCATTCAGTACCCGTGCCGATCAACGTCCGTTGTTACTCCAATAGCGACATTATTGTTCGGCGCAGAGAAGTGACGCGAGGGGCCATAAGCAGTCATGCCCAATCAGTCGGCTGTAAGCTTACTTTTTTGGAATCTTGCCACCATTTCACTGGAAATCCCGCCGCCTGCAGCTTTTTCAAATGAGCTTGCCATTGTGGATCGCTCCATTGAGCGCCCGTATAATCGACCGTAACGAGGCGCGGCTTTGTGTCGACGTCAAGATTGGGATCTTTGGCGGCCCTCTCGGCCGATTCATCCCCGCGCGTGCGGGGAGCACGGCGGATGGCTGGCGTGAGCGATGGCGCGCGTGGCGTCGCTGCACCAGGATCAGCTAACCAGCCGCTTTACTGCGCGCCTCGGCGACGGCCTCAAGCTGCCTGCGATAGTTCCAGATCATGTGGTCATCGTTGATCAGAAGCTTGCGTGTGACCAGTGTCACCACGACCAGCGCCGCGACGTCGATGGCGAAGCTCGTGTACCTGTCACAGCGAAGTGCCTCCCCGGTGCTAGGCGTCAAAAGGCGGGGATCGCCCGTGTGGCGATAGCCCCCGAACCAGGGCAGTGGGACGCCCGGGACGAGGTCCCAGTTATTAGTAACCCTATAGTGTGGGCACTTCACCATCCGGTCGAAGCCGCGTGTGCCGACTCGCGGCCCAATGCCTCTTCTCTGGTGCAACGGTGGGACCCGAGCACCGGATAAAGGCAAATGATCCAAACTAGGGCTCGGGCGACCTTCGAAGGTGTGCCCGCCGATAGGCCCGCAGTGACTCTACGGAGTCCACTGGTGCGTTTTTGGTCCTTGCAGCCATCCCACCACCGGCCACGGACTGAAAACGAGCCTGCGGAACTCAGGAGAGTCAGCACGCTCGTGGAAGGGTTATCTAGCGGCCCTGCGGGTGAAAATCGTCCAGCGTCAAAACGTGCCACCACTGCAAATCAAGTAGCCGCATTGGTGGTGAATACGTCGGCGCGGATGGCAGGCGGTCAATGCCCCCTTAAAGGGGGGCAATTGACCACCACCGCTGCCATGGGCAATTGGTGAATCAATTGACCATGCCATTGACCATTGACCACCATTATCGACCCCTAATCTTCCGATGCGCTGCCGCAGTTCGGGCTGCGGGCTGGGGAACTTACCCTGCCAGTGGAGCTCGCTTCGGACGGCCGCGACGATCCAGAACTCTCTTTGTCCGGTCCGTCTTCCTCATGCGATGCGGCGGTGGAACTAAGTTCCTTCGACAGACCTGCGCGGGGCCAATCGACGCGCAGCGTGCTCCCCCGACGAAAACGAGGACCCTTGATCTTCTCCGCCTCGACAAGCCATTTTTTTGAAACGAGCGACTTGATTGTGCCGTTCACGGCAGCCTTGAGGTCGCCTTCATGCCAAGGCCGACCGATTGCAGTTTTAACAGCAGCCATCGCGTCGTTGAGCAGGGTGCGCTCGTTGGTAGCCCCGGTGACGTTTGGACTGTACGGATACACCTGCCCGTCGATCATTTTGCCTTTTTCGACTGTGTCGAGGATTGCGCGCCGAATAATTTGTTCGTCGGCGGCAGCTATGTCGCTATTAAGCAAGGGTAACTGTACCCGTTCGACGGCCTGAACGCCGTCGCCATGTTCGTACGTTGGCGGCTCCGCGTTCGGTAGTGTGATGTTATTGAGCCGATACCAAGGGGTGTCGTCGGAGCGCGGCGCGAGATTGGACTTCGCATCCACGACCTTGAAATAAGCGTACCTTTGAGACGGCCACACCTTGAGCTTTACCGCCTCTTCTTCCGTCATCGTTACGGGCATAATTGCGCGTCGCGCCAAATTAACGATGGCTGAGGCTCCGCTGACCGCTTCTGCGCTCCCCGGCTCGCCGCCTTTTCTCGTGTGATGAATAATCAGAATGGCACAATCGAGTTTGATGGCGAGCCTTTTGAGCTCTAAAATAACTAGCGACATTGCTGCATTGTCGTTGATATTGCCTCCGCCGCATAAAACGACGAGCGGGTCTATCACGACGAGGTCGGGACGCAGCGAGATAACAAGTTCTTCCAGGCGCTTGAGCCCTGCCGCGTCGAGAACAAGCGAAGATTTGTCTATTGTCCGCAGGAACGATAAGGCCTTTACTCGCGCGTCATCCGTTCCCGCAATATAAAGCCGATCTAGCTCCTGCTCTGTGATGCCGTGCTGGAGGCAGAATGCCCAAGTGCGCCGCCGCATTTCGACGCCGCTGTCCTCGGCATTGATGTACAGCGATTTAAGGTCGGTTCCTCCCCAAATCCGTTCGCCAAGGAGCGCCCTTCCCGTAGCAATTGAAACCGCCATTCCAAGGGCAAGCGACGTCTTGCCGGCCCCGCCCGGCGATGCTGCAACAGTAATCTCGCCGCGGATGAGATCGACGCCATAGAGCCATTGACGATGCGGGATGTTCGAGAATGAGGCTATGAAGTTAGCCTCGGACACCGGCAGCAGTTGTTCGAGTACTGGATTGTTGGCCGGCGCTTGGTTGATCATCGCAGTGGGCGTAGGTCGCTGCCACCGCGAAAAATCAGCGCCCACATCCTCTGCCAGCTTTAGCAGTGTCCTTATGGTGATCCGCCCGTCAGCGTCAGCCTGACAACGCTCGAAATGCTGCCGAAGGCTATCTTCAGGATCAGCGTTCTTCGCTCCCAAAGCATGGAGTACAAAATAATCTTCGGCGTGAGGAGCCCCGGAAACCGCCACTGCGGTCGTCAGCCTGAAATATTGGTAGTTGTCGCCACCGTCTGCCCCGATCTCAAGGAGCTTGGTGTTTGACGCAATGACACTCAACGCATGATCGACGACTTCGTCTTTTTGCTTGTCAGACAAAGCTTCGACCCACGAATCGCTCTTGATGCCATCAGACAAGCTCTCGTCAAGGCCCAGACCGGCGAACTCTGGTGCAGGGCCTCCTGTAAAGCCTGCCATGTTAATGACGTTGAAAGCGTTCAGGGGCTTCGCGGTCTGACCTGCCTTCGCCAGCACTTCCTCGTGGAGCGTGTTGATCGCCTCTGGAACAGACTTGATCTTCTCAAATGTCAGGGTGTGGCCGGTGAAAGTGAAATATCGTTTGTCGCAATAAATTTCGACGCTGCCCGTGCTGTCCGGGCTTTTGTAAGTAATAGCGTTGAGCGGCTTGGCGCGCGCAATGCAGTGAACCCCGGTTCCGCTCACTGATTGCTCGGCGTATGTGCCGAGAGATTTGATATGGCTCCGAGCGGGCTCCTGCAGGACGTGATTGGCGTCGATACAGTTGTCAAAGTCGATGCCGACGAAGCAGAGCCCGTCTTCGCCGATCGCACCGTCGAACACGAACCCCGCTCCATCGTATCCACCACGCTCATATGCAGCTTTGCATATTTCGAATGAACTCCACGTCGTTCGGTCGGTACTGCTCGCCGCCTTGCCATTTATCTGGAACGGCACCTTTCGGTATTTCTGTCCGCCGGTGGGCGGCAGGAAGCGCCACATCACCCAGTTGTCGAGTGCTTTGAGTCCGTCTGGGATTTTTGTGAAGTCCGGCCGCAGAGCTGTTGGTTTAGGCGCGACGAACGGAACGACGGCTGATTGAAGCTGCTGCTTCTGCGAAAACAGCAAGCCGCCGTCGTTGGATGCCGGTGACGACGGGCCCGTGGCACCTTGAATTTGGTTCATCGACATGGTACCAAAACTCCTTCACTTGCTTGTGCCTCCCGCTTTGCGGTCGGGTAGGCGCTGTTAAACCTGCAACTCAATCCAAACTTCCTTTAGCCGTCAGATCCGTTCTGGCGGCTTTCTTTTTCACGTCGCTCTTGCAAATTCTCCATACGCCGCGCTGGCGGCAACGTCCTGCGCGCGAACCCTTGGCCCACCCGCCTCTAGAAACTTTCCAGGTAAAAATCCCCGTCGTCGGATCATATTCGAGAACTTCGCGGAGGCGTTCTGCGGTGAGGCGCTCCGGCAGTGGAGCACCTGCCCGGATCACGCGACAGCCCCATCACTGATGATCTTTCGCGGACGCCCAACCTTCTTCCGGTGAACAACTCGCGGGTGCATTGGTTTAGCTGCGGAGATCTGGGCCTCGGCCCATGCCGCTACATCAGCAGGATGGTAGTAGGCTCGTCCGTCGATGATCGCGAAAACCGGCCCTCTTCCACGACATCTATCAACAGCCAGCGTGGCGGCGGATCGGGTTAGCCCGTACTGATCTTTCAGGAACGACGACACTTCTGCACGCCGCATAAGCTTTGGTGATTTGTTGGCAGGCATTGCGTTCACTCTCTATACGTAGGCAGACACCGCGTCCGCCTTCCTCGGTTAGCGGCGAGTAAATCACGCGATTGTTATAAATATCTTAACCGCGTGTTAGGACCTATCGGAGTTCGAAACGAAATCAGTGGTAGTTACTAATCGTAATCGACTGCAAACTGGGCACTTCTTGCGCCGACATGCGGTGCAGCTGTCGCGCTTTGATTTTGTTTTGGCGACGCCGACAAAGTGCGTCACGGCCGATCCCGGTGCGGCGGTCGCCGGAGATTCCCCTTGTGACTCAATGGGCCACATTCCGCCGCACCTTTTAATTTTGTTCAATGACGACAACGGAATGCGATTACTCTCCTGGCACCAATTTCCTTAATTCGTAATTGATTTAGCTGGCCTTATTCCAAAGAATGTCTCGCTGACTGTCTTTGGCGCGGCCGCAACGTGGATCGCTCGATGATCCGACTGTCGATCAAACGCAAAATCATCGGAATCGCCGTGACGCTCATCGTCTTGATGACCATCACGGCGCTGATCTCGACGGCTTTGGTGATGCAGGTCGGCGAGCGCCTCGACGATCTGACGCGGAGCTACGTTCCGGCCTATGGCGCGCTGGCGCGGGCCAACATCCACTCGCTCGAGCGCGCGGTGGCGTTGCGCCGCATGGTCATCGGGAAAATCGAGTCTCCCGCCGACACCGAGCGGTTCGCCGCCATCCGCAAGAGTTTCGACGCCAATGGCGAAGCGGCGGAAAAGGAAAGCAAAACGGCGCGCGCGTTGATTGATGGCCTGATCCAGAAGGGGAGCCAGTTCAACGACACGACCGCGCTGGTGCGGCTGGAGACCCGCCTTTCCGATTTGGTCGACGATACCCGCGTTCACCTCAACGAGGAGATCGCGCGCGTCCTGCCGCTGCTCGACGGCGGCGACCATAAGGCGCTCGCCGATGGCCTCGACCGGGTCGATGAACTGCGCGACGAGCTTGATCGCCAGATCGACACCGTCCGCACGGAAATGATCGAGCTCCTCCGCGCCGACGCAGCGGCGACCGTGCGCAAGCAGCACGCGGTCATAATGATCGCCATCGTGCTGACGGCGCTCGCCGCCACGCTGGGCCTGGTCTTTTCGATACTGGTCAGCACCGGAATGAGCCGCCCGGTCCGCCGCTTGCTGGAAGGCACGCGCGCGGTCGAGGCAGGCGATCTCGGCCAAACCCTTGCCGTCACCTCGCAGGACGAGATCGGTTTGTTGACGGTCGCGTTCAACCGCATGATCGAACAGCTGCGCACGAAGGAGCGCATACGCGAGACATTCGGAAAATACATCGATCCCCGCATCGTCGAGGGGCTGATCAGCGGCCCGGCGCTGGCGGCCGAGGGACAGCGGCGCGTCATGACCGTGCTGTTCTGCGACGTGAAGGGTTTCGTCGGCGTCAGCGAGGAGATGACGCCGCAGGGACTCGTCAAGGTGATGAACCGGTACTTTTCGACGATGTCGGCGCCGATCCACGGCAATGGCGGTATCATCGACAAATATATCGGCGACGCCATCATGGCCTATTGGGGACCGCCCTTCACCGCGGATGCGGACCAGGCGCGCCTCGCCGGCTTTGCCGCGCTCGACATGCTCGATCGCGTCGCACCGTTTCGGGCGGAGCTGCCCGAGCTGCTTGGTCTCCGCAGCGTGCCGATCTCGTTCGATATTCGCATCGGCATTGCCACCGGCGAGGCGCTGGTCGGCAGCATCGGCTCCGAGGTGATGATGAGCTACACGGTGATGGGCGAGACCGTGAACCTGGCGTCGCGCCTGGAAGGCGCCAACAAGCTGTACGGCAGCCGGATCCTGGCAGCGGCAGCGACCGTGACCGGAGCCAGCGCAGCGATCGAGACGCGCGAGATCGATCGCGTGGTGCTGGTCGGCCAGAGCCACTCGCAGGCCGTGTACGAGATCATGGGCCGCGGCGGCGCCTTGACGCCAATGCAGATCGAGTTGCGCAGCCGCTATGCCGCAGGCCTCGCCGCCTACCGGGCCCGGCGCTGGGACGAAGCGCGCCGCGCCTTTGCCGCGGCGCTCGAAGCGGTTCCCGGCGACGGGCCGTCTTTGACGCTACTCAAGCGCATCGACCACCTGTCGGCCGCGCCGCCGCCGGACGACTGGGACGGGGCCTGGCGCCTCGAGCAGAAATAAACGCGGACTCTGCGCACGATCTTTCACCGTTTTGCCTGACCGTCGCCGCCATCCTTAACGATGGATTTGCTGTCCAGTGACATGACCGCGCGATAGGCGTTTACCAGCCCGGCGCCGGAGCCTGGCTGCTCGCCATTTCTCAGCGCTTTGGCGGACGCCGTCAGCGCGGCGCGAACATCCTTAGGCTTGAGCGATGGTTTGCTTTCGAGCAAGAGCGCCGCTACGCCGCTCACATGTGCGGCGGCAACCGACGTTCCTGTGGTGATCTGATATGATCCAGCGGGAGCGTCGGCGAGAATGTCGACCCCCGGCGCGGCAACCGCGATATATTCGCCGCGGTTGGACATCTTGAACAAACTGTCATTGCTATCGGTCGCAGTCACGGCGATCACGCTGGGATCGGCCGCGGGATAAAGCGGCGGTGAATTCGGCCCCGCATTACCGGCTGCAACAATCAGCACCAGGCCTTTTTCGTATGCGGCTGCCAGCATTCGGTGCAATGCCGGATCCGGCGGACCTGCAAAACTCATGTTCACGACGCGTGCATTGTTTTCGGCCGCCCATTCGAGCGCTTTGTATATTGCAAATGAGGTGCCTTTAGCGTCGACGGGCGCATCGTCGAACGCACGCGCCGCCAGCAGTTTCACGCCTGGCGCAATACCCAACAGCTTGCCGTGTGAAGCAATCGCACCTGCAATGGCCGTTCCATGCTTGTGCGGGCTAGTATCGCCACTCAATGCGTCGAAGCTTTTCACGATTGTCCCGGCAAGATCCGGATGCTTGGCGTCAATCTCCGAGTCGATCACCGCAACCAGCGTATTCTTCCCCGTTGCAAGTTGATGCGCTTGTTTGATTTGCAGCTTGTTCAGCACGTATTGAGCCGCATCGCCCTGCGCGTCATCGGTGATCGTGGCGGCCTGTTCTTGCAGCGTGAAAATGTAGTTGGGCTGCGCACTGGAAACTATGCGCTCATTCTCGATCGCGCCCACCGTGTCCGCCACCGAGCGGCGGCCGCCAATGCGCCAGCGATAGAGACTGCTGCCGATCAATGCGAGGCTTTGCGATTCGAGCCGCGTCAAATCGTATCGGCGCGCGATTTGATCGATCGATTGCGGCGTTGCGCTCGACGAAAACTCGGTGAGTATCTCGCCCGGAACGAAGCGCCGCTCGCCGCTTGGCGGCACGCCGCTGCCGCCGTTGTTGCTGCCAGTGCCGCCAGTGCCGCCGCGCCTCGGCAACTCCGATACGTCCGGACCGGGATTGCCGCCGATGCCGGGGCCGATAATCCGATGATGGCCGGAACCCCGATCTCCCTCAAAGCCTGCGCTTCCTCTGTTCCTGCCGGACGGCCGGTCAACAACTCTGCCCCGACGCGTCGCCGTCATGTGTTGCCGCGGTTCTCGGCCGATGCCGGCGGCCGGGCCTCCGAAACCGCCCATGCGCCCGAAACCACCCCCAAACCCGCCTCTCGCCGCCGCCGGGCTCGACCCGCCGATACACGATGCGGTCAGAAGCAGGCCACAGAGCATCAGCGGCAGGATTGGCCGCAGCTTCCTTGAGTCGCTTTGCATAGCAAACTCCTCGTGGATCACTCGGTGGTAGCGATGAAGCCGACGACCTTGTCCTCCTGCAGCGTCTTCACGATGCGGTCGAGGTCCGTCTTCGGGAGCTTGGTCGCCGCGATACGCACCCGATATAGTCCGCCCGCCGACGGGCCGCCCGCAATACTGAGTTCGTTGGTTTCCAGGAATTTGGTGATATCGGCGGCATTAGCCTGAGGTTGGAAGCGGATCAGAGCATAAGCGCCGTCCCCGGCGACGTTCGTCGGCGCCGACGCAATTTCATAGCTGCCCGCGCTCTTCTCCTTGAGCACGATGCCGGCGATCAACCCGGCTTGCAGGACGATGGCGAGCGCAGCCGCGCTCGCCGACCAGGCCAGCGTGCGCGGCGAAAGATTTGCGAAGAATTCCCCGATACGCGCGCCAAGATTCATCGACACCATCGGCCGCCGCACCGGCTCGGCGTCGATCTTGGCGAACAGCGCCTCCATCGCCCGTGGCGAGGGGGCTCCCAGCGTCTCGTTGAGATAAACGGTCTGGCCGAGCTCCTCGCGCACCAATTCGTAGCGTCGCGCCAGCTCGGGGTCGTTGGCGAGCGCGGCCTCCACCCGCCGCGTGTCGCGAGGGTCGAGCGTTCCCGCGGCGTGCCAGGGCAGCAGGTCCTCGATATCGCTGCGTTCGCGTTCGTTCGCCGTGCTCATGGCCAACCTCGATCGATTCCCTGCTCCTTCAGGAGCTCCGATAATTTCTTCCGCGCGTAAAACATGCGCGTCTTCACAGTCGCCTCCGGGATATCGACGATGGCAGCGACCTCCTCCACCGATTTCTCGTGGTAGTAGACGAGGTCGATGATCTCCCGGTGCTCGGGCGTCAGCTTGCCCAAGCATTCGCGTAGGGCCGCGCCTTTGTCTTTCTTCGCCAACGTAACTTCCGGATCGTCGGCGTGATCCTCGATCGCACCGGCGGTTTCCTCATCCAATTCCTCCTCCGGCCGGCGCCGCAGCGCCGACAGCGCCTTGAAACGGGCGATGCTCAACATCCATGTAGAGACCGCTGAACGCCCCTCGAACTTGGCGGCTTGCCGCCAGACATCGAGGAATACGTCGCTGACCAAGTCCTCCGCCGTTGCCTCGTTGCGCACCAGACGCACCACGAATCGATACACACGAACATGGTGCCGTGCGAACAACACCTTCATGGCGAGCCGGTCGCCGCTGGCGATCCTTCCGATCAGAACCTCGTCCGAAGTCGTTTGCATCGGCACGGCGGTCGGCTCTTGGTTAGGTCGCGCGACGCGGCGCGCAGGTTCAATGAAATCGAAGAAAATTTGCGGGACCGCGCGCGCCAGGAAAGTCTAACATGAAAAACGCCCCGATCCATCTTACATCCCGGCTAGAAGAGGTGCGGCAATGGCGAAATCGAACGGAAAGACAGTTCTCATTACCGGTTCGACGGACGGCGTCGGCCGGGTCGTGGCAAAAAGGCTGGGAGAAGGCGGCTGGCGGGTTCTGGTGCACGGCCGCGATCGCGGGCGGGGCGAACGCGTCGTCGCCGAGATCAACGACGCCGGCGGCGGCTCCGCGGAATTTCTGGCGGCGGATCTCTCCTCCCTCGCCGACGTGCGGTGCCTGGCCGACGCGGTGCAGAAGACGACAAAACGGCTCGATCTCCTCGTCAATAATGCCGGCATCGGCAGCGGCGGACCGCAGGGGACGCGGCAGACCAGCGCCGACGGTTACGAATTGCGCTTCGCGGTGAACTATCTGGCCGGATTCCTGCTCACGTATCTGCTTTTGCCGCTGATCGAAAAGAGTACGCCCGCACGCATCGTCAACGTCTCATCGCTTGGGCAGGAGGCGATCGACTTCACCGATGTGATGTTGACGCAGAGCTACAGCGGGTTGCGCGCCTACCGACAGAGCAAGCTCGCGCAGATCATGTTTACCATCGATCTCGCCCACGAGCTTGAGGACGCGGCGGTCACGGTCAATGCGTTACATCCTGCGACCTTCATGAACACGACTATGGTGCTCCAGTTCGGCGGCAAGCCCATGAGCAGTGTCGAGGAGGGCGCCGACGCGATCCTCAAACTCGCGGTGTCGCTGGAGGTGCAGGGGCAAAGCGGCCTTTATTTCAACGGCCAGCGCGAGGCGCGCGCCGACGCGCAGGTCTATGACGCCGAGGCGCGGCGCAAGCTCAAGGCGTTGAGCCTGGAGCTCACCGGTTTATCGGCAAAGAAATCCGCATCTGGCGAGCGGTCTCGTCGCTAGAACGTCGCTCGCGCCCCGGCATAAGCGGCGAACGGAATGCCCGGCACGAAGGTGCGCGGATCGGTTCAGATTCAAATACGGAAACGAGGCAACGTCGAAGAACGTGCCATACGCGTAATAATGCTGATTGAACACATTCTTCACCAAAGCAAACAGTTCGACGTTTTTCGATACTTGGTAAGACGAATGCAGGTTCACGACCCAATAGGCCGGCATTCTCGGGTTCTGATTTGATTCGTCGCCGACAAGATATTGGCTGCCGACCACGTTGAGATCGACGCCGAGCTTCCACGGGTCGGTGATGCGATATTCGGCGCCGGCCTTGAAACGGAAGTCCGGAATGCCGGTCAGGTGATCGCCCGGAACGACAAAGATGTTGCCGTTTCCGTTGGCAAAGGGGTTGAACGGCGAAGACAAGGTCAATGCGTTGCGGAAGGTGGCATCGACCGAGGTGAAATTGGCGTAGACGTTCCAGCGGTCCCATTTGTAGGACGCCTGCGCCTCGATCCCTTGGCGCAACGTATTCCCGCCGTTCTGAAAGTATTCATGTCCGGGGATCGGGCTCGCGACAGCGATAATGTCATCGGTGTCGAGCGCATGGTAGGCGCCGACGCTCCAGGCTAACAGCCCCTTGGCAATGTCAAAATGCCCGCGCAAGCCGGCCTCGAATGTGTGCGACACGACTTGCTTGAGATTGGGGTCGCCGACCAGCGCACTGTCGATCAGACAGGGCCGCAGCGGGTCGGCGCAGGCGAGCTCCAGCGGGGTCGGCGCGCGGTTCGCTTCCGAGTAGCCGCCGTAGAGCGTGACATTGGGCGTAAGCTTGTAGGTCGCGCCGATCGTCGGATTGAAACGGCTGTAGTCGTGATTGCCGTTGAGCGAAGGGTCGTTGCCCAATTCGTCCTGGAGGTTGATTTGGGCGAAGTTAAAACGGCCGCCGGCCGTGACCGACAGCCGCGGCGTGACGTCGAACGTGTCGATGACGTAGAGCCCGGTATAGAGGGTTTCGGCGCTCAAGCCGACTGGCGCGACGTCGCCTGACGGCTGGTCGACGAAGAGACCGACGCCCTGCACCGTCGGAAACTGGTTAGCGTTGACTGTTCCCAGCTCGCTCGTGCTGGAAAATTGCACGAGCCCCCGGTCGATGCTCAGTCCGACCGTGAAGTTGTTGGCGTAACCGAACAGCTTTTCTGAAGTCGCCGCCTGCACGGTGCCACCGAAAGAGTTGGTCGACGTCCAGGTGCGATCGATTTCTCCCAACGTACTCGCGCCGAGCGATCCGGTCGCGGGGACGGTCTGCCCGGTTGTCGTGATAAGATTGGACAGGGTGCCGTCGAGATTGGGAAAGCAGAGCACGGCCGGGTCGGGACAGCCGCTATTCTGTGCATCCGTGCCGTTGCCATCGACGTGGCTCTGCCGGAATGCGCGATAGTAGACGTTGGCTTGATAGGTCAGCGTATTCGTCGGTTTCCAGCTTGCGTTCGCGGTCAGAAAGGCGAGCTGATTCTCCGTCGTTTGCGGGACGGTATAGATGCTCGACCAGTTTTGGCTCAGCATTTCCACCGGCGTCGCCGCCACCGCGCCAAAACTGTTGGACGCGCCGGTAAAGGTCACGTGGAATTCGGTTTGATCGCCACGCGCGCCAAGGTCGGCGTAGAGCCGGCGCAACTGCGAGGGCGAATCCTGCCGCCATCCGGCGTCGTCGATGGCGTCGGCGGTGATATAGCCAGAGAGGTTTCCGACCTGGCCCCCCGCCTACACCGACGCGCCGGCGCGTCCAAACGAGCCTGCGGTCACCTCGCCCTCGACGCCGCGGTAGGTAAAGCCGTTCTTCATCTCGAATGAGAGGGCGCCGCCGATGGCGTTGAGCCCATAAATCGGATTGCTGGGAACCAGCGTCAGCCGATTGATGGCGTTTTGCGGGATGAAGTCCCAATTGACGGTGTCGCCGAACACCTCGTTGATGCGCACGCCGTTCTGATAGACGGCGAGCCCTTGCGGTGTGCCGATAACCGGAGATGCCGTGAAGCCGCGGTAGTTGAGGTCGAGCTGGAATTGATTGCCGGTCTGGTCGCTCAGCGCCACACCGGGCAGGCCGCGCGCCAGGGCGTCCAACAAGCTTGGCGCCGTCGCGGGGTCGAAGTCGGCGGCCGAAAGCGTCTGAACATTGGATGGGACCTTGTCGCGATCGATCGCTCCGGGTTCGGCGCGAGGCGCGGCGCTCTGCGCCGGAGCCGCGACGGGCCCAGTCGGCGCGGGCGCAGGACGCGGCGGCGGCAGCGGCGTTGTGCCGATGATGCGGATTTCGGGAAGGGGCACTGCCACCCCGAACGCAGACGCATTAACGCCACCAACGCTCACTGCCCCCCGCATGGGCGACCCGTCCCCCGGACCAGGACTCTAAAATTCTGCCACGATCCGTGCGCCTGGTCATGGACGATTTTCGCCGGGCGCCGCTTTTGACGCGGCATTGGGGTTGCGATACTTCATTCCCGCATGACCATCCGCCTGCATCGCGGCGATCTGCCGGACCTTTCACGCTACACCGCCGCGGTGGCGATCGACACTGAAACCATGGGACTTTCCCTCGGTCGCGACCGGCTGTGCCTGGTTCAGCTATCGCCCGGTGACGGTTCCGCGGACGTGGTGCAGATTCCCCCGCACGCTACCGACGCCCCCAACCTGAAGCGGCTCTTCGCCGACGCCAGTGTGCTCAAGATTTTTCACTTCGCGCGGTTCGATCTCGCCATGCTCTGCAACGCTTTTGGCGTCATGCCGGGGCCGGTTTACTGCACCAAGATCGCTTCGCGGCTCACCCGCACTTATACCGACAAGCACGGCCTTAAGGACCTCGTGCGTGAGGTGCTGGGGCATGATCTTTCGAAGCAGCAGCAATCATCCGACTGGGGCGCGGTGGAATTAAGCGACGCGCAAATTTCCTACGCCGCCGCCGACGTGCTTTATCTGCATGCGCTGAAAGATCGGCTCGACGCGATGCTGGCGCGCGAGGGACGGGAGGAAATGGCCGCTGCGTGCTTCCGTTTCCTGCCGGATAGGGTGCGGCTCGATCTCGCGGGCTTTGCCGACGAGGACATTTTCGCCCATTCCTAGGCCGGCGAGGTCGTCCGGCTTGCGCCAGAATGGTGTCGGAACTGCAAATCCGAGCCCGGCAATGTCATGGCAAATTTGCTAATGTTCCCGCGGAATAAGGCACCAAATCCGCGGCTTGCCAAAGCTATTTTGCCCGGCCCCGGCCACATTCGCAGGCGACAACTCGCGGGCGGAACCGCTAAAACGGTCCGCGGGCCGAATCGGGGGCACGGCCTCTAGGGGAAAACCGCTGACCAGCGCCTATCCAGTCGACGGTCCGAGACAAAGGTTTTCGGCTACCTCTCGTAGCGATGCCGACCAGGTCTATCGCACGGCGCTTCGGCATAGCCGGCACGTGCATTGGCTTCGCATCGGCGTGCCAGTCACGCTTGCCGCGGCTCTCTTGCTGGTCGTCGGGGCCAATTACATGCCGACGGTCGGCAGCCTTCGACTGCCGGGAGAACTCGGCAAGCTGGTGATCAAAGGGACTAAGGTCACGATGCAGCAACCCCGCCTCTCCGGTTTCACGGTCGATTCCCGTCCGTATCAGTTTATCGCGAATTCGGCCGAGCAGGACATCACCAAGCCCGATTTGATGGAGCTTCACGAGATCCAGGCCAAAATAGAGATGGAAGACAAGAGCATCGTCAATGTCACGTCGAACTCGGGGACCTACGACATGAAGACCGAAATGCTCACCCTTGTTGACCACGTCCATCTCGTCTCGTCGACCGGCTACGAGGCGCGGCTGAGCGAAGCAGCGATCGACGTGCACAAAGGGACCGTGCGGTCGGACAAGCCCGTCTGGGTGAAGCTCACAAACGGCGTGATCAACGCCAAACGGCTCGAGGTGCTGGACGGCGGCGACGTGATCCGTTTCGGCGGCGGCGTGTCGATGAAGGTAGTCCCCGAGCAGGATTCCACGCAGGCAAGTAACCGATGACGCGCCGGATTTGGTTCTGGATTCTGATAATCGCCCTGGCTGCGCCGGGATTCGCCGCGGCGCAAGCTCCGCGTCCCGTCACAGGGGCGCCGACCCAAGGAATTCTCCAAGACCAGAACCAGGATCAGCCGATCCAGATCGAGTCCGCAACGCTTGAAGTGCACGACAAAAACAAGATGGCGACCTTCTCTGGCGACGTGCAGGTGGTCCAGGGCGACACCACGATAAAGTGCCAAACGCTCGTGGTCTTTTACGGGGCGGAGCACGGTGCCCCCTCAGGGCAGACTGTCGCCAGCGCGGCGCAGCCGGCCGGCACCGCGCAAGGCGCGCACACGATTGCTCCGCCGCAAGGTGCGCAGGACATCCGCAGGATCGAAGCGCGCGGCGGCGTCACGGTCATCACCAAGGATCAGAACGCAACCGGCGACCTTGGCGTCTACGACTTGAAGAAAAAGTCGATCACGCTGACGGGAAATGTCGTCGTCAGCCAGGGCAAGAACGTTCTTCACGGCGACCGTGTCGTGGTCGACACAACGACCGGCAACGCCCACTTCGAGTCCGGCGCCGCCAGTCAGAATCGGGTTCGGGCGCTCATTCTGCCAAGCAAGGGCGCCAACGGCTCGTCGAACATCATGTCCATTGGGCCGCCCAAGGCGAATTAGCGGAAACGGGCGGAGCATCGCGATTCGATCCGAACCTACCGAGGGTGGCTTGGTCGATATTTTTTCATACTTTCGCCGACGCCGAAGCTCGGCGCCGCGGCAGCCGATTGCCGCGGACGCCGAGGCCATCGATCTGGCAAGCATGGGTGGCGTGATCAACGGCACCTATCTCGATATTGCGAGCCTGCCCGTAGCGGAGGTGAAAGCGCGGACCGAGCGTTCGCCGCGGCCGCAGCGTCGGCCGCCCGCGGAAAGAGTGCCGCAGCGTCAACCCCCGCCGGAAAGCGCGCCGCCTCCCGTGGCCAGGTCGCGCCGCCGCGTGGATGGCAACGGCGCCGCGCCGGCCGATCGCAAGGGCGTGCTGTCGGTGCACGGCGTGGAGAAGAGCTTCGTCGGCCGCAAGGTGGTCAAGGGCGTGAGTCTTTACGTGCGCAAGGGCGAAGCCGTGGGTCTGCTCGGTCCGAACGGCGCGGGAAAGACCACCGTCTTTTACATGGTGACGGGTCTCATCAAGGCCGACAAAGGACGTGTGGAGCTGGACGGTCACAACGTAACGGCGCTGCCGATGTACCAGCGCGCCCGCCTCGGCATCGGCTATCTGCCGCAAGAAGCTTCTATTTTCCGCGGCCTCAACGTCGAGGAGAACATCCGCGCCGTGCTCGAAGTGGTCGAGCCCGACGCCAAGCGGCGTGAGCGCGATCTCAATGGGCTGCTTGAGGAATTCAACATCACCCGACTGCGCAAGACGCCCGCGATTGCACTCTCGGGCGGTGAGCGTCGTCGCGTCGAGATCGCCCGCTCACTGGCGACGCGACCGAATTACATGCTGCTCGATGAGCCGTTCGCCGGCATCGATCCGATCGCCGTTGGCGACATTCAGGCGCTGGTGCGTCATCTGACCAATCGGGGCATCGGCGTTCTTATCACCGACCACAATGTGCGCGAGACCCTCGGCCTGACCGATCGTGCCTACATTATTTATTCAGGCGAGGTGTTGATGGAGGGCCGCGCCGACGACATCGTCAACAACCCTGACGTGCGTCGGCTCTATTTGGGCGAGCAGTTCCAGCTTTAAGCCTGTACGAAATCGATTGACGACAGGGCGGTCGAATTGCTGTAGAAGGTCTACAAGCAAGAATTGGACCAATTCGGCCCTGCTGTTCATGGCACTCACGCAAAGACTCCTGATCCGCCAGAGCCAAGCGCTGGTGATGACGCCGCAGCTTATGCAGGCGATCAAGCTGTTGCAGCTCTCAAATCTGGATCTGGTGGCCTATGTCGACGTCGAGCTCGAGCGTAATCCGCTCCTTGAGCCCGGCGCGGACGAGGAGCGGGGACCGGGCGAGACCCACGCTCCGGAGGGGGCGAATGCGGTTACCGCAGAGGACCGCGACAGCTGGACCGTGCGCGAATCCGAGCCGAGCGCGAATCCGATCGAAGAGTCGCTCGACACACGCACGGAGGATGTTTTTCCCGACCATGCCGAAGTGAGCAGCCCGCGCGCGGCCGAAGGCCCGGCGGCATATTCTGAATGGGCGAGCGTCGGCGCGGGCGGCCGCGATGACGGCGAATACAATCTCGAAGCGTTCGTCCCCGCCGAAACCACGCTGGCCGACTGGTTGCGCGAGCAGCTCACGCTCGCCATCGCCAATCCGGCGCGGCGCATGATCGGGCGATACCTCATCGATCTCGTCGACGAGGCCGGATATCTCAGGGGCGATCTGGATGCCGTTGCGGAACGGCTCGGCACCAGCGTGACGGAGGTCGAGGCCGTGCTTGGCGTCTTGCAGAGCTTTGATCCGCCCGGAATATGCGCGCGTGATCTGGCCGAATGCCTGACGCTCCAGCTCAAAGAGCGCAACCGGTTCGATCCGGCCATGCAGGCGTTGATCACACACCTCGATCTTCTGGCGAAACGTGACTTTGCCGCGTTGAAAAAAATCTGCGGCGTCGGCGAAGAGGATATCGTCGACATGATCGCGGAAATTCGCCGCCTCAACCCCAAGCCCGGCCTCGCCTTCGGGTCGACGCTCGTACAGCCGATCGTGCCGGATGTGTTCGTGCGGCCAGGTCCCGATGGCGGCTGGATCGTCGAGCTCAATTCCGACACCTTGCCGAAGGTACTGGTCAATCAGAGCTATTACGCCGAAGTCTCGGCCACGGCGCGACGCGACACCGACAAATCCTACCTCGCCGAATGCCTGCAAAGCGCGACTTGGCTGGTGCGTGCGCTCGACCAGCGGGCGCGGACGATCCTCAAGGTCTCGAACGAGATCGTGCGCCAGCAGGACGGCTTCTTTGCGCACGGCGTCCAACACCTGCGCCCGCTCAATCTCAAGACCGTCGCTGAAGCCATCAGCATGCACGAATCGACCGTTTCCCGCGTCACGGCCAACAAATATATGGCGACAAGCCGCGGCATCTTCGAACTCAAATATTTCTTCACCTCCGCGATCGCGGCATCGCATGGCGGCGAGGCACATTCCGCCGAAGCGGTGCGCCACCGCATCAAGCAATTGATCGATGCCGAGACTGTGGCCGACGTGTTGTCCGATGACACCATCGTCGACAAGCTGCGCGAAGCCGGCATCGATATCGCGCGACGAACGGTCGCGAAATACCGCGACGCCATGCGTATTCCCTCTTCGGTGCAGCGGCGACGTGAGAAGCAGGCGGCAACGGTCAGCTGATTGACCCGGCAGATCGCCGGCCGTCCGGCGCCGCACCAAGTTGACTTCGCTTTGGCCGATCCCTAGTTCGAATAGACGGCTATACGTGCCGTTATCGCGAGGCACGAGGCGCCGTTAGGCGGGTGGTGCCCGAGCAATCCATCGCCGTTCGGACGCGTTTTTCGGATTGCTTGGTCGCTCCGCTTCTCGCAACGACGCGCTGACGGAGGCCGCCATGACATTTCGCGTCTCGGGAAAAAATATCGATGTCGGTGAAGTGCTGCGCGAGCGCATCAACGAGCGAATCGGCCAGGCCATGAGCAAATATTTTGACGGCGGATATTCCGGCCATGTGACGGTAGCGCGGGAAGGCTCCGGGTTTCGCACCGAATGCGCCATTCACCTGGATTCAAAGATCACCTTGCACACCGAGGGCAGCGCGCCGGATGCCTATGCCAGCGCCGACCAGGCCGCGCTGCATGTGGAGAAACGGCTGCGCCGCTATCATCGCCGGCTCAAGGACCACCGCCCTTAGCGCGTCGATCAGCCGCGGTGGAATGAAGCTCGGTGGGTAAATCGCATTCGTCCCGATGCCCATTGACGCGGTTGCGTCCGCTTCTTATGGTCCGCCGCCTTTAAGCGCGTTCCCGGACAGCGGGCACTGGCTTTCGGTAAAGATCATTATAAAAGTCAGCGCGGGGCCGCGGCCCCGTTCCTCAGGTCCTCAACCATGCCGCTCACCGATCTCGTCGCTCCGAACGCGATCCTTCCGGCGCTTAAGATCAACAACAAGAAGCAAGTGCTGCAGGAGCTTGCCGCGCGAGCGGCGGTGCTGACCGGTCAGAACGAGCGTGCGATCTTCGAGATCCTGATGCAGCGCGAGAAGCTCGGCTCGACCGCGGTCGGCAACGGCATCGCTATCCCCCACGGCAAAATGCGCAATCTCACCCGGCTGTTCGGATTATTTGCGCGGCTCGATCGGCCGATCGATTTCGAGGCGCTTGACGGCCAGCCGGTCGATCTCGTTTTTCTGCTTCTGGCGCCGGAAGGCGCGGGCGCCGACCATTTGAAGGCGCTGGCCCGGGTAGCGCGGCTTCTTCGCGATTCCGCCGTCGCCCACAAACTGCGCGCCTCGAAGGACGCGGAATCGCTGTATGCCGTGTTGGCGATGCCGTCGGCCTCCGCGGCCTGACGGGTCAGTCATCGGGGATCGGAACTAAGAAGGGACCGGAGAATGTCCTCCAGCCCCCTTCTATTGCTGACTTCTGGCTACTGATTGCCGGTCAATGCACGCTCACCGTTTCGAGCTGCTGGCTCACGGCGTTGGCGACGGCGGCCTCGCGGCTGTCGGTGAGCATGATCGGTGTGCCGTCCGCCGCATGCAGCGCGAACAGCTTCAGCCCGGGCTGGATATCCGGCACTTGCGGGAAGAGCGCGTGGACATCCTCGGAACGGATCGTCTTCACGTAGGCAATCTCGCCATCGCCCAACTGCGCAAGCGCTTCGGGGGATATCTCGATCGGTTTCATTTCGGTACGGCTCAATTCCGACGCCATGGCCGGCTTCTCCTTCTTGCGATAACGCGGCCGAGTAGTATGCAGTTTCCTCACTCGGACTCCTTGATCGAGATCGACTTGACGACCCGCTCCAGCTGGGGCCGCACGAGATCGATCGACAGCAAGCCGTTTCTCAAATCGGCGCTAAGCACTTCCATTCCTTCCGCCAGCACGAAGCTGCGCTGAAACTGGCGCGCGGCGATGCCGCGATGCAGATATTGCCGGCTTTTATCGTCCTGCTGTCGGCCGCGAATGACGAGCTGGCTCTCTTCGCGGGTTACGTCGAGCTGATCGCGGGTAAAGCCCGCTACCGCCAGCGTGATGCGAAGCCGCTCCGGACTATTGGCGTCGCGCGCAATGCGCTCGATGTTGTACGGCGGATAGCCGTCCGCGGCTTTGGCGACGCGATCGAGAACGCGCTCGATCTCATCGAAGCCAAGCAGAAACGGGCTCGAAAGCGACGAAACCCTGGACATAATTTCAAAGTCCTTTGGCAAGCGACTTTGCGGGGCCCTTGCGGCGCCCCCTGAGCATGACCCGGAATTGGGAATCCGGCTTTCCGAAAAGATCATGCCTCCCTGCATACTCTTGCCGGGTGAAGATCGGCTCAACCGACAATTGCTATATGGCGTCGGCGGATAACGCCTTCAAGGCGGCGGTAAATGCTTCGCCCCGGCGATCGGCCAACGCGAAAGGTGGAATTACGGCCCCCACTTCAGCGGTCCGGGTAAAGCGCGTTCGGCTTCCGCCGTCAGCTGCGCCTCGTGCCGGCCGACGAAAATGCCGGCGATGACGATGACGATCACCGTGGCGGCGCCGATGACCATCACCAGGGGCCCGGCGACCCGCTCGATCTGACGGCCAAGCATGTAGGCGGCGAACCCGAAGAAGGCGGCCCAGACGAACGCGCCCACGATATTGGCCAGCATGAATTGCCGCCAAGGCATGCGATTGGCCCCCGCCAGGATGCCCGCAATGCTGCGGAGCACCGGCACGAAACGCGCGATGATGATGATCTTGCCGCCGTGGCGCAGGAACAGATATTCGCCGAGCTTGATGCGGCTTTGGGTGATCCGCAGATAGGGGCCGTAGCGCAGCAACAGGTAATAGCCGAATTCGCGGCCGATGACGTAACCAACCATTTGACCGACGATCGCCGATGTCGCCGCGGTCAGGACGACCGAGACGATGTTGAGATCGTGCTTGGTGCCGGCAAAGATCGAGGCAAGGATCAGCACCGACTCGCCGGGGAAGGGAAGCCCGATGCTTTCAAGGCCAATGACGCCGCCGACCACAACGAGGCCGTAGTCGTGAACGAGATGGGCGATTGAAGGCATCAAGGCTGGCAAGGACCACAGGACTATGGACGCACGGCGGCGGGCGGCCGATCCTTATAGGGGTTTTTCCCTTATGGCGACACCGTATGACGCCGCAATGGCGCTTGCGGCGATTTGCGACTAAACCCTTGCGGGAGTTCGGCGGGGCGAAGGGGTACGGCGGTCGATGCAGGATAGCGTTCGCTGGCGGTTTGGCAGTCTTGTTCTCGGCCTGATGCTTGTTCTCGGCGCCTGCGCGCACGACGCTTCTTCGCCCGAGGTGTCGACCGGCGTAGACGCGGAGATCAACATCCTTCCGGCCAACTACAAGCACGACATTCTCTCCGCCATGCACGCCTATCTGAACGATCCGACCGGCATTCGCGACGCCGGCATCGCCGAGCCGGCCCTGAAAGCCGTGGCAAATGCCAAGCGCTACGTGGTTTGCTTGCGGTTCAACGGCAAAAAGCGCGGCAACGAATATGCCGGCGTCAAAGAGATTGCGGCGGTCTTCATGGTGGGCCGGTTCGACCACTTCGAGACATCCCGCGACACGTCGCACGAGGCCTCGCATGAGGCATCGCGCGATACATCGCACGAGCCATGCGCGGGCGCGGCCTACGCGCCGTTCCCCGAGCTGCAGAAGCTTTCGCGCTGAGTTGAAATTCCCCGGATTGGCCATAAACCTTCGGCATAAGAGCTTTGCCGACGCACGAGGGAAGCCACGGGGGGCAGCAATGAATTTCACGCAGATCGCGACATGTGCGGCCGCGCTGATGGCGCTGTCGGCGCAATGCGCACAGGCGGCGCCCGCGCTTGCCACCAACAACGTCAACATGCGGCAGGGGCCGGGCACCAACTACCCGATCATCACCACCATTCCCGGCGGCAGCACCGTCGAGGTCAGCGGCTGCCAGGCCGCGTGGTGTTCGGTGGTGTGGCGCGGTCAGACGGGCTACGCGATCGAAAGCAGCTTCGATCAGGGTGGCGGGGCGCCGCCGCCCGGTGTTGGAGGGCCGCCACCCGGCCCCGAAGGTCCACCGCCGCCTGGCGCGGGAGGTCCGCCGCCTGGAACCGGAGGTCCGCCGCCGCCTGGTGCAAACGCCCAAGGCCCTATTCCGCCCCAACCGCCGCCCCCGGGTTACCCGCCTCCGCCCGGCTATGCACCCCCGCCGCCCGGCTATCCGCCTCCGTTGGCC
>JBEKSB010000122.1:0-12778 GCA_049517455.1 Xanthobacteraceae bacterium
CTAGCGGCGCGGTTCGGCGTGGCCGATGACGCGCGCGATATCCGGAAAGCGGCCGCGCAGTCCGCGTTCAATTCCGTCGACCAGATCGTGGACCGCGCTGACCGTCAGCATCGGATCGACACGGCAATGGAAATTCACGATCTCGCCGTCGATAGTCTCGCGCACGCGGACGTCGTGGACTTCGCCGAGGCCAGGTACGGTGGTGGCGAGCGCAGCAAGGGCTTCGCTGATCTCCGTTACGCGCGCGGCGGTGGCGTCGCGGCCGGCGAGGAGCACAGCCGGCAGCGGCTCGATGTGAGTCTCCACCTCGACCTCCGGTCCCAATTCCTCGCGGATCGCTTCCTCGAGCCGGCTCGCGGTCTCGTGCGCGGCAGCGAGCGGTAGCGTGCCTTCGACCTCGAGATCGGCCGACACAGATAAACGATCCCCAAGCGCTTGCACGGCGACGTGGTGAACGGCGAGGCCGCCATTGCGTGCGATCAGCATGACGCGTTCGCGCACCGTTTCGTCGTCGAGCGCCCGCGGCTCGGTGGTGATCGTCACTTCGGCCTCGGGAAGCTCGGCCCGGATCGCGCGCGTCAGCCGCTCTTTGATGGCGGCGACGCGGTCGAGCGGCAGCGTGCGGTTCACGCCGACGGCGAGTTCGACGAACAGCACGGCGCCGGCCGGGCGTGCGCGCACGCGTTCGACGCCGACGATGCCGGGTACCCGTTGCGCGATCGCGGCCACGCGCTCGCTCACGCCGGCGGGCGCCGTGTCGGTCAAGGCGTCGATCGTGCGCCGTCCGAGCCGCCAGCCAGCAACGCAGATGAAAATGGCGACCACGAGCGCCGCCGCCGCGTCGGCCCAGGAATAACCGAGCGCGACGCCGCCAAGACCTATCAGCACGGCGACCGACGACCACATATCGGAACTGAAATGCAGCGCGTCGGCTTCGAGTGCCTGGCTCGACGTTTTTTCGGCGACGCGCCCGAGCGTGCGGGCGCGGAAAAAGTCGACCACGATCGAGATGGCGATGATGGCGAAGGCCGCGGCCGTCGCCTCCACCGAATAGACACGTTCGCCGACGAGCCGCTGCACCGCCTCAAAGGCCACGCCCGCCGCGAGCAGAAACAGCAATGCGGTTTCGGCGAGCGCGGCCACGCTTTCCACCTTGCCGTGGCCGTATTGGTGCTCGGCGTCGGCCGGCTTGCCGGAAATGCGCACGGCGATATAGGTCAATATCGTGGCGGCGAGATCGAGCAGCGAATGGCCGGCCTCCGACAGGATTGCGAGCGAGCCGGTCAATAAGCCGACACTCGCCTTCGCGGCGGTTAGCGCCGCGGAGGCGGCAATCGATCCGAGCGCGGCTTTTTCCTTTTCGTTCATTGGGGCATCCAGCGCGACACTATGCGATCGCGGAAAAACCGATCAGCAACGCCAGCAACGTGCACAGGGGCGAATAGGCAAATGTATCGAGTCGCGCGAAGCGGCTTTCCCGAACCCTCTTGAAGAAACCGACGTAGCGAAAATCGCCGATGGCGCGCAGTGCAAACGCGGCCGCGATGAGCCAGGCGCCGACGCGAACAAGACCGCTCAGTCCGGGGATCGCTGGCAGACTGAGCCAGCCGATCCGTACCGCCAACACGGCGGCCATCGCTGAAAGGACTGCGGCGACCATGAGAGTGGTCAATGCGGTTGGCTTCAGCACCGGGCGCACATCCAGTGTGGGAATGGCGGCGCCTTTGCCGGCTTTACCGCCGGCTGCCCAATAGACATGCATAGCCGCAAGTATGATGAGGATCAGGATGGCGGCCGCTCCGGCGATCATGCTGTGTGCTCGATGTCGTAAGGGGCCGCTAGCACGACCCACGGAGGTACGTCGTATCAGAGTGTCATACTAACGTAAGGCCGCTCAATGACGGCCGGTATTCAGCGCCCGCTCGCGCCATTTGGTTGCGGCGCAGGCGCACTGGGCCGAGGCGCGTTGTCAGCCAGCGACAACCGATAAGCCGAACGCCGCCGACGCCGCCAAAAACCATTCGCTGAAGCTCGCCGCAAAGCTGCGAAAGACTGCAAATTCGTAAGTCGGCGCGGCGTCGACCTGCCAGAGATGGACGTTGATATGGCTGGCCAGCGTCAATGCGGTATCTCCAGGACCGAAGACCCGCGGATCAAGGTCGATAGGGATGCCTTTCGCCATGACGTCGCGCGCCTTTGGTCCGCTGACGCGGATGATGCAGCGGCCATCGGATTGGTTCATCACCGAAGCGAGCCCGGACAACAAATCACGCAGCTCCGCCTCGAATGAAACTGGAGTTTTGCCCGACGTGGCGGCCAGCCATTGTCCCGGCCCGGCCCAGGTAAAACTCAATATGCCGCTGTCCGCGCGTTGCGCGGTCAGCGGTAACATGAGGCCGAAGCCGTCGTGCACTCGCAAGCGCAAATCCTCGATCTTTCCTTTGCGTACCATGACAGAGGCCAACGCCAGATCGGTGCGCAACGCGATCACGACACCCGGCTTGTTCGTGTGGATGCCATAGTTTCCCGGCAGCAGAAGCTGCTCGAGCCCGGAGCGCGCCGAAAGAACCATATCAGACACGCAGCCGCTCTCCCTTCGGGTCGACGAACACGGGCGCGCAGACTTCGGCCTCGATGAACGCGTCACGCATGAAGTCAACCATCATCACCGTATGTCCAATCCTCTCCGCGCCGCGCACGAGGAGACCCAGGCCGATCCAATGGTTCAGAGACGGTGAATACGCGGCCGATGTGATCACACCTTGATCATTCTCGGCGAGGCGCGCGGCGCCGACCGGCAGAAGATGAGCTCCCGCATAAAGCCTGTTGTCCGCATCGAGCGGACGCAAACCAACGAGCTTCGGCCGCTCCGGGTCGAGCAAAGCCGGCCGCGCGGCCATGACCCTGCCGACGAAATCCTTCTTGGCCGACATCATTCGGCCAAGGCCGATGTCGTCTGCGGTGGTGCGGCCGTCGATCTCATTACTGGCAACATGTCCTTTCTCGATGCGCATGAGGCCAAGCGCCTCGGTGCCGTATGGCGTGATGCCGAACTCCTCGCCGGCCTGCATCAGTGCGCGGGCGAGTGCGTCGCCGTAGCGAGTCGGTACCCCGATTTCATAGGCAAGCTCGCCCGAAAAGGAGAGCCGATAAAGGCGGGCCGGGACGCCACCGCACACTTTCAGTTCGGCGACGGCCATGTAGGGGAAATCAGCGTTGGCGACGCTAAACGGTGCGTCCACGATTTTTGCCAGCGTGTGGCGCGCGTTCGGCCCGGCGACCGAGTATTGGGCCCATTCGTCAGTGGCGGAAACGAATTGAACGTCGAGCTCCGGCCATAACACCTGATGGCAGAACTGCATGTGTTGAAAAACGGGTCCAGCATTCGCCGTTGTCGTCGTCATGAAATAGCGGTCTTTCGCCAAGCGCGAGGTGGTGCCGTCGTCGAAAACAAGGCCGTCCTCGCGCAGCATGACCCCATAGCGCGCGCGGCCGACGGCCAGCGTCGAGAACATGTTGATGTAGAGACGATTGAGGAAGTTGCCCGCGTCCGGGCCATGCACCTCAATCTTGCCCAAAGTCGAAACGTCGCAGAATCCCACCGACGATCGCACGGTGCGAACTTCGCGCGCCACGGTTTCAAGCCAGCCTGTTTCCCCGGCGTGCGGAAAATATTGCGCGCGCAGCCAGGGGCCGGTCTCGACGAAGACCGCCTTTTGCTCCAGCGCCCACTGATGAGACGGCGTCAGCCGTATCGGTCGAAACTGCTTGCCGCGAGAGTGACCTGCCAGAGCACCGATGGCCACGGGACTGTGAGGCGGCCGGTAGCTTGTTGTTCCGACTGCCGGGATCGCCTGTCCGGTGAGAGCGGCCATGATAGCAAGCCCGTTCACATTGGACAGCTTGCCCTGATCGGTCGCCATGCCGAGCGTGGTGTAACGCTTGAGATGCTCGACGGAGCGGAAGCCCTCACGCTCGGAAAGAACGATGTCGTCAACGGTGACATCGTTTTGGAAATCCACGAAAGCCTTGCCGTGGCCCAGATGCCAGAATGGAGTGACGGCAAAGGTCTCGTCATCCACGTGAGCATGCGTGATCGCGCTGCCAGCGAAGCCGGTGTCCTCGGCTGCGATGCGTCCAGCCTCGGAGCCTTCAGCAAGACAATCGTGTAGTAGCATCCGGCCATTCGCCGCGCCCGCGATCGCCAAGCCGGGAGGCGCCTGGTCCGACACGAACGCGGCCAGGTGCTCGTTCCACACCGGGCGCCCGCCATGGTGACATGTGAGGCCGATATCGGGGTTCCAGCCGCCGGAGATTGCAAGCGTATCGACCGACATCGACTCGGAACCGTGGCGCGTGGCGACGGTGATCTGGCGCAGCAAGGGTGAGGCTTTTGTCGCGCTCACTCGAGCCTCGGTGATGACGCGTATCCCTGGACAGAGCGATTTCAAATGCGGAGGCGCCTCGGGCCGGCTATCGATTACCGCGGCGACGTCGATGCCGCTTGTGCTTAATGCCTTTGCGGTTCGCCAGCCGTCGTCATTGTTCGTGAACAACGCGATGCGTTCGCCTGGCCGCACTGCAAAGCGATTGATATAGCTCCGCACCGCGGACGCCATCATCACGCCGGGCCGGTCATTGCCCGGGAAAACAATCGGCCGCTCGATGGCGCCGGCAGCGAGAATTGCGCGCTTGGCGACGATGCGCCAAAGCCGCTGGCGCGGCTGGTGCGGCGGCGGCTCCGGCAGATGATCGCTCACGCGCTCCAGAGCGCCATAGGTATGACCGTCATAGATCGCGAACACGGAGGTCCGCGGCATCAGCTGCACATGAGCATGCCCGCGCAGTTCATCGACGACTCCCGCCACCCAAACATTGCCGGGCACGCCACCGATTTCACGGGCGTCCGCCAAAAGGCGGCCGCCGATGGCGAAGTCCTGCTCGCAAACGATAACGCGCGCGCCGGAACGCGCCGCACTTTGTGCGGCCGCCAATCCGGCGGGTCCGGCGCCGATAATCAACACGTCACAGAACGCGTAGGCCTGCTCGTAATGATCTGGATCGGCTTCGCCGGCGGCGCGGCCGAGTCCGGCGGCCGAGCGGATGAGCGGTTCGTAGACGCGCTCCCAGAACGAAGACGGCCACATAAACGTCTTGTAGTAGAAGCCGGCCGAGAACAGCGGCGATAAAAGAGAATTAATCGATAGAAGATCGAATCTAAGCGACGGCCAACGATTTTGACTCGCCGCCTCAAGCCCGTCGAACATTTCGATGGTCGTCGCCCGCGTGTTCGGCTCGCGGCGCGCATCGCCGCGCAATTCAACAAGCGCATTCGGCTCTTCCGGCCCGGCCGTGAAGATTCCGCGGGGCCGATGATACTTAAAGCTGCGGCCGACCAGGCGATTGCCGTTCGCCAACAGTGCAGACGCGAGCGTATCGCCGGCAAACCCGCCGATCTCCTTGCCGTCGAAGCGTGCGCGTAACGGCCGCGACCGATCGATGAGCCCGCCGCGGAGGCGATGCGGCTGCAAATGGCCGGACGACGGAAACGGCGCCGCGCTCATACGCCGGCCTTGTAGGATCGGACGGCGGTAATTGCATGGGTGCGCGTGTCCCTTTCGACGTCGAGCCAAGCGTGGCATCCAGCGCCGTGATACCAGAGCTCCCGATGATGGCCTGCCGGATTGTCGCGCAAATAGACATAAGACGTGAACCGGTCGATCGCATCGAGGGCGTTCGGATCGGGGCGCTTGGGCGCCGCGTCGCCAAGATAGCGGAACTCGCGTATGTCCCGAGAACCGCAATGAGGGCAGGCGATACGCATGGCCGATCAATGTAGGTTCGGCTGCGCGCCGGCGCCGCGCTCATCGAGCATATGCCCGGTGGCGAAGCGATCGAGCCGGAAAGCGGCGGCGGCAGGATGAAGTTCTTCACGCGCGATCAGATGCGCAAAGCAGAAGCCGGATCCCGGCGTCGCCTTGAAGCCGCCGTAGCACCAGCCGGCGTTGAGATAGAGGCCTGCAATGGGACAACGGTCTATGATCGGCGAGCCGTCCATCGACATGTCCACTACGCCGCCCCAAGAGCGCAGGATGCGCAAGCGCCCGATCATCGGCATTAAAGCCATGCCGCCTTCGCAGACGTCCTCGACGGTCGGCAAATTGCCGCGCTGGGCGTAGGAATTGTAGCCATCGATATCGCCGCCGAAGACGAGACCGCCTTTGTCGCTTTGGCTGATGTAGAAGTGGCCGGCGCCGAAGGTGATGACATGATTGACGAGCGGCTTCACGCCCTCGCTGACAAATGCTTGCAGAACATGACTCTCGATTGGAAGCCGCAGACCGGCCATCGCGGCAAGGCGAGAGCTGTTGCCGGCGACGACGATTGCGACTTTTTCCGCGCGGATAGCGCCGCGCGTCGTTTCCACGCCAACCGCGCGGCCGTTGCTGACCGTGATCCCGGTGACCTCGCAATTTTGCACGATATCGACGCCGCGCGCCGACGCCGCGTGCGCATAGCCCCAGACAACGGCGTCATGCCGCGCCGTGCCGCCGCGGCGCTGCAATAAGCCGCCGTGGATGGGAAAGCGGGCGTTTTGGTAGTCCAGATAGGGCAGCATGGCGTGGAGCTGTTCGCGATCGAGGAGTTCACCGCCCGCGCCATGCAGCCGCATGGCGTTGCCGCGGCGGGCGAAGGCGTCGCGCTGAACGTCAGAGTGATAGATGTTGATGATGCCGCGCTGGCTGACCATCGCATTGTAGTTGACGTCCTGTTCCAAGGACTCCCAGAGCTTCATCGACCGCTCGTAGAAGCGCTCGTTGCCAGGCAGCAGGTAGTTGGATCGGATGATGGTGGTGTTGCGTCCGGCGTTACCGGAGCCGATCCAGTTCTTCTCCAGCACGGCCACATCGATGATGCCGTGTTCCTTGGCGAGATAATGCGCCGTGGCGAGACCGTGTCCGCCGCCGCCAACTACGACGACGTCATAGGACGGCTTTGGCGACGCGTCGCGCCAAACCGGCTTCCAGTTCTTGTTGCCGGTGAGGGCGTTCCAGGCGAGAGTCCATCCCGAATAGTGCATTCCCGGCACACCAAACGCTCAGCAGTCGAGCGTCGTCTGGCGCTCCCAATCCGTAAGGTGGCGGGAATAGTCGTTCCAGTCGGCAGTCTTGAGTTTGATATAGGAGGTCAGCGTTTTCTCGCCGAATGCTTCTTTGAGCACGGTAGATTTTTCAAGCGCCCGTAGGGCGTCGAGCAAATTGAGCGGAAGTTTTTTCGCGCCGGCCGCCTTATGCCCCTCGGTATACATATTGATGTCCAGCCGCTGGCCGGGGTCGCGGCTGTTGCGCAGGCCATCGAGCCCGGCGGCCAGAACCGCCGCCGGCAGCAAATAGGGATTGGCCGCACCGTCGGCGAGCCGAAACTCGAACCGGCCGGCATCCGGAATGCGGATCATGTGCGTGCGGTTGTTGCCGGTGTAGCTGATCGTGTTGGGCGACCATGTGGCGCCGGAGAGCGTCACCGGTGCATTGATGCGTTTGTATGAGTTCACGACCGGGTTGGTAATTGCGCACAGCGCTTCGGCAGAGTGCATGACTCCGCCGATGAAATGATAGGCCTCGCGCGACAAGCCCAGCTCGCCCTTGACGTCCGCGAATACGTTTTTGCTGCCGTTCCATAAAGAGGCGTGCATGTGGCAGCCGTTGCCGGTGAGGTTGGAGAACGGCTTGGGCATAAAGGTCGCGCGCAGCCCGTGCTTTTCGGCGATCGATTTCACCATGTACTTGAAGAAGGCGTGCTTGTCGGCGGTGCGCAGCGCGTTGTCGTATTGCCAGTTCATTTCGAACTGGCCATTCGCATCCTCGTGATCGTTCTGGTAGGGCTTCCATCCAAGCGTGACCATGGCGTCGCAAATTTCCGCGACGACATCGTAGCGGCGCATCAGCGCCTGCTGGTCGTAGCAGGGCTTGGCCTGCTGATCGGCCGCATCGGAAATGCCCGTGCCATCCGGTGTGATCAGGAAATATTCGCACTCGACACCGGTCTTCAGTTCGGAGCTGCCGCCGGCGGCCGCCATCACGCGTTTGAGGATTTGCCGCGGATTCTGCTCAACCGGCTCGCCGCCCATGATGAGGTCGCCGGTGACCCACGCGACTTCCGGCTTCCAGGGCAATTGGATGAGGGTGTCGAGCTCGGGCAAGACCAGCACGTCCGGGTCGGCCGGTGTCAAATCGAACCAGGTTGCGAAGCCGGCAAATCCGGCACCGGCCGCCGCGACATCATCGATCGCGCTTGCCGGTACGATCTTTGCCCGCATCGTGCCGAATAGATCGACGAACGAAATCAGGAAATAGCGAATGTTATTGGCTTTGGCGGTTTCGCCCCAGGACGGCATCACTTTCCCCTTTTTCTGCTTGCGGCGCGACCGCTACTTTGTCTCGCTCCGTCCCGGAATCCAATTTGTGCCTGCCAGCGGCACGCGCGCCATGGCGGCAGCTTCGACAGTAAGCGCGACGAGATCCTCAGGTTCGAGATTGTGCACGTGCGACTTACCGCAGGCCCGCGCAATGGTTTGCGTCTCCAACGCCAGAACGGACAGATAGTTTGCGAGCTTATGGCCCGCGACGACCGGATCGAGACGGCTTGCAAGCACGGGGTCTTGCGTGGTGATCCCGGCCGGATCGCGGCCCTCATGCCAGTCGTCGTATGCGCCGGCGGTAGTCCCGAGCGCGCGATATTCGTCTTCCAGGTGCGGATCGTTGTCGCCGAGTGCGATCAGCGCCGCCGTGCCGATCGAAACCGCGTCAGCGCCGAGCGCCAAAGCCTTGGCAACATCGGCGCCATTGCGAATTCCGCCGGACACGATGAGCTGCACCTTGCGGTGCATGCCGAGTTCCTGTAGCGCCTGAACCGCCGGCGGAATGGCCGCGAGAGTCGGAATGCCTACGTGTTCGATAAATACTTCCTGCGTTGCTGCCGTGCCACCTTGCATGCCGTCGAGGACAACGGCATCGGCGCCGGACTTCACCGCCAGCATGATATCGTAATAGGGCCGGGAGGCTCCAACCTTGACATAGATCGGATTCATCCAGTCGGTGATCTCACGCAATTCCTGGATTTTGATCTCAAGGTCGTCGGGCCCGGTCCAGTCTGGATGCCGGCACGCTGAACGCTGGTCGATGCCTTCCGGCAGGACGCGCATTTCCGCCACGCGCTTTGAAATCTTCTGCCCAAGCAGCATGCCGCCACCGCCCGGCTTCGCGCCCTGGCCGACCACGACTTCGATCGCATCTGCTTTGCGCAAGTCGTCCGGATTCATGCCGTAGCGTGAAGGCAGGAGCTGATAGACAAGGATGCTGGAATGCCGCCGTTCCTCCTGTGTCATGCCCCCATCGCCGGTCGTCGTGGAGGTGCCGACGGCGCTGGCGCCGCGACCGAGCGCTTCCTTAGCCTGCGCCGAGAGCGAACCGAAGCTCATGCCGGCGATCGTTATCGGAATTTTTAGTTTGATCGGTGCTTTAGCGTACCGGCTGCCGATAGTGACGTCGGTGGCGCATTTCTCGCGATAGCCTTCGAGCGGATAGCGGCTGATAGAGGCGCCAAGAAATAAAAGATCGTCGAAATGCGGCAGCTTGCGCTTGGCGCCGCCGCCGCGGATGTCATAGAGGCCGGTCGCAGCGGCGCGCCGGATTTCGGCAATGGACGCCTCATCGAATGTCGCCGATTTGCGCGGTGGCGTATGGATCCAGCGGCTCTGCGACGTCATCTAGTAGTTTCCGATGTTGTCGACGTGGAAATGGTAGAGCTTGCGCGCGGAGCCGTAACGACGGAATTCGCCGACATCGACCGAGCCGTTGACGCCGGCGGCATCCAGCAGGCGCCGCAGGTTGGCCTTGTGAGCTTCCTCCAGCGGCTTTTCTACGCAATCCGCACCCAGGCTGTGCACCTTGCCGCGCACGTAAAGCTGCGCCTCGTAGATCGAGTCGCCGAGCGCCTCGCCGGCATCCTCCAGCACGACCAGATTCCCGGCCTGCGCCATGAAGGCGGACAAATGCCCGACCGATCCCTTGACCACGATGTCGATGCCCTTCATCGAAATGCCGCAGCGGGCCGAGGCATTGCCGTCAATCACGAGGAGGCCGCCGCATCCCGTGGCGCCCGCTGCCTGGGATGCGTCGCCTTTCACCCAGACCTTACCGGACATCATGTTTTCAGCGACGCCTTGTCCGGCGTTGCCGCTCACGATCACGGTTGCGAGCTTGTTCATGCCGCCGCAGTAATAGCCCACATGCCCCTCGATCTCGACCAGCACCGGTTGCTCGATGCCGACGGCGACTGCATGTTGTCCGCGGGGATTGAGAACACGCCAGTGGGTTTCGTTGCCGTCGGGCGCCAAACGGTGCAGTGCGGCGTTCAGCTCGCGCACCGAGCTATGGGCCAGATCCACAGCCAGCATCAATGCAATTCCCACTGATAGACGATCGCAGGAGCCGGCTCCCAGACTTTCGCGGATTCGATACGCGGTAGATCGACCAGCGCGCGATATTCCGTGCCGAAGGCGACCAATTGCTCAGTCTCGGCCATGACCGCGGGCTTACATGCGATCGGGTCGCGCAATACGCCGAAGCCGGCTTTGGTGCCGATCACGAAGGTGTAAAAGCCGTCGAGAGAACCGAGCGAGGATTCCATCGCCTGTTGCAGCGAGCAGCCGCCGCGCAACTTCGCGGTAATGAATCCGGCCGCAACCTCGGTATCGTTTTCCGTCTGGAATGAAAGGCCCTGTTTGATCAGCTCGCGGCGGACCGCGTTGTGATTGGAGAGCGAGCCGTTATGCACCAGGCACTGATCCTCGTCGGTGGTGAAGGGATGCGCGCCGTTGGTCGTGACGGCGGATTCCGTGGCCATGCGCGTATGGCCGATGGCATGGGTGCCGGTCATCCGCTTGAGCCCGAAACGGCGCGACACATCGTCGGGCCGCCCCACCTCCTTGAATATTTCCATACGCTGGCCGCAGCCGACGATCGTCACTTCCGGAAAGGCCTGCAACGCACGCCGAGCAGGGGCCTCTCGATCGGCGGGTATCGACGCCACGATATGGGTGTCGTGGTGGCGATGCGCGAGCGGCGCGCCGACGGCCTCACGGAGGCCTTTAAGCAGTGGCTCGACGTCGAAGAGTTGCGGCACGCGGAGAGTGAATTTTAAATGGCCGGGCGTTTCAGCGCCGTACACGGCAAACCCGGCAGAATCCGGTCCGCGGTCGTTTAAAGGAGACAGCATCCCGGCGAGCATGGCGCCGAGATCTCCTTCAAGCTTTCGATCCTTCAAGAAAAGGCCAGCAATCCCGCACATCGAGATTCCTCCAGCGACGGCAATGGATCGCATGCGCAAAATATATTGTCAACTCTTAGGCACATTAGTTTCCTATAAAGAAACATATCATCAGTTTCGTAGGAAGAAACATACCTCTTCTTTGCGGGCCCAAACGTTGTAATAATGCATGCCGGACGCCGGCAATCATCAAGGAAATCACATGTCGCGCCGATCCGTTGTCAGGGGCAGGGCCGACTTGAAGCTGCCGAAGCGCCCCGCCCCGGTGAAGAGTTCGGATAAGGAGCTCTTTACCGGCTCTCTCGCGCCCGCGGATATGCGAGCGCTAAGCATCGAAGAGGAAATCGGCACGCAAGTGCGTCGGTTTCGCAAGGCTCTCGACCTGACCGTCGCCAAATTAGGAGCGGCGGCGGGGATATCCGCGGGGATGCTGTCTAAAATCGAGAACGGCACAATCTCGCCTTCGCTCTCCACGCTCGGCGCGCTGGCCAAGGCGTTGAATGTGTCGATCTCCAGCCTGTTCGCCGAGTCCGAGGAGCGTCGCGACTGCTCGTTTGTCAAAGCCGGGCAGGGCTTGCGGATCGAACGGCGAGGCACGAAGGCCGGCCATCTCTACGATCTGCTGGGCCATTCGCTCGCCGGCGATATCGGGGTCGAGCCCTTCCTTATCACGCTCAAGCAAGACGCGCAGCCCTATACGAACTTTCGGCACGGCGGCGTCGAGTTCATCTACATGCTGTCGGGAAAGGTACGCTACCGTCACGCCGACGGGACGTATCTGTTGGAGCCTGGTGACGCGCTGTTTTTTGATGCTGCCGCGCGGCACGGGCCAGAGGAATTGATCGAAGCACCAATGCAATATTTGTCGATCATCATATATCCGCGTCAGTAGGATCGATTGCTCTGACCGCTTTGGCGCTGCTTGCGCCGGGGCGCTATGACGATTCCCTTCGCGGTACGATAGGCGGCAACCAAGCCGGAAACCAAGCCGGAAACGACGGTTCAATCGGACGGCTTTAAAATCGGATAAATGGCTGAGATACAAGAAATAGCCAGCAACGTTGGCAGCCGGCGATTTTGTATAGCGCCGATGATGGATGGGCCGGACTAGTCGAGAAACCCCTTGCAACATCATTTAGTTAGGCATTTCTGAATGTCATACAAAATTCGTACCTAGGCGATGCCGCTCAACTGACGGCATTCTTTCAGCGCCCGTCCGAGGCGCTCAAAACCAAGACGAGCCGCCTCAAAGAGAAGATCGAGAAGCTGAAGGAGCAGAAGCGGCGTCTCGGGATTCTCAAGGTGGAAATGCTCGCCACACCGGACCAGCAGATCTCGCTGACCGATCCCGATTCCCCCTCGATGGCGACGAGTGGCCGAGGCTCCGGTGTCGTCGGCTACAACGTACAGTTTGCCGTCGACACCACACATCATTTGATCATCACGCATG
>JBEKSB010000123.1:0-12703 GCA_049517455.1 Xanthobacteraceae bacterium
CCGAATTGAATATTCACGACCTCGATTTGCGGCGAAAACAGTTTCGCTGCTTTGTGAAAGCATTCACGACTTGACGTCAGGTAGCTATCGAGACGGGCGTCCGTATGGGGCAATGAGAACATGGCCGCCCGGTAATAGTTGCTGGCTCGGAGGTACGCCTGGCGGGCCGTTACGGTCTGTCTCGATCGCGTCGCTTGCTCGGCAATCCGATATACACTTTCCGCAACGCCCGCCCATTCCCGAATCCAGCTTTCATCGTCATTCTGTCTGATCCTCTCGGCGACAAGGAGGCATTCATTGATTTCTGCCCCTCCCGTCCCAGCGACCATCAGCGTCCGCACGAAATTGAATGCGAAAGTTCCGATATCCATCGTCTTTCTGCGAAAATCGAGCTTCAAGACATTCCTCCTGCGTCCGATGCTGCGGCTCTGCCGTGAGCGCTATCCCCAACATCAACTGCCAGCTGATCTACGGCCTTCGCGACGATAGGCGTTAAAGGTCAATACAATTCCGATCGCGAGAAGACCTACTTGCACTGCGAACATGGTGGAAATATTTTGAGCGCCCGGTTGAGCAAGCTCCGGAGCGAACATCCGGAACAGACCACCGAGAACGGCGGCCCAGCCCACGAGCGTCACCATCACCGGCCAGCTACGCGTCCAACGATTGTGAGCGTGGACAATTGAAAGGCCGGCAACAAACAATAAGGTGCCGGCTTGGTAAGTGACGGGAGCAGTTACGGCACCCCAAATATCAGGATTCATCATTTCGGATGTCGTGATCGCAATAACAGAGTGGGACCGATCAGTCCTGCGAGACGGTTCGAACTCATCATTTTAACCCCCTTGGCGCCGACCCGGTCGCCGGGACGGGAAGCCGGGCAATTTAACTCGCAAGCGCGCCGAGAATATTTTCGTCCCGAATTTCATTGAAACGCGTTAGCAACTAGCCCGCATTGCGCCAACGCGTCGCGCCAAAGGCGACGCGATGATAAATTCCGCACATACGGGAACGATCATGCGGCTCAAACGCCAATCCTGCATTTCGCTAGTGTCCATTCCAGGCTATGTTCCTTTGGGATGAAGGGGGCATCGATGAACGCCGGAGCGGATCAGGCGCACGCTGCGATCTATGACGACTTCGCGGCGGCCGGCCCATGGCCTGGCGACAAGTGGTACAAGCACCTACCCGCACCCGACCTTTGGGATCCGGCCGCCGTCGTGACATGCGCCGGCGGTCCCAAGGGAACGCTTGCGCTGGAAGCGCGCCGTTTCACGCTCGGCCGGCGCGACGCACACGACAACGTCAAGGCGCTGATCTACTCGACCGCGACATTCAGCCCAGGCGAGCGCGGCTTGTTGACGATAGAGGCGGACATGCGAGTCGACACGTTCGGTACGGAACGCAATCCGTATAATGTCGATGCTGGCGACGTTCGCCTCGGCTGTGGCGCCCTCAACACCATCGATTTAAAGACTTTCATGGTGTTCGATTTCTTTGTCAGCGGCAGCCGGATCGTTCCGCTTTATGAACGGCTGCCGTTCGGGCAGACCAATGAAAATCCCTACCCGGCCTTCACGGAATTGATCCCGATTGCGATCCCGACATCGCCGGGTCAATGGCACCGCTATGCCATCTGCTACGACCGGACGCACGACACGGTCGAATGGCGCGTCGACGGCGTGACCGTGGCCGAGCGCGCGACGGTCGGCGCGCCACCCGGCGAGCGCGGACCAATCGTGAAAGTCGACAGTATGAAGATCGGCGGCGGTCTGTTCACGATGTTCGGCGATTTGCACAACGACCGCGCGCGAACCGGAGACCGCGAAAGAATTCTCGGCCTCGATCCACTTTATGAGCGAACTCTGTTCGGGCAGGGAGCCAGGGTGGAATTCGGGAAGTTCATAGTTGCGCGGCGGTGAGCCGCTGGCTGGTCAAAAATCCGACGGAGGAAATGCATGGTGCGCGCATCTCGAACCATCAAGGTCAACGCCGATCCGAGGGAGCCGACGCTGACCCGGAACCTCGTCTGGCGTGGCCTGATGATGAAGGCGGAGAATCCGCTGCCGTTCGTTCCTGTCATTACCAGCTGCAAGGTTATCGAGCGGCAGGCCGACCGGCTGGTGCGGGAAATTGTCGACAAGGGTGACACCATCACCGAAGTGGTCATGTTCCATCCGGAACGCATGGTCAAATTCGAGCGCGTGTCGGGCCGTGTGCTGGGCACCATCCTCAACGAAATCGTCGAGGACGAAGACGGCGCCCTGGCGCTCAAGTTCACCTTCACGCTTGCGGTCGAAGGGATGGCCGACGGCAGCGCCGAGGAACGTGAATTCGCCGGGCAGATGGAGCAAGGCTATCTGATGGCTGTCGCGGCGACCCTCAAGGCAATGCGGATCTTCGCCAAGGACAATGCGCTGTCGGCGGCATCGTAAGTTGCAGCATCGTGATTTGGATCGCAAATATTCTCGTCGCGCTGGTCGCTCTTCTGCATCTTTATTTTTTGGTGCTGGAGATGTTCCTCTGGACCAAGCCGCTAGGCCTCAAGACCTTCCAGCAGACCCAGCAGAAAGCCGACGACTCCGCCGTGCTGGCCGCCAACCAAGGTCTCTACAACGGCTTTCTCGCGGCCGGACTGATCTGGGGACTTGTTCATCCGGTCGCCGGCTTTGGCTTCGAGATCAAGGTGTTCTTCCTGCTTTGCGTGATTGTTGCCGGGCTCTATGGCGGTTACTCGGTCAACAAGAGAATTATCCTGGTCCAGGCAGTGCCTGCCGCATTGGCGCTGGCGGCACTGTGGATCGCATAAAGCCCGTAGGACGGGTTCACCGCAGCCCGGCCTGCTGCACCAGCGGGAAAGTCTCGGCCTGGAATTGCTGCATGCCTTCGATGTAGCGCGGCCACGACAGCACGATACCGTCGAAGCCGGCGCGCTCGAGGAGCGCCAAACCGTCGACCACCTGCTCCTTGGTTCCGATCAACGGATAGCCGACCCAACCGGCGATGAAATGCTCCTTCAAATGCTGCAGCAGCGGTGCCGGGATCGACTGCGAGTTGAGGCCCATGACGCTGACCAGGTTTTCGACGCCTTCCCAATCGCCTTTCTTGAACACGCAATCGTCGTAGAACGCGCGCGCCTCGGCTTCGGTGTCGGCTTGAAAGATGTAGGCGTTGGTCCAGACCTGGATTTCTCGCTTGCACTCGTCCCATGCCGTCTTGCGCGAAGCGTCGACGCGTTTGCGTACACCGTCGAAGTCGTGCGCATCGAGATTGATGAAATTGACGTCCGCATAGCGAGCGGCGAACTCCCGCCCTTTCGGCGAGGCGCCCGCGCTCATGATCGCCGGATGCGGCTTTTGCAGCGGCTTGGGCGCGATGAGCGCGCCTTTAACCTTGTAGAATTGACCATCGAAATCGAACTCCTTCTCACTGGTCCACAGCCGTTTGATGATTTCGATCCATTCAATCGCCATCTCGTAGCGTGCGTCATGCTCGATGAGCGGCGCGCCGAACATCTCGATTTCGGGTCGGTACCAGCCGGTCACAACATTCAAGGTGAAGCGGCCGCCACCGATATGATCGATCGTGGCGGCCTGCTTGGCCGCCATCACCGGGTGCATGGTCGGTACATGCGAGGTGGCGAAAATTCCGGAATTCTTGGTCAGCGCGCTCATCGCCGCCGCCCAGGTGAAGCACTCGAAGCCTTCGCCGTTGAAATTGGTGGTGCCGCCGAAACCCTTCCAGCGCCCGACCGGGACGATGGCTTCGAACTCCATGGCGTCGGCCATCCGCGCCAGCGCCTCGGTGCTCTCCCACTTGGCCTGCAAGATGCCGTCGATCGACGACATGGTGCAGCCGCCGCTCAAGTTGGTACAGAAGGTGCCGAGTTTCAGCTTACGATCGTTGAAAAGCGGATTGCTCGCTTCACGCAGTTGATCGGATCTGGTGCGCGCATCCATTGGTCACTCCTCCGCCACCGCTGCGACATTCGCATTTCTTGTTGTGATAGTCCTAGAATGTCGCCGCACCGGTCGCAAGACAGAGCAAGCTGCCCGCGCCGGTTGAAGCAAAATACGGCAACGATTCGGTCGCCGTGCTCAGTCCTGGATTTCAGTCTGCGCAATGGCGGAAGGCGCCGCAATCGCGACGATATTGGTCATGGCAGCCCGTGCTTCTGCGGCTCGGGAAGAATGAGGTCCTGCACGAGGCCCCAGCCAATGAGCCCCGCCAAATTGCGAGTGAGATCGAATTCCGAACAGTCAGTCACCGCGGCCTCGGCCGCCTCGCCAAGAGTCATGTCTTTGGCGAGCGCGAGCAGGAATGCTGCGCCTCCCGGCGGCAGGATGCGGACTTCCACATCGAGATACGGCCGAACCACGATTGCATCCTCGCCGCGCCAATCTTCGATGGGCGCAAGCGCCCGCTGTCCAGAGTTCATCGCCCAGATGGTGACAATCGGATGCGGCGAGCGAACGATCTCGGCCGAAGGATGCAAATCAACGCGGATACCCCCGACAAGGCCGGCATCGAGCGCCGCGAACCGGCCCGCGTCGAGCGGCGTGGCGTCCGCCGCATGATAGGCGCGGGTGCGCGCGGCTTCGAGCCGCGCCACGTCGGCGAGATAGGGAAGTTCACGCGCCGGCTCAAAGCCGGCGATGAAGGCGGCAAAGTCGTCGCCATAGGTTGCGAGCAGCGGCGTGCGCGGGGGCCTTTCCACCACGAAGACCCGCGCCATCGCGCCAAAGAACGCTTCGCCGACGATCTTTTCGACCACGGGGAAGCGGTCTTTGAGCGTACTCGCCAGACCCGCCACCACGTTGTTGCGGTAGACGGCAAAACGGCGGGTCGGATTTGCAGCGTTATGCGCCGTGACGCCGTCAGGGATCGGCCGCTTGGCGTCGAGCAGCGCCTCAGCAAACGACATTTCGAACGGCGCGGGCATCACCCCCTCATGCCGCCGACGCGCGCGATGCATCGGCAAGAATAGCCTGCGCCGCGACCGCTTCCGCGCGCAACGTCGGCCAATCCGGAATGTCGTTGTCCCACTCGATCAAGGTCGCGATCGGCCCGGTGCGGGCGATGACGTGCGTGTAGAGCGTCCAGACCTCGTTGGCGACGGGCGATCCGTGGGTGTCGATCAAGAGCGGCGCGCCGGCGTCGTCTGTCTCCTCGTCATGCCCGCCGAGATGGATTTCCCTCACCCGATCGAGCGGAAACGAGTCCAAATACGACAGCGGCTTTGTCACCTGGTTCTTTGCTGAGACGAAGACGTTGTTGACGTCGAGCAGCAAACCGCATCCGGTCCGCTTCGATATATCGGCGAGAAAGTCGACCTCGGAGATCGTGCTTTCGGCAATGCCGACATATGTGGACGGGTTTTCGAGCAACATCATGCGGCTCAGCGCCGTCTGCACCTCGTCGATATGCTCGGCGACTCGCGCCAGTGTCTTCGGCGTATAGGGCAGCGGCAGGAGGTCGTTGAAGTAAACGCCGCCGTGCGACGACCAGGCGAGATGCTCGGAGAAACTCTCCGGCTGATAGCGATCACACAGTTGTTTAAGTCGCGCGAGATGGTCGCGATCAAGTGGCCGCATCGAGCCGATCGACAGCCCGACGCCGTGAACCGATAGCGCATAGCGCTCACGCAACGCGCCGAGCTGCGCGTGCGGCGGGCCGCCCGCGCCCATATAGTTCTCCGCGTGCACTTCGAAGAAGCCGATCGGCTGCGCCGTGGCGAAGATCTCGCCAAAATGAATGGGCTTGAAGCCGACACCGGCGCGCGCCGGAAGCGTTGCAACGATGGGCATGGCTATATTCCGACTTTGCGCAAGGCAGGAGCAACAAGAGGCGCACGCGGGATGGCGCGCCTCTTTGCCAGGTCAGGACTTGCTCGGCTCGAGCGAGCCCGCGCCCTTTGGTGTCTGGATCGTGGCGCACGTTCCCTTTGGCACGTACTTCCAGGCATTGCCCTGGTAATCGGCGCTCGCGGTGCCGGCGCAGGTGGTGCCCGGGCCCGCCGCGCAGTCGTTTGCGCCTTTCGTGGAGATGCCGAAGCATTTGTCCATGGTGGGTTGCGGCGGCTTCGGCCCGGCGAATGCCGGCGCGGCGACCATCGTCAGGGCGGCGGCGAAGGCGCCGGCGATCGTGGCGGCGGTGATGCTTTTTGAATTCATGGAGCTATCCTCTTAAACCTCGGACCGCGGTTCGAGCAATCAACACATTAGCAGATTTCATAGCAAAGCCGGAAACGGCTATGACAACCGACGCGCTGCGGCGTCGGACGCCGACTACGTCACAATCGTGTGAAGGAAATTGGCCCTTGCCGCGACGATTTGATTCGATTTGCTCGGGGCATAATAAGCCATCTTGTGACCTATTTTACTTTCATCGTGTGCGTTGCGTCCCAATCCGCACCCGGCGGCGACTTCAGAAACTGGCTGCACCGTTCGAGCATGATGCGCGCGGGCTGGTCCGACGCTCGGATAGCCAAAAGCTTCTGAAAGAACATCGCGGCACCGGCGAAATCGCCCGCCCGGTAGGCCGCAAGGCCGGAATCATAAAGCGCAACCCACGTCGGTGGTTTGGCTCCGGGTTCGGCGACGGCGAGCAATTCATAGATCGCTAGTCCACCTATCCGTCCATAGATCATGAGCCGGTCGAGCTCGCGCGCATGGATGCGATCGCCGGCAAGACGCCGCGTTTCCTCTCCGATGATGATGTCGGTGCCATACTCCTTGTTGGCGCCCTCAAGCCGGCTTGCAACATTCACGGCATCACCGATCACCGTGTAGTTAAGGCGGAATTCCGATCCGATATTGCCAACCAGCATTTCGCCGGAGTTAATACCGATCCGCACCTTGAGCGGCTGACCCTTATCGTCGGTCTGTCCCGGCGCGCGCAGGGCACTCTGGCAGGCGAGCGCCGCCCGGCAGGCGTCGACGGCGTGATCGGCGTTCGCGGCCGGCGCGCCCCAGAACGCCATCACCGCGTCGCCGATGAACTTATCGATCGTACCGCCGCAGGCGCTGAGCTCACGCGACATGGTGTCCAAATAGCCGGAGAGCAGAGGGATGATCCGATCGCCAAGCCGTTCGGACAGCCCAGTAAAGCCGGCAATGTCCGCGAACAAGACCGTCAGGGTCCGGATCGAGCCGCCGGGGCGCGGTTCGACACCCTCGCGCACCAGCATCTTTACCAGATCCGCAGGGATGTATTTCCGAAAGGCGGCCAACCCGCCGGCCATGTCGGCAATCGCGCTCGACAGATTCTCAAGTTCTGCGATACGCGAAGGGTGCCGTCGCACCTGATCGAGCTCGAAGCGTTCGACGTGCTTGAGCTCATCGACGACCGTAACCAGCGGCCTGGCGATGAGCCGCCGGGCAAGCCAGGCCGAAAGAATGCCGGCGGCAAGAATTAGGATTGCCAGGCCAATGAGCAAACGCCGTATCGTGGTTTCGATCGGACCAAGAAACTCCGCTTCCGGAATGACGGTCGCCAGCGTCCAGTCGGGAAAAGCGAGCGGCGTCAAAGTGACTGCATAGGCATTCCCGGCGGCGACGAAGCGTTCCCGATGCGCGGTCTTGTTGTCGCTGTCGTAAGAAACGCCGGCTTGCTTGATCGCGCCTTGGGCGATCGGCAGCAATGGCTGATCCGACCGTTGCATATTGACTTCATCGGCATCCGAATCCGGTGCGGCGATCGTAGTCCCGTCGCGACGCAAGATGAATGCCGCGCCGGTCTTGCCGACGGAGAGCTGCGACAGAAACTGCGCGAGCCGCGTGTTTTCGATGATGACCGCGAGCACGCCTTGGCGCTTCTGGTACACATCGACCGGGCCGGCATAGGCGATCGACGGACGCAGCCCCACCGGATATACCGTGACTTCGAACCAAGCCGGTTCGTCGCTTTGTATGCCCTTCCGGTACCATTCCTGGTCGACGACTTTGTACTCGGTGTCTTCGAACCGGCGCTTTTCGAATTGAATGTCGCCGACCACCACCTGATATTTGTCGACACGCCGCTTGACCACGCCGTCGACCGGCGCGATTTCCATCATTTCCAGGCCCAGATCGCCGAGCTTATGCGCGGCAAAAAACGCGTCGTCCGGCCAGCCGAATGCGACCCACGAGATGCTCGGCTGTGCCTGAAGTTGCGAGAGAAAGACGAACTCGCGTTTATCCGCCTCGCGTGTCTCAAGCACGTTTTGAACAAATAGCGTGCGGATTGCGGTATGCGCCGCGCGCGCCTGCGTGGTGATGGCGTCGAGTTCCTTTTCCACCGCGGAAACGATCTGCTCGTTGATCGTCGCTGCGAGCGTATGGCTGTTCGCTTCGGCCGTCCGCCACCACAGCACATGGACGCCGATCGCGCTCACGATAATCGATGCCAGCACAAGACTGCAAATCGCGAGGCGAATACCTATTCGCATGACTAATGGACCTCGGATGGTATTTTCACATTGCTAATCCGGTGGCTGCCATTATGAGATTCTCATCCTCGTTGCTTTAGTCCTAGAATGCTGCCCTATCGGCCACAAGACGCGGGCGGAAGTTCCGCCAGGGCGCGATGAAACGCATGAGCCGGCGGAAATTCATAGCTTTGCTTGGCTGGATGTTGGCGACCGTCGGACCGGCGCTGCTCTTGAGGCCATTTTTGCCGGAACCGGCTGCGGCACAGACCACGCTCCCTCCCGAGGGATCGCGCGTGAACTTCGCTCTGACGACGACCGACGGAATGGCGATCACAGAGCAAAACTATCGCGGCAAATGGCTCGTCATCTATTTTGGCTACACTTTCTGCCCCGATGTCTGCCCCACGACGTTGATGGATATCGCAGGCGCGCTCGACGCGCTTGGTCCTCGCGCTGCTGCCGTGGAAGGTCTCTTCATTACGGTCGATCCACGGCGCGATACGCCGAACGTCCTGACCGAATACCTCAAATCCTTCGACCAGCGTCTCATCGGCCTCACCTGCACTTCGGCGCAGATTGCGCAAGCCGCCAAAAGCTTTCACGTTTTGCTATGAGCGGCAGGACGCGGACGACGGCAATTATTCGTACGAGCACAGCGCGTTCATCTACGTCATCGACCCCGATGGAAAGTTTGCCAAAGCCATATCGAGTGAAGGCGGAAGCAAACAATTCGCCGATACCATGTCTGCGCTGATGGATGCGGAACGATGACGCACCACTCCGATTCCCCGGTTACTCTATTGCCCAAAGTCCGCCGTTGATGACCGGGACGAACCGGCGTGGTAAAGTTCTTCAATCGAGACCATAGGATGCGACAATGCGTATCGCGCTTGTTTTTTACTTGCTGCTCGGTTTGCTGGGAGCGACGTCGGTCGCGCGGGCGAATGAAGACGGCGCTGCACCGAAGAAACTGGGAGAGGTGGCCTTCGCCAATTCCTGCGCGCCGGAGGCTCAAGAGAGCTTCGAGCTTGGCGTTGCGTGGCTCCATTCCTTCGGGTTCGTCGAGGGCGAGCAGGCCTTCCGCGACGCTTTTAACCGCGACCCGAATTGCGCCATCGCCGCTTGGGGCATTGCCACCGTTCTGATCGGCAACACCTTTTCGATCGGTCCAAGCCCCGAAGGCGCTCAACAGGCCCAGCAGGCCATCGACCGTGGCCGGACGCTAGGAGCCAAGAGCCAGCGCGAGCGCGACTATATCGAGGCGATAGCCGCGTACTATGACCACTTCGCCGAACGGCCCCACGGGGCACGGATACGGTCCTTGTCCGACGCTTTCGAGGCCTTGGCCAAGCATTACGGCGACGACGACGAAGCGCAGATCTTCAGCGCGCTTTATCTGACCGCCAGCCAGTCGCCAACCGACAAGAGCTATTCCCGTGCCCGGAAAGCAGCCGCCATCCTCGAGGCGCAATTCGCCAAGAATCCCAATCATCCGGGCGTCGCCCATTATCTCATTCACAGTTATGATTACCCGGCGATCGCGCGGAACGGATTGCCGGCAGCGTTTTGTTACGCCGGCATCGCCCCGGACGCGGCGCACGCGCTGCACATGCCGTCGCACATCTTCACGCGCGTCGGCTTGTGGCGGGAATCGATCGAGACAAATGCGCGCTCGATCGTGGCGGCGAGGGCGGAAAACAATTCCGGTTCCGTCCTGCACGCCATGGATTACATGGTCTACGCGGACCTCCAATTGGCGCGTGACACCGATGCCGCCGCCGTGGTCCAGCAATCGCTCGATCTCTCCGATCCAGGATTGGCTTCGGCGTATGCGCGCGCGGCGATACCGACGCGCTACGCGGTTGAACGCGATCAATGGAGCGAGGCCGCCGCGCTTGCCGGCCCGCCAGCCAGCAAATTTCCGTATACCGAGGTGATGACGCTGTTCGCGCGCGCTGTCGGCGCCGCGCGCAGCGGCAATCCCGCAGGCGCAGAGAAAGACGTGGCTCGGCTCGCAGCCATTGTCGTAGTTCTAAAAGGGGCTAAGAACGATTACTGGGCGACTGAGGTGGAGGTGCAGCGACTCGGTGCGGCGGCATGGATCGCCTTCGCCGGCGGCAATCGCGAGGAAGCGCTCGGCCTGATGCGCTCGGCTGCGGACATGGAAGACGCAAGCGAGAAGAGCGCAGTTTCGCCGGGCCGCGTCCTGCCGGCGCGCGAGCTTCTGGGCGACATGCTGCTCGAAAGCGGCCGCGCCGATGATGCGCTTGCCGCCTACGAAGCCTCTTTGGTCAACGATCCGAAGCGGTTGCGCAGCTTCTACGGCGCAGCGCGAGCGGCAGTCGCGGCCGGCAATCGCGACAAAGCGCGCGATTATTTCAGTCTCATGGTCGAAATGGCGGACGGTAACAGCACCCGCCCCGAACTAACCAAGGCGCGCCAGTATCTCGCCGCCAAGTGATCGGCACCGATTGCTGTGATCACTATTCCGGCGGCTGCCAAGCCGGCGCGGTGAGGCGGCGCTTGCCGTCGGGCGTGCGCCTTTCGCTTCCGCCCGATGGAAGCTTGTCCCAGAGCTGACAAGTGACCGGTTTGTGTTTCTGATCCAGCCCTTCGCAATAGTTGGTGTATTCGCACACGCGCACCTCGCTGCCGAATCCCAGAAGGGTTTTTCGAAACCAATCCGGATCGGCCAGCGCTTGACGCGCGGCGCCGACGATGTCGCAGAGGCCGCGCGCAAGATAATCTTCCGCCATTTCGAAGTTATGGATGCCGCCGGTGCAGACGACCGGCACCGCACGGCCGGCATCGCGCACCGCTTTGCGGATCGCCGCCGTCGGCTTGGCATTGCGGCCGAACGGCCCTCGTTCGTCGGAAATGAACTGCGGCATGCACTCGTAGCCGCTTTGTCCGGTATAGGGGTAAGCGGCCGCGCCGATCGAGGGCTGCTTGGCGTCATCGAATTTCCCGCCGCGGGAGGTCGAGAGAAAATCCATGCCGGCACGCGCAAAGGCGACACCGAAATACATCGCGTCGCCGACATCGCTGCCGCCCGCAATGCATTCATCAGCCAGAAACCGGCAGCCGACGGCAAACTCCTTGCCGACGCGACGCCGAACCTCGGCGAAGACTTCGAGCGGCAGCCGGACGCGATTTTCGCGCGAGCCGCCATAGCCGTCCTCGCGGGTGTTGGTGCGCGAGAGAAACGACGCCATCGTGTAGGCGTGCGCGTAGTGCAGTTCGACGCCGTCGAAACCGGCTTTCTCGGCGCGCAGAGCGGCCTCGGCAAACAGTCCCGGAAGCACCTGCGGCAGGTCGCGGATATGCGCGTGCTGCATGTCAGTGACGCGCTCGCGATAGCCGAAATCCAGCGCCTCCCTTTCATCCGGCGCGAGCACACGGGCGAGTTCGTCCTCACTCATAGCGCTCAACCGGACACGGACCTCGGCATCGGACAGACCGGGCAACGCCGCGCGATGCCCGTCAGTGATGGCAAGAAAACGCTCGAAGAACTTTTTCGGGTCGGGGCGGCGGCGGATGGCGAGAAAATCGATCAGTTGAATGAGCAGGCGCGTTCGGCCCTCGCTGGCGCGCCGCACTGTCTCGGCCAGGCGCGTGAGCCCCGGCAGGAAGCGGTCGTGCCCGATGCGCAGCAGCGGTCCGCTCGGCACGTCGCGGATGCCAGTCGCCTCGACCACGATCGCGCCCGGCATTCCCTTGGCGAAACGTTCATACCATTCGATCACTTCGTCGGTGACGTAACCTTCTTCGGTCGCCCGCCACGGCACCATGGCCGGAACCCAGGTCCGCTGCGCCAGCGCGACCGGACCGATGTCGATCGGCGAGAACAGCCGCGATGCGGCGGCCTCCGCCGCCGACGGCACGCGGCCGGCCGAGGCCGTAAATCGGATCCGCTGCGGTGGTCGCCACACGGCTTTTCTCCGAGGCACTCACGAGGCGATGACAGCCCTTCATATCATATGGTAGCGGCCGTTTTCGCGCCCAACCGGCGCCCTCCGGAGCTTGCCAATGGCCCTCGAAGCTTATAGCTATTCCCGCGCCGCACGCGGCACCGGCAGCCGGTGACATTTCCCGCGCGACGTGCACCGCGCCCGTAGCTCAGCTGGATAGAGCACCAGACTACGAATCTGGGGGTCAGGAGTTCGAATCTCTTCGGGCGCGCCATAAAGTTCAATATTTACGAGCGACGCAGAAAAGCCCGAACGTGCCGCCACCCAGGGTCGCCGCGGCCGATCTCCACCGGAGGTCGTCGCCGCCGGCGCCGGTTCGTTT
>JBEKSB010000124.1:0-12565 GCA_049517455.1 Xanthobacteraceae bacterium
GTGCGTGCCCGCGAGAGCGGCAACTTCTCCGCCGAAATCGCCCTCCGGCCGGTCGATGCCTTCGCCGAGGGCATAGCGCACGAAACCGGCGATCTTGATCGGCGCGCCCGCCTTTGCCTCGGTCTCCTTCAACGCCTGCGCAACGCTCTTTTTATCGTCGAAGATGAAGCCTTGATCGAGCAGGCAGACCTCCTTGTAAAAGGTCTTGAGCCCCGACTCGACGATCTTCTCGATAACGTTTGCGGGTTTGCCCTGCGCCTTGAACTTGTCCGCGAGCACGTTCTTCTCACGCTCGACCGTTGTGGCATCGAGCCCGGAAGAATCGACCGCCTGCGGATTAGCTGAGGCGACGTGCATCGCCACCATGCGGCCGAAGGCCTTGAGCTCATCGGCGCCACCGGCGGATTCGAGCGCGACCATGACGCCGATCTTGCCAAGGCCATCGGCGACGGAATTGTGCACGTAGCTTGCCACAACACCTTTCCCCACCGATAATGCGGCGGCGCGGCGCAGCGTCATGTTCTCGCCGACCTTGGCGATGGTTTCGGTGATCGCATCGGCTACGGTGCGGTCGCCAACCGGCTTGGCGAGAATTTTCTCAACCGCAGGCCCGGTGCCGAGGGCCACGTCCGCGATCATCTTCACCAGGCCCTGGAACAGGTCGTTGCGCGCGACGAAATCGGTTTCCGAATTCACCTCGACGACGACGCCCTTGGTCGGAGCGAGCGCGATGCCGATCAGGCCCTCCGCCGCAACCCGGCCGGCCTTCTTCGCAGCTTTCGCCAGGCCCTTCTTGCGCAGCCAGTCGACCGCACCTTCAAGATCGCCGCCGGTCTCGCCGAGTGCAGCCTTGCAATCCATCATGCCGGCTCCGGTCTTGTCGCGGAGCTCCTTCACCATGCTCGCGCTGATGTTCGCCATTTTAGTTGATCCTTATCGCAGCCGCCTCGTCTTGCGGGGCGCGCTATCTGTGCGAGCCCGGAATCCAGAGCCACCGCACCAGGAAATAATCACTCGGACTAGAGAATTCACGTCCCGTCGTCGATTCCGGAACGACGGCCTCGCAAAGCCGTCACTCGGCCTCAGTGGCCACCTGTTCCTTCGCCCGGGCGATCCAGCCTTCGACGCGGCCCGGAAGCCCAACCTCTTCACCAATGTTATGCGCGGCAACCGGGGAGAGTTCGGCGATCTGCCAGACGTGAAAAATGCCGAGGTCGTTGAGCTGCTTTTCGATGGCCGGCGACGCGCCGGGAAACTTCTTCAGATCGTCGGCGACCCCGCGCGGCCCGGAAAGCGCCGCGAAGCCGAGCTTGTCGGTTTCCGCCGGCAATTCCTCGAGCATCTGCGGTTCGACCAGAGCGCCGACGTCGATGCGATCCCCCTGTCCCCGCGAAATACCGTCGATCACCGCCTTGGCGACGAGATCGCAGTAGAGCGTGATGGCGCGGCTGGCGTCGTCGTTGCCGGGCACGACATAGGTGATGCCGTTCGGATCGCAATTGGTATCGACGATGGCGGCGACCGGAATGCCGAGGCGTTTCGCTTCCTTGATCGCGATATCTTCTTTGTTGGTGTCGATGATGAACACGAGATCGGGAAGCCCGCCCATGTCCTTGATGCCGCCGAGCGCGCGGTCGAGCTTGTCGCGCTCGCGCTGCAGCGTCAGCCGCTCTTTCTTGGTGTAGCCCTGCGCCTCGTTGGAGGAGAGCATCTCATCCAAAGTCCGCAGCCGCTTGATCGAGTTGGAGACGGTCTTCCAGTTGGTCAGCGTACCGCCGAGCCAACGCGAATTGACGTAGTATTGCGCCGACTTCTTGGCCGCTTCGGCGATCCCGTCTTGGGCCTGCCGCTTGGTGCCGACGAACAGGATGCGTCCGCCGTTCGCCACGGTGTCGCTCACCGCCTGCAACGCGCGATGCAGCATCGGCACGGTTTGCGTCAGGTCGATGATGTGGATGTTGTTGCGGGTGCCGAAGATGTACTCAGCCATCTTCGGGTTCCAACGATGGGCCTGATGGCCGAAATGCACGCCAGCTTCCAAGAGCTGGCGCATGCTGTAGTCGGGCAGCGCCATATAAATTCTCCGGTTAATCCGCCGCGGACCGATGAGCCAAGCCTTTATGGCCGGGCACCGGACGGCTTTTGAGGGCCAAGGTCCGCGTGTGAGATTGGGCGCCTTATATAGGGATATCCCCCGGCGACGCAACTTGAACGTTGTGGACCGGAGAAGCCGCCGATGGACCGCTTCTCAATAACCCCTGCGCCGTCGTTTTTTTGAGGCTTTCCGTGCCGCCAGACGTGCGGCGTCTGCACCCCCCTGCTCTTCCGATGCGGCGGCGGTTTCGGCCAAGTCCGCCGTTGGCTGCGACGGCGACGCTACCCCCGCTTTGGCACGGTCGAGAACGAAGCGGGCATAATCGTCCATATCGCCGGCAAATGGCTTGATGCCGCCATCGGCCGTCAGCCAGAGCCGGTCGGCCACCAGCTCGATCAAGGAACGGTCGTGGGTGACGAGAATGACGGCGCCCTCGTAGTCGTTGAGCGCATCGAGAAGCGCGCGGCGGCTGTCGATATCGAGATGGTTCGTCGGCTCGTCCAGGATCAGGAGGTGCGGCGCCGCCATGGCGACGAGGTTCAGCAATAGCCGCGCGCGCTCGCCACCGGAAAGGTTGGCGACGGTGGTTTCTTGCTTGTCGAACGAGAGTCCGAACTGCGCCAGCCTCGATCGGCGCGAGGACTCGCTGTCGTCCGGCCGCTCGCGCCGAAGAATGTCCAGAGGCGAATCGTCCGGGTCGAGCGCTTCGATCTGATGCTGATGAAACCAGCCGACCCTAATGCGCTGCTCCCGTTTCATCTGACCCGCCTGGAGCGGGAGTGCGCCGGCGATCATTTTGGCAAACGTCGATTTGCCGGCGCCATTCACGCCGAGGAGCCCGATGCGATCGTCGACATCGAGCCGCAGGTTGAGATTGCGCAAAATTGGACTGCCGTTGTAGCCAACCGCGGCAGCTTCGAGCTGAATCAAAGGCGGCGCCAGCGGCCGCGGCGGCGACGGCAGGGTGAAAGGCGCAACGCGCTCCTCAACCACCTCCGCTATCGGTTCCAGCTTGGCCAGGCGTTTGACCCGCGACTGCGCCTGCGCCGCCTTGCTGGCCTTGGCCCTGAACCGATCGATGAATTTTTGCAGATGCGCGCGCTCGGCTTCCTGCTTGGCCCGCGTCGCGCTTTGCAGCCGCGTCTTCTCGGCGCGGCGGGTTTCAAAATCGTTGTAGCCGCCGGTGTAAAGTTCGAGCTTCCCTGCGCTTAGGTGCAGAATGGCGTCGACCGAATTGTTCAGAAGCTCGCGATCGTGGCTGACGATCAGGGCGGTGTGCGGATATTTCTTGAGCCGCGCTTCGAGCCACAGCGCGCCTTCAAGGTCGAGATAGTTGGTGGGCTCGTCGAGGAGCAGCAAGTCGGGCTGCGCGAACAGAGCCGCCGCGAGCGCCACGCGCATCCGCCAGCCGCCGGAAAACTCCGCCATCGGACGAGCGAGATCGGCGTTGCTGAAACCGAGGCCGCTAAGGATTTCGGCCGCGCGCGCCGGCGCGCGATCGGCATCGATCGAATTCAGCCGCTGATAGATTTCCGCAAGCTGTTCGGGTTCGGCTGTCTCCAACTCGGCATTGAGCGCTTCGCGCTGAATATCGGCAGCCAGGATCGTGTCCAAAAGGCTCGTCGGCGTGGCGGGATGTTCCTGATCGACCGATCCGATCCGGGCGGCCTTCGGCAATAGGATCTCGCCGCTGAGCGGAACCAGATCGCCGAGGATCAGCTTGAACAGCGTCGATTTCCCGACGCCGTTGCGTCCGATCAAACCGACCTTGGCCCCTGTCGGCAGCGCAACGCTCGCGGAATCGAAAAATCGCCGACCCCAGGCATCAAAGACGAGATTCTCGATCCGAAGCATATCGCGGGCGCCGAAAGCAGGATGGTTGGAGGGCGAAGGGGCGGTTCTTTAGCGCGCCGCGCTTCGGATAGCGAGAGGAGATGTAGTGCGTGCGGCCGTCATTGCGAGAGCGACTCGACGAAGCAATCCGGAGCAAGCTTCAGAGCGCCTCGACCGTCACTACGCCCGACACTGCCTTGATGGCGCCGGCTATTTGCGGCGAAACGTTGAAGCGGCCGGGTAGCTTCACTTCGACCTCGTTGCCGTTGCCGAGGATCAAAACCATGCTCACTTCGCCGGCGCCGTGTTCCGCGCCGTTGCGGCCGGAGGCGAGCTTGATGGGCTCGAGCCGCCGCGCCACGCCTTCGATGGGCGCATCGTCACGCAGGAAAACGCGCAGACCCTTCTGCATTTTTGCCGCCGCCTGGTCGAGCGGTTCGGCCGATTGGATACGGGCGCGCACTTCGTCGCCTTGCACTTCGGCGGTGAGGAAAAGCAGCACGGCAGTCCCGGGCTCGAGGAGGTCGCGATATTGCGCCAGGCCCTCCGCAAACAGCACCGCCTCGTACGCGCCGCTGGCATCGGACAGGCCGATGATACCCATTTTGTTGCCGTTCTTGGTCCGCCGCTCGGTGCGCGAAACCACGGTGCCGGCGACGCGGCCGGCGCTGGCGCCGGCCTTCACCGCGCGCGTGAATTCGGACCAGGACTGCACCCGCAGCCGCTTGAGGCCGGAGGCGTAATCGTCGAGCGGATGACCGCTGAGGAAGAAACCGACGGCCTCGTATTCACGCCGCAAGCGCTCGGCCGGCAACCATGGCTCGACCGCCGGCAGGTTGATCGGCGCCGGCGCCGCCGCGCCGCCGAACAGCTCCGATTGGCCGATCGCGGCGTCCTCGTGGGTGCGTTGCGCGGTGGCGAGCATCGTGTCCACGGCCGCGGCCGCCCGTGCCCGGTTCGGCTCGATGACGTCGAAGGCGCCGGCGGCGACGAGGCTCTCCAGCACGCGCTTGTTGACCGCGCGCGGGTTGGCGCGGCTGGCGAAGTCGGCAAGGTCGGCAAATGGGCGTTCGGCGCGGGCCGAGAGAACGCTTTCAACCGCCTGCCGGCCGACGCCGCGCAGCGCGGCCAGGGCGTAATAGATCGTGTTGCCCGCGACATCGAACTCGACGCCGGAGCGGTTGATTGAAGGCGGCTCGACCTTGATGCCGAGCCGCTCGGCCTCGGCACGGAATTCGGCGAGCTTGTCGGTGTTGCCCATGTCGAGCGTCATCGAGGCGGCGAGAAACTCGACCGGATAATTGGCCTTCATGTAGGCGGTCTGATAGGCGACCAGCGCGTAGGCGGCGGCGTGGCTCTTGTTGAAGCCGTAGTCGGCAAAGCGCTCGAGCAATTCAAAGATCGTCTCCGCCTGACCGGGCTCGACGCCGCGCGCCACCGCGCCCGAGACGAAACGCTCGCGTTGCGCCTTCATCTCGCTGCGGATTTTCTTGCCCATGGCGCGGCGCAGAAGGTCGGCCTCGCCGAGCGTGAAGCCGGACAGCACCTGCGCGGCCTGCATCACCTGTTCCTGATAGACGATGACGCCGTAGGTCTCGCGCAGGATCGGCTCGAGCTTCGGATGGATGAAATCCGGCAGCTCCACGCCGTGCTTGCGCGCGCAGTAGGTCGGGATGTTGGCCATCGGGCCCGGCCGGTAGAGCGCGACCAGCGCGATGATGTCCTCGAAACGGTCCGGCCGCATGTCGATGAGCGCGCGGCGCATGCCCGCGCTTTCCACCTGAAACACGCCGACCGTCTCGCCGCGCACCATGATCTCGTAGGACTTGGCGTCGTCGAGCGGCAAAGCGGTCAGGTCCAGATCGATCCCGCGCCGCTTAACCAGCTTGACCGCCAGATCGAGCACGGTCAGCGTTTTCAGGCCGAGGAAATCGAACTTCACCAGTCCCGCCGGCTCGACCCATTTCATGTTGAATTGGGTGGCCGGCATCAGGGTTTTGGGATCGCGGTAGAGCGGCACCAGTTCGGTCAGCGGCCGATCGCTGATGACGATGCCGGCTGCATGGGTGGACGCGTGGCGATGCAGCCCCTCAAGCTTTTGCGCAATGTCGAACGCGCGCCGGGTGACGGGATCGCGATCGCGTTCGGCCTGCAGGCGCGGCTCGTCGTCGATCGCGCGCGCAAGCGTGACCGGGTTGGCCGGGTTCTGCGGCACGAGCTTGCAGAGCTTGTCGACCTGGCCGTAGGGCATCTGCAACACGCGCCCGACATCGCGCAGCACGCCGCGCGCCTGTAAGGTGCCGAAGGTGATGATCTGAGCGACCTGCTCGCGGCCGTATTTTTCCTGCACGTAACGGATCACCTCGTCGCGCCGGTCCTGGCAGAAGTCGATGTCGAAGTCCGGCATGGAAATGCGTTCGGGGTTGAGGAAGCGCTCGAACAAGAGCCCGAAGCGGATCGGATCGAGATCAGTGATGGTAAGCGCGTAAGCAACAAGCGAGCCGGCGCCGGAGCCGCGCCCCGGCCCGACCGGGATGCCTTGCGCCTTCGCCCATTGAATGAAATCGGCGACGATGAGGAAGTAACCGGCATACTTCATGCTCGCGATGACGCCGAGCTCGAAGGTGAGCCGATCATGGTAATCTTCGGCGGTGTGTCCGGCCGCGAGCGGATGCCGCGCGAGGCGGCGCTCAAGCCCGGCGCGCGCGGCGCGGCGTAGTTCCTCGGCCTCGCTGGCTTGCTGCGCTTCCTTGACCTCCTTGCTTTCCCGTCCCCGGCCGGCTTCGCCCACCGTTGCGGACGTGGAGAAACGCGGCAGGATCGGCGCCAGCGTGCGCGGGCGGAACGCGCAGCGTTCGGCAACCTCGACCGTCGCCGCCAGTGCCTCCGGCAGATCGGCGAACAAGGCTGCCATTTCGGCGCGGGTCTTGAAGCGGTGCTCGGGGGTGAGCTGGCGGCGATCCTGGTCGGCAATCATCCGGCCCTCGGCGATGCACATCAGCGCATCATGGGCCTCGTAATCCTCGCGCGTGGCGAAGAACGGCTCATTGGTGGCGACAAGCGCAACGCCGCGCGCGTAGGCGAGCTCGATCAACGCCGGTTCGGCCGTGCGCTCGGCCGGCATGCCATGACGCTGCAACTCGATGTAGAGACGATCGCCAAACAGGCGCTGCAATTCCTCGCCGCGCGTCAGCGCGAGCGGGCTCTGACCGGCGATGATCGCCTTGTCGAGCGGACCGTTCGGACCGCCGCTCAGCGCGACCAAGCCATTCGACTCCTCCGCAAGCCAGGCGAGTTTGATGTGCGGCCGCTCGGTTTGTTCGGTATCGAGATAGGCGCGCGAGCACAGCCGCATCAGGCTGCGATAACCGTCCTCGCGTGCGGCAAGAAGCACGATCCGGGCAAAGCCCTCCCCGACTGCAGCACCGCGATTGTCATGGTCGCCGAAATCGACGCCCAGCGCACAGCCGACGATCGGCTGGATGCCCGCGCCCGCCATTTTCTCGGAAAATTCGAGCGCGCCGAACATGTTGTCGGTGTCGGTCAGCGCCAGCGCCGGCTGGCGGTCTTTTTTGGCAAGCTCCGCCAGCCGCGCGATCGTCAGCGCGCCTTCCAGCAAGGAGTAGGACGAATGGACGTGCAGATGCACGAAACCGGGGGTCGCGGCGGCCATGTCGTTAGATACTCGCACAGAACGATTCTGCGAGAGGCGAGGATGCGGGATCGCGCGCGCCGCTGTCCATCGCCGTGCGCGGCATACTCATCGCCGCGCACAGGAAGTTTGCGGCAGTCGTCATGCCGCGCTCGCAGCAGGGCACTGCCCTTGGCTACCTAAGGCGCGCATGGCCAGCGTGTCTCCGGCCAGGATGAAGGACAAGGACGTCAAACCACCGCGAGCACCTGCGCCCATACGGCGACCATGGCCAGGAACAAGGTGATCGATGCGAGCGCTAAAGCTTCCTCGGCAACGGCGCGAACCATGATTGTCTCCCCTTCGTTGAGAACGAATACAGAACATAGTTCTGTTATTGTTCCGAGTCAAACCGGGCATGTTTATCCCCATACGCCAAGTATCGCGCGAACACCATAGCTGCCGGAATGGTATCGCTCCCATAGCGCCGGCCTAGATTGGGGGATACGATGGCCTGCTGGCGACGAGGGGCAGCCACCGAGGGATGTTTTTTTAACACCTTCGGAACAGCATCCCGATGATCAGCGTATGGGTGCAGCCGTGCCAGAGCGTAAAATTAAGGTCCCCTATCAAAATCGTGTGGTTGAGGGCACCGAGGTCGCCGTAGAAGAATCCACCGAGCGGTGGACAGAAGTGGCATTGGCTGACGGCGCACGGATTCGACTAAAGTCCGCCGTTATCGGTGCCGTGCGCCTCGACAACGAATACGATCTTGAGGGTAATCCAATCTATGTACTCAACGCGACGCCCGTCATGGCAGTTGTTGAGTCGCCCGAAAAATTCAAAAGAAAAAAGAACTAAGGGAAGCTTCCAAAATGTCGCAACGGTTTGAACCCATTACCGATGATCGAGTTAGAGGCATTATCAGTATTCAGATGCTTCGCGGAGTTATCGGTGCGGAGCAATATTATATTTCTGCGGATGATGAACCTAACGATACGATAACCCAAGCGGCAGCGTTCGGTGTTTCCTATGCGACAGACGACTACGATATTATCAAGGCCGCGAGCGATCAAAAACTTAACGAGATAATGGTCGCCACGTTTGCTGATATGCGGCGTGTAATAGATCGCCTTCAATTTGAGGATTTATATAAGGAGTGGCAATCAACGCGCAGCACTCTTTCTTCGATCGTCGGCGACATACCTAGAAATCCAGCCTATTATCAAATTGTAGGAATGGGGCCACCAGCGCTGCCCTTAATCATCGAGCGACTGAGGGAAGAAACCAAGACAGGAGAGCCAGATCATTGGTTCCCTGCGTTGGGGGCAATCACCCGACAAAACCCTGTTCCTGAAAATGATCAAGGAAAAATAGACAAAATGGCCGTTGCATGGCTCAAATGGTGGGATGAGCATGGGGAGCGCTGGAGTGCCCAAGCCATGGGAGAAACTTCTTCCCAATCTTGGTAATTGGACATGCGCTAGCAAACGCACAAGAAAATACAATTGTTTTGCTTTCGCTGTCGGCGACGAAACGCAACGCTGGGAACCTTACGGCTATCACTGGCCTAAAGGCGCAAAAAAAGGCTATGCGCTTGATTGTCTTGTCGAAGCCTGCAGAACAGAAGGCTTTGAATTATGCGCCGATGGTAGTCTATTAGAGGACCGTGAGAAAATTGCGATTTACACTAACGACCAGAGCGGGTTCGTGCATGCTGCGCGACAAGAGCCAGATGGCCGTTGGAAAAGCAAATTAGGCGATGAAGAAGATATTGTGCATGAAACTCCCGAGTCGCTAAGTAGCGACACATACGGCCGTCCGAGGTGCTTCATGGAGCGCGCGCGCAAACCAAAGTTGGAAGAAAAAGAAGCAGAGGCTACTACGCCTTCCGCTTCTTCCGAGGTCGAACAATCGGACCGTCAAGTTGACGTTTCAAACCCCAATCACCTAGAGGATTTCAACTCTCTCTTAAACGCGGCAGTGCGAAAGCCTGAACCAAAAGATTGAACATTGCCCAATGTGAGTGCCGCATGTTGCGGCGATAGCTGAACTCAGCGATGTATTTCCAAGCATGCTTGGTCGAGACGTGAACATGCGTGCCTTTGATCGCGCGCTTTAGCAGCGACCAGTGTCCCTCAATCGTGTTTGTGTGGTGGATGCCCCGCACGTATTCACCGGCGCTGTGATCAACCACCTCATGCACGTAGCCCTTATCGAGATCGCGATAGGCGTAGTGACCATCCGTGCTGATCGTCGTGCCAAGCGCGACGTTTTCCTCGATGATGCCTTCTAGGGTGAACTTGGTTTCGTCCGGGACCGGACCAGCGCGCAACCGCCCGTCTCGCTCCACCATGCCGAACACGGTTGTCTTGTTCAGGCGATGCTTGCCCTTGCCGTGATGACGGAGCCGACCGCCGACTAGCGTTTCATCCATTTCGACGTGCTTGCCTTCGCCGCCAATCGGTCCGCGCGCATCGGCCGATGCCATGAGCTTCCTCAGTTCGTGGCAAATACGCCAAGCGCATTTGTAGGTGACGCCGGTCTGCCGCTCGATTTCCTTCGCCGCAACCCCATGCCGGGTGCTGGTCATGAGGTACATTGCAAAGAACCACACGGTTAGCTTGGTGCGGCTCTTGTGAAAGATGGTGCCAGCGCAGGGGTAGATGTGATGGCCGCACCCTTGGCAGGCGTAAGCCCGCCGTTTGGCCATCGGATGAAACTGCATCCGCTTGTCGCAAACCGGGCAGTGCGTTTCTTCGCCGCCGTACTGAATTTCCATGATGCGCTTTAGACAAGCCGCATCGTTTGGATACTCTTCCTGAAACTGTTTGAAGGTGTATTCGGCCATGACCGACTCCCTAACGCGCGTCCTGATTATGTGCGATTTGCTTTGGGTGCGAGTGTGCCGCCAGTCGCCGCTACCTGAGCCATGCCGTCAATTAGCACACGAGCTATTCCAACAGCCGGATCAGTGGCGAGCGGGGAGTTTTCAAGAGTTTCAAGAACGCCCTGAAAAAGATCATCCATTTCCGCTTTGGTGATCTTCCCCTGTTTGTACAAAAGGGTGACGAGGCTAAAGGATAGGGTCATCCCGACCATCGCTATCCCTCTCGTGTCATTCAGAAGTTCGACGTTATCGGCCATAACGGCCCCCCCCTCTAGGTTGTGGGGAAACCTATCCTAAGACTTACTTGCTGTCAAGGGATAATTGCGCAAACCGGGTAGTGGGTCACCGCTCAACGTTGACACACGTTCGGATTGCGCGAACCTAGAGATTCGGGCAGCTTTGACGTGCAGAATCAGCGGATTAGACGTTCACGTAGCAGTTGTTGACTTATATGGCAACAATAGATATATTACTGACGCGCCAAGCTCTTACACGGATTCTAGTCCCAACAAGGGAGGCGAAGCTGCGATGGGTATACGGATTTCCCGATTTTCAATCTTGGCTTGATGCTGACTTGCCAAACCTAATTCCAGGTCGCTTGAAAGCCCAAGATACCCCATCCGAACAAGTCGATAACGTTCTGTACAGATGGATCAGCGGAAAGGACATCATCTACTCCCGCCAATTCCAAGACCTGATGCCGATGGCTGATGAGGTTTGGGAAATGAAAACCGCAGACATCCGAATCTTTGGTTGGATGTATCAACCTCGGAAGTTCATCGCGGTCTTTGGAGACTATGCGGACCTCTACAAAGGACGGAACAAGACTCGAAGCTACGACGACGCAAGAGGCAAAGTGGTACGCGAACGTGACAATCTTGATTTAGATCAACCCAAGTTTGTATCGGGGACATTCGATGAACTTGTATCTGTATGACATAGGCGAGAAGGCTAGGACTGCTTCGCGGTTTATCGGACAAGTCCGCGCCGAACTGCAAAAGGCTTGGCTCTTTGAAAAGGCCGGTCGCAAGATAACACAGCAGCAGATCGCCACGATGATTGGCGTGAATCGTTCCGTCATCAATCGTCAGCTAATGGGGTTTGAAAACCTAACGCTGCGCCGTGTGGCCGAACTGGCATGGGCGCTTGGTTGGGAAATTGTTTTTGTATTGCGACGACCACAACATGGTCAGGTTTCTTTGACCGACGTTATTCAAACAGGAACCAATGTCATTTCTTTTGCGGCCAATAATGCACGTGGCGCGGAAGGAGTAGTCGGACTCGGCGAAGTCCGTGATGTGGCAGCATAATGATATACGGCGTCTCTATTTTCTGTGACGATATTCGCTTCGAGCAGCAGAATAAAATCAGCTTAGTTGGTTGTTATGGCCCGGAGATGGTTGTTTACTCCGCACCGCCATTTGTATTGCCCAAACTTGGAATCCTTCTTCAAGCGCGATTTCCAATGGAGCGGCTGCCTAGTGTCCACGTTAAAATTTATATGCCGGAAGAGGAAGAACCTTTTTTCACGCAGGAAATTTCCAAGGAAGAGGAACATTTCGTACCTCGCGCGAATGCCTTTAAGCCGGAGAAGCCAGAGGACTTGAACATCCTACGTGGCTTGGCTTTCCCTTTCTTATTTTCTCCGTTCATAATCCAAAAAGAAGGACATATTCGCGTTCGCCTCCTCTTCGGTTCAGAGATTGTACGAGTCGGGGGGTTAAGGGTCATAAGTCAAGTTCCGCAGGCTTTGCCTCCCGCATCATCTGACTTGACTGCAAGCTAATCTTTTCGCCATCGCGATTTAGCACCCTCGCGCGCGATTTCGGAGCGGCGTTCTGGGGTCATTTTGGCAGCTCGCGCCATTCCGCCCTTGCGGCCTAGCGCCGCCGCCGCAGGATCTTTGCCCTGCTCTTCGGGCGTAGGAGGGCGGTCCTCGACCTGCCCTGTGGCGATGTCCACAACCAGTTTGGCGGCTTGGGAGAAGTCCCTAGGGCGGCGGATGTGGGCGATGAGGGTCCAGGCAACGGCGCTCTGGATGCTGGCTTCGAAGTCCTTTGCGAGCCGCCGGCATCGGCCGAGCCAGGCGAAGGTTCGTTCGACCACCCATCGGCGC
>JBEKSB010000125.1:0-12505 GCA_049517455.1 Xanthobacteraceae bacterium
CCCACTATCAGAGACTTGTACGCTCACAATATCGTATTTCGCGAGTAATGGTTTCTCGATGACGCGTCCGCCGTGGAATCGAAATTCCGGGTGCTGTTAAACTAGGCACGCTATGCACGCGCGAAGCATGCGCCGGATTCAGGCGGTATCATCAAGGGAACTACTTGTGGGTCGGATTGCCGCGCCCCATGTCGCAAAGTGCCGGACGTCTTCCATGGCCGATGTTGGCTGACTTCAACGGAGCAAATCATGTCGCTGTTGTTTTCGGAAACCACTTTGGGTCCGCTCAAGCTGCAAAATCGCCTGGTCATGTCGCCGATGACGCGTAGCCGCGCCATTGGCAATGTGCCCAACGACCTTATGGTCGAGTATTATCGGCAGCGCGCTTCTGCCGGCCTGATCATCACCGAGGGAACGTCGCCGTCTCCGAACGGCTTGGGCTATCCACGCATACCCGGGATTTACTCCCCGGCGCAGACCACCGGCTGGAAGGACGTCACCGACGCCGTCCACACGCGCGGCGCCAAGATTTTTATTCAATTTATGCACACTGGACGTGTTGGCCATCCTCTGAACCTACCGGCGGGCGCGAAGGTGGTGGGGCCGTCGGCGGTCTCTGCCGCCGGAGAGATGTTTACCGATGCCGAGGGCATGAAGCCGAATGCCGCTCCGGCGGCGATGACAGAGGCGGACATCAAAACTGCTATCGACGAGTTTGCGCAGGCGGCGAAGAACGCCGTGGCGGCCGGATTCGACGGCGTCGAACTTCACGGCGCAAATGGATATTTGCTCGAGCAATTCATCCGCCCGAATTCCAACCGACGGACGGACGCTTACGGTGGCTCGATTGAGGGCCGCGCGCGTTTTGTACTAGATGTCGCCAAAGCGGTGATTGCCGCCATCGGCAAGGACAAAGTCGGTATACGCCTTTCACCTTACGGTCTGTTCAACGACATGCCGACATATCCGGAGATGGAGGCTGACTACACCTATCTGGCGAAGCAACTCAACGCCTTGGGCCTGGTCTACGTCCACCTCGTCGACCACTCTTCGATGGGCGCACCTGCCGTGCCTCAGTCGATCAAGGAAACCTTTCGCAAGGAGTTCAAACGCAACCTCATCCTGTCGGGCGGCTACGATGCCGAGCGCGCGGAAAGCGATCTTGCCGCGGGCAAATGCGATCTGATCGCTGTGGGCAAGCCCTTCCTCGCCAACCCGGACCTGGTCAAAAGGTGGAAAGCTAAACTGGCGGTGAATGCACCCGATATGAGCACATTCTACACACCGGGTCCGAAGGGCTATACCGATTATCCGGCGCTGATCAGAGAGCAAGCGCTCGCCTGATCGGCATATTGGCGGAAGGGCGCCCAAACTTGGAGTGCTCTTCCGCCGATGCGAGCGCGCGCGTAACGCTACATCACGTAGAGCCGATCCGGCAACTCGTTCACCGAGCCGTCGGGCGGGGCGTGCGCCGCCAGCACGGCGCCGCAGCGCTCGATCGCAGCGGTAAATCCCGACGCGATCCGGCCGGCGCGCATGTGGCCGGTCAGGGCGTCGATCGCGGATTGCCATTCCGCACTTGGCACTTTTTCGGCGACGCCCTCATCGGCGACGATGCGTGCATAGCGTTCCGCCAACGACACAAAGATAAGCACGCCGGTGCGGTTCTTGGTATGAGCGACGCGACGCACGACGAATTGCTCGAGCGCGGCGCGATGCGCTCGCGCGCGCTGCACCGCGCGCGGAATAAGCAGGCGTCGGAGCGGCGTCAGGGAAAACGCAAGCCCGGCAACAATAAACACCGCGAGCTGGATGAGAAAAATCCGCTGCACGCTCCATGGCGTGAAATCGATCAGCGGCCACGGCACAAAGAGCGCGAGGACGCTCGCCCAAAGGATCGGGACACAGGCATAGGCAGAAGACGAGTGCGCGAGGACACAAACGATCTGTCCGCTGGTACGCGCTTCCGCATCGTGGATAGCGGTCGAAATCACCTCGTGATCTTCTTTTGTGAATTGCATCACCAGCTCCCTGACGCCCCGCCACCGCCCGACGACCCGCCACCGCCGGAGAAATCGTCGGAGGACGAGCTACTGTCGGAAGAATCGCTGCTGCTGCAGCTTGACGAATCCCCCGACGAATGGCGAGCGGGCACAAAGACCATGCGATTACCACGTTTGACGTAGTGACCTCGTGGCTTTGGATGGATGATGCCCTGGATAGCGAGAATCACGGCTCCAATCAAAACGGAAAACACGAAGAAGATGATCACGTATTGACCGGCCGAGATATGCTCGCGCGTACCGATGACTGGCTGCCAGCTAGCCGAGTCGCCGTTAAGCACGCTAATGATCCCGTTGCGCCACCCTCGATGCCTCCGGGAAAATCGCCGTTCTTGAAGTGTGGGATAATCGCGCTGGAAATAATGACCGACGAAATCGCGTCGGTGAGGGTGCCTTCAAGGCAGGAGCCGACCTCGATACGCAACTTGTGCTCGGCCGGCGCGACGAGAAGCAGTACGCCATCGTTCTTTTGCGCTTGGCCGAGTTTCCAGGAGCGGAATAGCTCGTTGGCATAGGTTTCGATATCGCCGCCCTGCAGCGATTTCACCGTAGCAACCACGAGCTGAATGCCGGATTTGTCTTCGAGGTCCTTCGACTTCGCCTCGACATCGCTGCGGCTCTCCGCTGTCATCACGTCCGCCTGATCGACCACACGGCCGGTCAACGACGGGACGTCGAGCGCGAACGCGTAAGCCGACAGCAAGCTCGAGAACAGCGCGCCAGCCGCAATCGCCCACAGCATACGGCTGACACGCATTACCAGCTGCCTGACGCGCCGCCGCCGCCCGACGAACCGCCACCCCCCGAAAATCCGCCGCCGAAGCCGCCGCCTCCCCAGCCGGAGGACCCCCAGGACCCCCCATAGGGCACAAAGACCGAGCGTCCGCCACGACCGCTTCCGGCCGAGGGCGGGCCGTTCGCATGGCGGATCAGATACCACATGATGAAAATCACGATTGCGAAAAACAGAATCGGAAACAGTTTGTCGAAATCCGCCGATGGATCCTCGGAACGGACGTTGACCTTCGGCTGCCAATCCGCGCTATCGCCACTGAGCACGCTGATGATGCCGTCAACGCCGCGTTCGATGCCGCCGGAGAAATCGTTGGTCTTGAAACGCGGGATGATGGCGCTCGATACAATGACCGACGACAACGCGTCGGTCAGCGTGCCCTCGAGCCCGTAGCCGACTTCAATGCGCACCTTGTGCTCGGCCGGCGCGACAAGGAGCAAAACGCCGTTGTTTTTCTTAGTTTCGCCAAGTTTCCAGAAGCGGAACAGTTGATTGGCGTAGGTCTCGATGTCGTTCCCTTGCAGCGATTTCACAGTGGCGACGACGAGCTGAATACCGGATTTGTCTTCGAGGGCCTTCGCTTTTGCCTCGACGTCGCTGCGGCTCTCCGCCGTCATGACCCCCGCTTGGTCGACCACGCGGCCGGTCAACGCCGGGAAATCGAGGGCAAAGGCGATTGATGCAAGGCAGAGAGCGAGCGCGACGGCCAGCGTCGATACAAGTGTCTTCACCGCACGGCCATCAGAACTTTACCTGCGGCGGCTTTTCCGCGCCTTCGGTCGCAGTGAATTCCGCCATTGGCTTGTTGCCGGAGAACGCAGTCTTTGCCCATAGAACCGTCGGGAACGTGCGCAGCGCCGTATTGTAGGCGCGCACCGCCTCGATGTAGTCGCGCCGCGCCACCGCGATGCGGTTCTCGGTGCCTTCCAGCTGCGACTGCAGCGCCAAAAAATTCGCGTTCGATTTCAGATCGGGATAATTTTCCGACACCGCCAGGAGCCGGCCGAGTGCACCCGACAGCTGGTTCTGGGCGTCCTGGAACGCCTTCAGCTTATCCGGATCGGTGAGTTGCGAGACGTCGATCTTGGTCTGCGTCGCCTTGGCGCGCGCCTCGACCACGGCGGTGAGAACGCTCTTTTCCTGCGCGGCGTAGCCCTGGACCGTGGCCACGAGATTAGGAATGAGGTCGGCGCGGCGCTGATACTGGTTCTGCACGTCCGACCAGCGCGCCTTGGCCTGCTCCTCCAGCGTTGGAATAGTGTTGTAGCCGCATGCGGATAACGTCAGGCCGATGCCGACGAGAGCCAAAGCCATGCCGATTCGGTACATGATCCTGCTCATTTCACCCTCGAATTGTTGTTCGACGCGCCGCGTGGCGCACGTTCAAACATCCACCGGCTCCGTGCCCACGATCTCAATGCCGAAGCCGGATAGACCGACATAGGTCATATTGCGCGAGAAGCTCAGAAGCCGGATGGAGGTGACGCCGAGATCCTTGAGGATCTGCGCGCCGAGACCGACCTCGCGCCATTGCCGGCTGCGCGCCTCGCCCGACGCCGTTTCGTCCGACTTCGGAATGGCGATCACCGGCACGCCGGCGGCGCCGTCGCGCAGCACCACCAGCACCCCCCTGCCCTCGGCCTTGAAACGTTCGAGCGTCTTGCGAATGGCTTTGGCCCCGCCGAAAACGTCCAAGATGAGGTTAGCGCGATGCAGCCGCGTCAGCACGTTTCTGCCATCGCCGATGCGGCCATAGACGAAGGCCATGTGATAAAATGGATCAAACGGCGTCTGAAACGCGTAGCCGGCGAGTGTTCCTATCTCGGATTCCACGGGAAACTCGCCGACCCCTTCGATCAACTTGTCGCGGGTCTGCCGATAAGCGATCAGATCGGCGATAGAGACCCGCGTCAGCTTGTGGTGCGCCGCGAAGGCAGCGATCTCCGGCCCGTGCATGACGGTGCCATCGTCGTTCATGAGCTCCGCAAGCACGCCGACCGCCGGCAGGCCGGCCAACCGGCAAAGATCGACGCAGGCTTCGGTGTGACCCGAACGCATCAGCACACCGCCTTCCTTGGCCACCAGCGGAAACACATGGCCGGGCCGCACGAAGTCGGCCGCTCCCATATTGCCGTTGGCAAGCGCACGTACGGTATTGGTGCGCTCCTCCGCGGAAATGCCGGTAGTCAGCCCGTGGCGGGCGTCGACCGAAACCGTAAAAGCGGTGCCGAGCGGCGCATCGTTGCGCGCCACCATCGGATCGAGATGCAGGCGGCGGGCCTCGTCCTGGGCGAGCGGCACGCAGACGATGCCCGACGTGTGGCGTATGATGAACGCCATTTTCTCGGGCGTGCATAGCGAGGCAGCGACGAACAGATCGCCCTCGTTCTCGCGGTCGTCGTCGTCGGCTACGATGATAAGCTCACCGCGAGCAAACGCGGTCACGGCGGCCTGGATACGTAGTTGAGCGTCGTGCATCTTTTTTCTTTTCGATCTTGTCGCCAACCCGCGCGGTCAGCGTCGCGGCGGCGGAAACGGCCATGCCGGCGCATCGCCGACCTGGCCACGATGGCGCAGATAGTGATCGGCGACCACGCACGCCACCATGGCTTCGCCCACCGGCACCGCGCGAATGCCGACGCAAGGGTCGTGGCGCCCGGTGGTCGCGATCTCAGTCTCGTTGCCGTAGCGGTCGACTGTGCGCCGCGGCGTTAGGATCGAAGACGTGGGTTTGACGGCAAAACGTGCGACCACCGGCTGGCCGGTGGAAATTCCGCCGAGAATGCCGCCGGCATTGTTAGTGAGAAAGATCGGCTTGCCATCATTGCCGGCGCGCATTTCGTCGCCGTTGTCCTCGCCTGAAAGCTCCGCCGCGCCGAAGCCGGCGCCGATTTCCACGCCCTTGACGGCATTGATGCTCATCAGGGCCGCGGCAAGATCGGCGTCGAGCTTACCGTAGATCGGCGCGCCGAGCCCCGGCGGCACACCGTCGGCAACGATCTCAATGACCGCACCGACGGAGGAGCCGCGCTTGCGCACGCTATCGAGATATTCGGCAAAAAACTCGGCTTTTTCTGCATCGGGACAAAAGAACGGATTGCGCTCGACCTCGGCCCAATCCCAGCGCGCGCGGTCGATGCGGTGCGAGCCGATCTGCACCAGCGCGCCGCGCACCTTCAAACCCGGCACGATCTTACGAGCAATGGCGCCGGCCGCAACCCGCATCGCTGTCTCGCGCGCCGACTGCCGGCCGCCGCCGCGATAGTCGCGCAGGCCGTACTTGATGTCGTAGGTGTAATCGGCATGACCGGGCCGATATTTGTCTTTGATATCGGAATAGTCCTTGGTTCGCTGATCGACGTTGTCGATGACAAGCGCGATCGGCGATCCCGTCGTCACCTGCTCGCCCCGCGCTTCATCCAAAAACACGCCGGAGAGGATCTTGATCGCGTCCAGTTCCTGGCGCTGCGTGGTGAAGCGTGACTGGCCCGGCCGGCGCCGATCGAGATAAGGCTGAATGTCGGCCTCGCACAGTGCAATGCGCGGCGGGCAGCCGTCGACCACGCAGCCGATCGCGGGCCCATGGCTCTCGCCGAAGGTGGTCACCCGGAAGGAATGTCCGAACGTATTGAAGGACATGGTTGAAGGGCTTTTATCGACCTTCTTGGCGCACGGAAACGACGCTGAATGGCGTCAATGGCTCAGCGCAAGGCGCGAGAGGCTTGGTAGCCCGTGGTCCCCATTGGGTCAAATACCCAATCTAGCAACCCGCCAGTAAGCGGTGGCCATCTGCGTTTCGGCAGTGTTCATTCCGCATTCATCTGACTGAACGCCGATTAATAAAAAGCTGAACATTCGTTAAGCTACGGAAAAATCAGGGTTATTTTCGCTTTTATGTTGCGGCTATGGGCCGTCTGTGGCATCGTTGCCTTCGGTAAGGGGGGCTAAGGCAAAGGAAAGGGACGGAGACAACGCCCGCAAAGCTTGAACTCAACCCTGCCGTTGGATCATCACACCAGAAGGAATCAAATCATGGCCACGAAGCCAAAGAAAAAGAAGAAGATGAAGAAGACCTGATGCGCGCGCCAACCTCGTATCGAGGTTGCGCCGTCATCTTCGGAATTCGCGAGGCGCCTTGAGCGGTGTTTCGTGACAGCGGCTGGACCCAGGTCCGGCCGCTGCTCTTTTTGGTGGTGAGAATTTCGTGCCGGGCGATGGCTTAGAATCTGAAGTTTAATCCGCCGCGAGCCACGACGAAGCCCACTGCCGAAAGCGATGCCGTAAAGGAAGACGGCGACGTTTTGGTTAGCGTCGTTTGGGCAACGGCGGTCTCCTTCGGAATGCCGAGATCGACGTACAAAATTTCGGCCTTGAAAGTGAGATTGCTGGTCAGCGCAAACTCGCCGCCGCCGCCGACCGTCCACCCGACCAATGTCCCTGACGATGCGCCGGAAAAACAAGGTGAGCCGCCGACAATGCACTTATAGGAGAACCCTCCTGATGAAAGCGAGCCCGACCCGGTGGACTGCGCATTGAGAGTTTCACCAACCTGTCCGTAAGCCAGTCCAGCGGTGCCATACAAAAGGAATGGATTCGCCAACAGCGCCCCCATGCGCACGCGGGCCGTCCCAAACGACTTGATCGATAGGTCGGCGATCATGTTGGTATTTGCCACGTTGCCGAGGTGAAATGGCGAGACGTCTTGACCCGTGAGATTGGCCCACTGGTAATCGGCCTCTACGCCCGTCAGCCACACCGAATTTATCTGCCTGTTAAATCCGACCTGGCCTCCCGCGAGGGCGCCGACCGTAGAGTAGCCCGCCGACGGAATGCATTTCCCCTTGCCGACGCCGCCGCATGTACCCGCCTGAGCGGCGGCATCGTTGGGGCGATACGAGACGGATGAACTGGACCATCCGAATCCGCCGTTGCCGCCGATATAAAAGCCGGTCCACGCGAGCGAACTTGCCGGTGATGTGATGAAGGCCGCAGGCGCCACGGTCATTTCATCCGCCACCGCCTCGGCAGCACAGAGCACACCGAACACAAGCAACGCGGTGACGCCACAGACGCAATTTTTCTTCACAGCTGCCCCGCCGACACAACGATGAACTGATGTATCGGATATCCGAAATCAGAACGCCGGATGCCCAAAGTGCAAACTAGGCCATTTGACGGGGCACCGCAATTCAGCAGGTCTCAAGGGCTTTGATGAAACGCGACCCCGCTGGCCGAACTGCCGCCTGGAGGTGGCCGCAAGACCGGCAACGGCCGAGGAAGGGTATTATTCTTTGCCGACAGTGATGTCCGGCGCGTCCGGATGCTTCATCCCGACGATGTGATAGCCGGCATCGACGTGATGCACTTCGCCCGTGACGCTGCGCGACATGTCGGAAAGAAGATAGACGCCAGCGTCGCCGACCTCTTCGATGGTGACGTTGCGCCGCAGCGGCGCGTTGTATTCGTTCCATTTAAGGATATAGCGGAAGTCGCCGATGCCGGAGGCGGCGAGCGTCTTGATCGGCCCCGAAGAGATGGCGTTGACGCGGATGTTTTTCACGCCGAGATCGGCGGCAAGATACCAGACGGATGCTTCGAGCGCGGCCTTGGCTACACCCATGACGTTGTAATGCGGCATCCATTTCTCCGCCCCGTAATACGTGAGCGTGAGCATGGAGCCGCCGTTGGGCATGATCTTCTCGGCGCGCTGCGCGATCGCGGTGAGCGAATAGCAACTCACCAGCATGGTCTTGGTGAAATTGTCCGCCGTGGTGTCGACGTAGCGTCCGTCGAGCTGATCCTTGTCGGAGAATGCGATCGCGTGGACGAGGAAATCGATCGCGCCCCAGGCCGACTGCACCGCGGCAAATACCGCATCGATGGTGGCCGGCTCGGTGACGTCGCAATGGCCGACAACGATACCGCCAACCTCTTGGGCCAGCGGCTCGACCCGCTTCTTAAGCGCATCACCCTGATAAGTGAATGCGAGTTCGGCGCCGTGCATATGGCAGGCCTTGGCGATACCCCACGCGAGCGAGCGCTGGTTGGCGACCCCAATGACCAGACCGCGCTTGCCGCGCATGAGGCCCGAGATTTCCGGCATTTCTCCGACCCCGCTCGACGATTTCCAGCGTAGCGCCTCCTATGGCATAGGCTTGTAGGAGCCATCAAGCGCGCGAGCCAGCGTCGGGCGGAAAGCGGTCACAAATCCTTGCGCGGGTCGTAAGGCTTTTCGCTCCGCCATTTTTTCATCAGCGCCTCGAAATCAGGATCGCTATGCTCAGGCAGCATGATCCGGGCCGTGGCAAGGAGGTCGCCGCGCCCTTCCTTAGCGGGAAACCCTTTGCCCTTGAGGCGGAACGTGCGGCCGCTGCTCGTCCCGGCCGGAATAGTGATCTCAACGGGCTTGTCGAGGGTCGGCACGCGCACCTTTGCGCCAAGTGTAGCCTCGTAAAGCGCAATCGGCAGATCGAGCCGGACGTCGGCGCCCTCGAGCGTGAAAATCCCGTGCGGCGCAATGGAGACCGTGATCAACAGATCGCCGGCGCCGCCCTGCCCGGCCATGCCTTGGCCGCGGAGCCGGATTTGCTGGCCGTTGCTGATCCCGGCGGGAATCTTGACTTCGACGTCCTTGCCGGACGGCAGCCGCACACGCTGCGTGACGCCGTGCGCCGCGTCCGGCAGCGACACGGTCAGCGCCGCCGTGACATGCGCCCCGGCGCCGAAATCCTCGGGCTCGAATGCCGCACTGGCTCCGCCCCGGCGCGCGCCTCCGCCGAATGCCTCTCTAAGGATATCTTCGAAGCCGCCGCCAATACCGGCCCCACCGGGCCCGCCACCGCCGGCGCGGCCGCGTCGGGTCCCGCGGGTAAAACCCTCGGGGCCGAAGTTAAAAGTCTCGAATTCCGTCTCGGGACCAAACCCGGCGCCTGGGCGCGCCCCCCCGCCCCCGCCGAACCCCTGGAAGCGCGGCTTGCCTTCGGCGTCGATCTCGCCGCGGTCAAATGCCTTACGTTTGTCCTCTTCGCCGAGGATTTCGTAGGCCGCATTGAGTTCGGCAAAGCGCGACGCAGCCTTCGGATCGTTCTTGTTGGCGTCGGGATGCAGTTTTTTCGCCTGGCGCCGAAAGGCGCTTTTGATGTCGGCTGCACCCGCTTTGCGATCGACGCCCAGCACCTCATAGGGATCACGCATTCCCCATGGACTCCGTTCGGTTTTGGGGCCGGCCCCGCCCGCCCATGCTCTTCAATGTGGGACTTTGGCAAGAGCCGTGCAATGCAGCGCCACTCAGCCGCGCGACCGCGATCGTGGCCAGGTCAGCCCTGCTTGAGGGGTTTTAGGCTCTTCACCTCCCACTTGCCGCGCTCCGTGCGGCAGGCCTCGCCCTGCAGCCACGCTTGCGTTTCCCCGCGCACGTAGCTCGCCAGAAAATCGCGACAGGTGGAAGTGCCTGCGGTAAAGGTCGCGGCAAGCGGCGTGATATTTCCACCAGCTCCGGTATGCGGATTTTCCCAGGGTATGCTGGAGTCCTTCGAACCGCGACCGAGCGCATCCGCGGCGACGGCGCGCGCATAGGCCAAATCAATCTCGGACGGAGAAGCATTCGCCGCATCGGCCTGATGACCGGAGCGGGCCGTTGAACCCGTCAGCTCCACATCCGCGTCGCTTTTGGAGAACGTGGTCTCGAGCTGGTAGGAGCAACCTGCACCCGCTAATGCCACGAGCACGGCTGCAGCGGCAGCGAGCCAATGCAGCGGCCGACGTAGGCGCAACGCCCCGGTTCCATTATATAGAGACCGGCAGCCCACTTCTCGATCGCCGCACGCGAGCACTCAGGTACTCCGACAGAATGTCCGACACGGCGCCCATAGAACACCCCGGATGGTTAACAGGCGGTGACTCCGCCGAAGCAGACCAGCCGTTTCGACTGTTTGCGGCGTGGTTTGCCGAGGCCAAGCGCGCCGAGCCGGTCAATCCAGACGCCATGGCGCTCGCCACCGTCGACGCCGACGGACTGCCCAACGCACGAATGGTTTTGTTGAAGGGTTTCGACGAGCGCGGCTTCGTCTTCTACACGAACCTCGGCAGCATGAAGGGCCACGAATTGGCGAGAGCGCCGAAGGCGGCGCTGACGTTTTATTGGAAATCGCTGCAGCGCCAAGTTCGCGTGCGTGGACCTGTCGAGCCGGTCTCGGGCGAAGAAGCCGACACCTATTTCGCGACGCGCTCGCGCATGGCGCAGATCGGCGCCTGGGCGAGCAAACAATCCACCGCGCTCGAAAGCCGCTTGGCGTTTGAGAAGGCGGTCGCGCGCTACACGGCAAAATTCGCGGTCGGCGCGGTGCCGCGGCCGCCGCATTGGTCGGGCTATCGGGTGGTGCCGCAGGAAATCGAGTTTTGGCAGGAGCGGCCGTTTCGCCTGCACGACCGCATAACGTTTCGGCGCGCCCATCCGCACGCGCCGTGGAGCAAGACGCGGCTATACCCTTGAGGCACGATTGGAAAAGCAAAAAATGCCAACGACTAACCGGCCGGGTCGCACGCTGCTTCTCACCGGAGCAAGCCGCGGTATTGGCCACGCGACGGTCAAGCGGTTTTCCGCGGCCGGCTGGCGCGTGCTTACCTGTTCGCGGCATCCGTTTCCGGAAAATTGTCCGTGGGAAGCGGGACCGGAGGATCATATCCAAGTCGATCTCGCCGACACCAAAAACACCGGCGAGGCGATAGCGGAGATTAAGCGGCGGCTTAACGGTGAGCTGCACGCGCTCGTCAACAACGCCGCGATCTCGCCGAAGGCGGATGGCGGCAAACGGCTCGACTCGATCGATACCTCGCAGGACGATTGGCACCGCGTTTTTCAGGTGAACTTCTTCGCCCCAATCATGCTGGCGCGCGGGTTGCTCGATGAGTTGAAGGCCGCGAAGGGCTCGGTCGTCAACGTCACATCCATCGCCGGCTCGCGTGTGCATCCCTTCGCCGGCGCAGCCTACGCGACGTCGAAGGCGGCGCTTGCCGCGCTCACCCGCGAGATGGCGCACGATTTCGGCGCGGTCGGTGTCCGCGTCAACGCCATCGCACCGGGGGAGATCGACACGGCGATGCTATCACCCGGAACAGAAAAGATCGTCGAGGTGATCCCGATGCACCGCCTCGGCACCCCGGACGAGGTGGCGAAGATCATCTACGTCTTGTGCACGGAGACATCTTCCTACGTGAATGGCGCGGAGATCCACATCAACGGCGGCCAGCACGTGTGAGGCGCTCACCTGCAAGTTTGCAAGGCCGACACGCAATATGCCCCCGCGCAACCAAACTTAGGCCACCGGCACTCGGCGAACCATGCCGGCCACCCCGACATAGTGTCCGCCGGCGCCGTGCCTCGTTTACGGGTTCCAGAAATTAGGACAATGCAAACAATCCTCTTTCCGGTTTGTGAAACAGATTTGAGTAGCGTTTTGCCGCAATATGGATTGAAGGCTGGGTTATGCTCGAGCGCCGGTAGTTTCCGACGATCGGAGTTTTCAAGAGCGCTAGAGCATTTTCCGAAAAGACTGAATCGCGGGATTCCCCAGCGGGAACGAATCGGATTCAAGGTTCGTGCTGGAATGGAGGCCAGTATGGATGGCGAAACCGTATTCGGAGGATCTGC
>JBEKSB010000126.1:0-13274 GCA_049517455.1 Xanthobacteraceae bacterium
AATCGTTCCGCTCCAGATCCGGAACTTCCAACTCGTTCGCCCGTCCAAGCAGGACATCTACTGGATGCAACAGACCTTGGATCGGGAAAGCCGGAAATTCGGAGCCGGCGTCACCTTGAACCCGGACGGTCGGCTTGTTGTGTCATGGAAGCGAGCGACATGATCGGATAGCGGGGGGTTATCTAGGCCGCAGGCTACTACATGCAAGCGGACCGGCGACGGCACGATCTTAGTGCCAACGTCTCATCAGCATAGCGCTGCGCACCCGGCGCTCGGCCAGCGCCAGAGCTGCGGCACGCGGCAGCGTCTTGTCGCGCCGGCTTTCTTCCAACACCGCCCGCGTATTGGCGCGAACTCGCTCGTCAATGGAGTCAAAGGCGGCGCGTTGCGTGCCGCCGCGATATTCCATCGCGGCACAGATGACGCCGCCGGCATTGGCGATGAAATCCGGTATCACGAGAATACCGCGCGCGTGTAACGCCTGCTCCGCTTCAAGCGTGCATGGATTATTGGCGCCTTGCGGCATGAGACGCGTGCGTAAGGCACAACGCCAGCGTCCCGCGCCCACAAGCAACAATGGACTGGCGCGGCAGCGCTTCGAGAATCGCACGCAGCCGAAAATACGATGATATTTGCAAATCGATTTTGCCGCCTACCAAGAGGTGTGAACACGGCGTCTGCGGAAAGTCTGAGCGATGCGCCGCTCAAGACCGACAAGTGCGCATTATCCATCGAGCGGCCTTCCAGCCGGAAGAATGATCGAATGGCGGCAGCCCTTCGGAGATAGTTCCCAAGCGACCATCCGCGCTATCGACGCATCTTGAAGCCGGCTCACGCCCCAGACCCATAGCCGTCTCGAAACTGTGCCTGATCGGCCCGGATCAGCCGAGGCGAACCTGAAGGAGATGGACGGCGCCGTCGTCCTTGAGCAGGATTAACAACGGCCTTGCGGTGACCGTCGCGCCATCAAGCTCGGCGGCGGCCACGCACGCTCTGCGGGTTCTCGACGATGATCTCATAGCGTGATGTGCCGCGCCGGAGCGTGATCTCGAATCGTGGCCAAGACGCCGGAATGCAGGGGTTGAGACGCAGCCTGTCGCCCTCGATCAGAAGCCCAAGAATGCTCTCCACGCCGGCGCGCTGCATCCATCCAGCCGAGCCGGTGTACCAGGTCCAGCCGCCGCGCCCGACGTGGCCTGAGACGGAGTAGACATCGGCCGCAACGACATAGGGCTCGACCTTGTAGCGGTGCATATCAACGCGCGTGCGGGCGCGGTTGATCGGGTTAAGCATCCAGAACAACGCGGCCGCCTTGTCGCCCTCGCCGAGGCCCGCGAAGGCCATCACCGACCACAGGGCGGCGTGAGTATACTGCCCCCCATTTTCGCGCACTCCCGGGGGGTAGCCCTTGATGTATCCGGGGTCGAGCGGCGAACGATCGAACGGCGGCGTGAACAGCAACGCGAGGCCGTCTTGGGGCAGTATCAGTTCGCGGTCCACGGCCGCCATGGCCTGAGCCGCGCGGTCCCGCCGACCCGCGCCGGAAAGGACCGCCCACGACTGGGCGATGGAATCGATGCGGCACTCGTCGTTCGTCGCCGATCCGAGCGGAGTGCCGTCGTCGAACCACGCGCGCCGGTACCATGCGCCGTCCCAGGCTTGGTTTTCGAAGGCAGTCGCCAGCGCCCGCATGTGCGCCCGCCATTTCACCGCGCGCGTCCAGTCGCTGCGCGTATCGGCCAACTTCGCGAAGGCGTCGAGCGCGGCGTGCAACATCCATCCAAGCCAGACGCTCTCGCCCTTGCCACCCTCGCCGACACGGTTCATGCCGTCATTCCAATCGCCGCCGCCGATCAGCGGCAGACCGTGGCCGCCGACCGCCAGGCTGGTGTCCAAGGCGCGGGCGCAATGCTCGTAGAGGCTGGCGGTCTCGTCCGAGGCGGTCGGCAGGAAGAAACGGTCGCTCTCGCTGGGCTCGAGCGCCGGACCGGCTAGGAAGGGCACGGCCTCCTCGAGCACGGCGACGTCGCCGGTGACCCTGACGTAGTGCGCCGCCGCATAGGCGAGCCAGACACGGTCGTCCGATATGCGCGTGCGAACCCCCTGGCCGGACTGCGGCAGCCACCAGTGCTGCACGTCCCCCTCGACAAACTGGCGGCTCGCGGCTCTCAGCAGGTGCTCTCGCGTCATCGATGGCCGGACCGTCGCCAGGGCCATGCAGTCCTGCAGCTGGTCCCGGAAGCCGTAGGCGCCGCTGGCTTGGTAGAATCCCGAGCGAGCCCAAACGCGGCAGGCGAGCGTCTGATAGGTCAGCCAGCCATTGAGCATGATGTCCATCGACCGATCGGGAGTCTTCACCTGAACCGTGCCGATAGTGTCATCCCAAAAACGCCGGACATCCGATAGCACAGCGTCAAGATCGGCCTTGCGGTAGCGGGCGATCAGCGCCCGCGCCTCGGTTTCATCCGGAGCATCGCCGAGGAAAAAGTCGATTTCGGCGACGCCGTTCGGCGCGATCTCGACCGTGGTCTGGAGAGCGGCGCAGGGATCGAGTCCGGATCCCACCCGCCCCGAGAGCATGTCGCCGTTGACCAGGGCCGCCGGCCAAGCCAGCGTCCCGTTGCGGCCAATGAACTCTCGGCGGTCGCCGGTCCAGTTCGTCTGGCGTCCCGCGAGATCGGCAAAGGCGACTCGATCGCCGAATGTCGGATTCCACGGGTTGTTTGCGAGGATCACCCCAGTGTGGGCATCAATTCGCGTGGTCACGATCGGCGCCCCCGCCGCCCGCGTGGCGCCGAGGACCCATTCGACGTACGCCGTTACCGATAGGCGTCTGGCGCGGTCTGAAAGGTTGCGCAGTTTCAACCGCGAGATCTTCAGAGGATCGGCAAGCGGCACGTACTCGAGCAGCTCGGCGGCGATTCCCTGCGAAGCGTGTTCGAAACGGCTATAGCCCCATCCATGCCGCGCCACATAGGTCGCCGCTTCATCGCGGATTGGAAGCGCAGTGGGGCTCCAGAGATCCCCGGTCTCTTCGTCCCTGAGATAGAAGGCCTGGCCTGGCCGGTCGGTGACAGGGTCGTTGGACCATGGGGTCAACTGATGCTCGCGGCTGTCCACCGACCATGCGTAGCCGCAGCCATCAACGGATACCTGGAAACCGAAGCCGGGATTGGCCACCACGTTGATCCACGGGGCCGGGGTCGATTGGCCAGGCCCGAGGATGGTCACATATTCTCGGCCCCCTTCGGCGAAGCCCCCCAGCCCGTTGAAGTACTCTACGCCCGGCGCCGGACGCGAGACCTGAAGCTCGGAAGCGGGCGCGGCTCGCATTGCGATTGGCCGGGGCGAGGGCCTTGCCTCGGGCGCGCGCTCAAACTGATCGGCGAGCCGTCCGCGCGCTCCTAACAGGACGACACGCGCGACGGACTCCAGGAGGGCCCGCGCCTGAGGTAAGATCAGGTCGGCGCGCAGCAGGAAGGTGTGCCCGGGCGGCCGTTCGTCGCCGATCTGAGGCCGGGACTGGCTGGCCCTCACCAGGGTCTCGAGCGCGCTCTGAAGTTCCTGCATATATGATAAGGCGCGCTCGTTGAGGATGACTAGGTCCACCGCCAGCCGCTTCATTCGCCAGTACTCAACCGCCTGGAGCGCCTCGCGCGCGACGTCCAGCTGGTCGACGCCAGAGATGCGCACCAGGAGGATCGGCAGATCACCGGATATACCCAGAGGCCACAGGCCCGGCTGCCCGCCGCTGCCATCTTTAATGGTCTCCGACGGCGGACGCAGCATCGGCGCGGCGTATACAATGTGCCCAGCTAAGCGCTGGTATTGACCCGCCTCGCTCCGATCAATGCCGAGGTGGTGCAACTGCACTTGGGCCTGGGTCCAAGCGAGCGCGGCCGCGCGTTCGAAGGCGCCGACGTCATGGTGCTTGTCCATCAGATCCAGGACATCCGCGCGCGACGAGGCGACCATTGTCCAGAAATCAACGTGGGCCGTCCCTCCTGGCGCAATTCGGACGCGCCGACGCAGGGCGAAGACGGCGTCAAGCACAGCTCCGGTGGCGCCCGACAGCGGACGGCCACTCATCACCGCCCTCGCAGTGCGCGCGCTGCCGCCGCGGCCGAGGACCCGCATACGATCGGTTTCGAACTCGCGCTTGCCAACGGCCTCGCCATCGACAACCGCCAGATGGGCGGCCCAGATCTGCGGTTCAGTCGGTGTCCGCTGCCGCCGCGTCGCGACGATCGCACCCAGGCCGGCGAGGTGCTCGGTCTCGATGAACAGTTTCGAGAACGCCGGATGCGCCACGTCCGAGGCCTGGGGCGCCAGGACTAGCTCGGCGAACGAGGTCACCTCGACTTCGCGCGCGCGATTGCCCAGGTTGGAGATCGTCACCCGGCGGACTTCCGCGTCATCTTCCGCGGAGACGAGCACCTGGAGGCGGGTCGCAAGCACCCCATCGCGGCGCGAGAACTCGACGCGATCCTCGTTAAATGTCACCTCGTACGCCACGGGCTCGGTCGCGACTGACTGGTACGCCGCCGACCACACCTCGCCGCTGGCGACGTCCCTCAGGAAGACAAAGGAGCCCCAGTCGTCGCACGTGGCATCCTCTCGCCAGCGGGTCACTGCCAGGTCGCGCCAGGTGCTGTACCCGGAACCGGCGGCCGTAAGCATCACGGTATAGCGGCCGTTCGAGAGCAGCTGGGTGTCCGGCGTGGCGCTCCACGGACTCGCCGTTCGCCGAACGCCGGGTTCTTCGATCTCGCGGATCCTGGCCGCCGAAATCGTCTCCGAGACCGAGGGTGGAGCCGTCATAACTTCGCGAGGCACGCGTTCCTGCAGAAGGAGCTCCGTTGCCCGAACGATCGGTTCGGCGTGGAAGCGGCTGCGCATCAAGCCATCTAACAAGGTGTCCGCGATGGCGGTGATCGTCATCCCTTGGTGGTGTGCCATGAACGCGCGCACGACGGTGACGCGCTCGCCGTCTGGGACCCGAGCCCGCGTGAAATCCAGCGCCTCGTAGAAGCCATAGCGGCCGCGCGCGCCGACGGCCTCGAGGCGCTCGAAGTTGCGCGCGGCGGCCTGCGGATCGATCATGCTCGCCAAGGCGGTAGCGTATGGCGCGATGACGGCATTGTCGGCCAGCCCGCGCTTGAGGCCCAGCCCCGGCACACCGAAGCTGGAGTATTGATAGGTGAAGTCCAGGGCGCGAGCGTTGTAGGCCGACTCCGATGCGCCCCAGGGCGCCCGCAGCGCCGCCGCGTATTCGATCTGGCGTCTGACGACGAGCCGATTGGTCTGCTCGATCAGGCTGCCGGCCGGCGCCCTCATGACGATGGACGGCATCAGGTACTCGAACATCGAGCCCGACCACGAGATCAGCGCCGCGCCGCCCCCCACCGGCGTCACCGCACGACCCAGGCGAAACCAGTGTCGCGCGGGCGCGTCCCGCTTGGCGATGGCGATGAAGCTCGCCAGTCTCGCCTCCGACGCGAGAAGGTCATAACAACTGGGATCGAGCGCGCCCTCGGCCACTTGATAGCCGATCGACAGCAACAGGCGGTCGGGGTCGACGAGAAAGCCGAACTCCATCGTCAAGGCCATTGACCGCGCGGTATCCTCCAGCGCCAGTAGCCGCACCGCCAAGGGGCCGGCCAACGGCTGGCCCAGATCGCGTTGATGAATTTCGAGGCAGGCGCGGATCGCGTCCGCCCAAAATTGTAAATCTGCTCCAGCCTGGTCGTATTCTTCAAGGGCGATCTCGCGGACCGTGTCAGCCAGGATCTCGGCCTGCTCTGAAAGCGCCGCAATCCGCTGCTCGGCGCCGAAGTTCGCGGCGGCGTCCTGAATTAGGCCGGCCGCGAGCCGCTCGATCTCATCGTCGAGCCGCCGCCACGAAATGGCCTGGGGTTGGTGCAGGCCCCGCAACCGACGCGCTTCGTCACGCAGCAGGTCGAGGGCGTCAGCGACACCCTGAAAACGCTGCTGTTCCGCCAGAGGCGCGTCACGCCACGCGTGGCACGCATTGGCGAGCGCGATCAGGTGTCCGGCCAGATTCCCGCTGTCGACCGTGGATACGTATTGTGGATCAAGCGGACGAAGGTCGCGCGTGTCATACCAATTATAGAAATGGCCGCGGTGCTTGGCCATGCGGGCCATGGTCGCCAATGTCGCCTCCAGCCGCTCCACGGCCTCGAGCGTCCCGATCCAGCCGAAGTCCCGCGCGCATGCGACTGAAAGCAGGTAGAGGCCGATATTGGTCGGCGACGTGCGATGGGCCACCACCGGCTTGGGCGCTTCCTGGAAGTTGTCGGGTGGAAGATTATTGTCGCCCGGCGTGACGAAGGCCTCGAAGAAGCGCCAGGTTCTCCGGCCGACCAGGCGCAAACTATGCGCGTCGGCCTTTGCCAGCGGCCGCCGGCCTGCGATCCGGGGAGACAGGCTTGCCCTAAACGCGATGGCCGGCGAGACGAACCAGGCGCCTGCGACCGCCGCTGCCAAAGGCCAGGTCCCATGCCCCCACATGCTCGCCACCGCAATCCCGGCCCAGCCGATCACTATCGCCCCAGCCATGCGTCGGTAGAAGTGCGAAACACTCGGACGACGGCCGAACGCCGCGTGGGCCGCCGGCACCCATTCGAGAAGGCGGCGGCGGGTTATCGCGAGCCGGACCAAAGTACGAAGGATGGCGTCACCCATCAGCCAAGCCTGATGCGCCAGGAAAACGATCATCAAGCCCGACTGGATGAGCGCAAGACGCATTTCCGCGCCCAGGGCGCGGAAATGACTGCGGAGCGCCACCCCCGGGCGCGGCGCGATATCCACCATCACGGGAATCACAGGCGGCAAAACGATCGTAAACAGGATGAAACCCGTCCAGACGGCCGCGTTTTGAAGAGGCATGGCCCAACCTGCGATCAAGGCCGCAACGACCAAGGGGGGCGACAGCGACCGCCGAAGGTTGTCGAGCATCTTCCAGCGGCCAATCGCCGGAACGCCTCCTCGCGACCGATGATCGGCCAGAGGTCCCCGTCCGAAGACCCAAGGCAGAAGCTGCCAGTCGCCTCGCGCCCAGCGGTGGTGGCGAAGAGCGGCGATGTCGTAGCGAGCCGGGAAATCCTCCACGACCTCCACGTCCGAGGTCAGGCCGGCACGGGCGAAGATGCCCTCGAAAAGGTCGTGGCTGAGGAGGGCGGACTGGGGCACTCGGCCGGCCATCGCCGCTTCGAACGCGTCTACGTCATAGATGCCCTTGCCGGTGTAAGTTCCCTCCCCGAACAGGTCCTGGTATACGTCCGAGACCGCGGCAGCATAGGGGTCGATGCCCGTCGCGCTGGAGAACACGCGCAGGAACAGCGAGCCTTCGCGCCCCACCGGAAGGGCCGGCGTGACCCGTGGCTGCAGGATGCCATAACCTTCGACGACTCGCCCAAGAGCGGCGTCCAAACGCGGCTGGTTGAGAGGATGGGCCATCTTGCCGATGAGTCGCCCGACCGTTTCGCGCGGCAGCCGTGTGTCCGCGTCCAGCGTGATCACGTAGCGGACATCGGCGGGCAGGGCAGGCGGTGCCAGGAACGTGGTGTCCTGGGCGCCGCGCAGAAGCCGATTGAGTTCGGTTAGCTTTCCGCGCTTGCGCTCCCATCCGATCCACCGGCCCTCACCCGCGGTCCAGACCCGTCGACGGTGCAGAAGCAGGAAGCGATCGCCGCCCGGCGCCCGTCCGTAGCGCTGGTTCAGACTGGCGATGCCTTCCTCGGCGACGGCCAGCAGCTCTTCGTCGCCATCCGCTTGCTCGCTCGTTGCATCCGTCCAGTCGGAAAGCAGCGCAAAGTGAAGGTCGCCAGTGGGGCTCGCCAGATAGTGGATTTCGAGCCGTCCGATCTGCTCCTCGATGTCCTCGGGCGAGGTCAGGAGGGTCGGTACGGCGACCAGCGTGCGCAGGCGCTGGGGGATTCCGCCGCGCAGTTCCAGCGCTGGCAGCAGGACGGCGCGAAACCCCCAGGTCACGATGCGGTTGACGAGCGCGACGGCTGCGTCGATCGCCGGGACCAGTCCTAGGATCGCAAGGAGAGGCAGCCATCTCCAGTTCACCCCGCTCAGGGCGATGAGAGACAGCGTGGTAGCCAGCAGGCCGGCGGAGACGACCGCGCCGGCGCTGACATAGCCGCCGATTCCGAGTGCTCGGCAGAAGCGCCCGGGCCATGCTCGCGCCGACGCCTTGAATCCAATCTCTGCTTCGAAACCGGGCCGGCCGCCTGCGATCAAGTAATAGCCCGGATCCGCTAGGCGCACGTCGCTCGCCTCAGCGTCCGCCCGGTGCGCGCGCCGCGCCGCCACAACGGCCGCGTCGGCCACCTCCAACTCGGTGAAGCGGGAGCCGCGGGCGAGCTGTTCGACCGCGGTGCGGTAAAGATTGCGCGTCGGGAAATCCATCTCGGCAAATCGGTTTTCCGCCTTGAACACCTCGTCGACTAGGCTCACGCGTTCGAACAGCTCGGTCCAATCGACGTCTGTGATGAGGCGCATGCTGGTGATGACGTTGCGCACCGTCACACTACCGGCGACCTGCCGCTGGTGCTCGTCGTGGACGACCGTGTCGGCGGTCTTCCCCTGCCGTGCCAATTGCTCGTCGAGCCACTCCAACGCCGGCGCGATACTGGGATCCTGGTCGCGCAGGCGATAAACCAAGTGCACCAGGAACGCATCCGGGTATGTCGTCTCGGTGTGCTGAGGCAGCACAGCGTTGGGTGGTTCGGGCGCGCGGCCCCCCGTGCCCAGCAATCTGTCGGCCAGAGCATCCGCCGCGCGTCGGCTGACGCCGCTGTCTACGATCCTCCTAGCGATCCGCCGGAGGTTCTCGACCAGCACGATCCGCAACGTGATGGCGACGGCCCAGAGCTCGCCGATGGTCAGCGGCTGGACTTGTTGATAGGCCCGCAGGTAGCGGCGCAGGATCTCGGGGTCGAAGAGGCTGTCGGTATGGGCCACGAACGCCCAGGCCACGCCTAACACGCGCGGGTATCCCACGAACGGTCCGCTGGCGAGCTTGGGGAGCTGACGATAGTAGCCAAGGGGCAGATCGGCCCGGATTTCGCGGATCTGTCTCTCGACCACATGGAAGTTGTCGATCAGCCAATCGGCCGCGGGGGTGATGACCGTGCCCGCGTCGACGGCCTCGGCGATATCGCGATAGGCCGCAAGCAACACAGCTTCGTTTTCGGCAAGCCGTTTCGCCAGTGGGGCGCCCTTCCGTTCGCCGGCCATCACCCCCTGCGCGGCGGCGAGGCTGCGCGCGTGTTCTTCCAGACGTTCGACGCTGAACAACTCCGCCCGGATGGGCGCGCTGTCGTCCCATGGCGGATGGGGGCCTGTATCGCCCAGGAGGCGGCGCAACGGCGGGATCAGGGCACCTTTGGGGTAAGACCTCAGCCGGCTCGCCGAAGCATCTGTCTCGACAAGCATCGTCTTACGCCGCCTTCAACGGGCCTGAAATCGTTGCGGGCCTGCCGCCCAGCGTGCTCGAACCCTTGACCATCTTGCGCGGATCGCTCTGAACGGCGCCTTCGATGATCACTTCCGCGCACTCCCCATGGCAGCGGATGGCGGCGGCCAGGCAGTGAGCCTCCCGGATCGCCGAATCGCTTGACCAGAAGGGCGTCGTCACGCCCGCGCCCATTCGAATGGCCCAGCCGTGTTGCTCCTTGACAACCTTGAAAGTGATCATGGAAAAAGGCTCCCACGCAGATCCCCACCCCATTGAGCATCGTGCAGGGTTAGTCGCGTTGATTCACATCAACTGCGAGGAGCGGTTCGGCGCGGACGCCTTCTGTCACCCCGCAGAAATGCCCTTCGACACCAAAGCACGATCGACAAATCGGATCGATTTATTGTTCTTCCGTCTCGGGACCGACGCCGCGCTTAGGCTCACGGCCGAACGAAGTGGGAGTCGTCGTCCGAAGCGATTCGTACTCAGTAACGACAACCACGCCAGGGACCGGCTCCTCGATCACGTCGATGATCGTGTCTTCGACCGGCACCTGCACAATTTTTCTTGGTGTGTTTCTTGGTGTTTTTCTTGGTGCCTTTCTTGCCGGGGTCGTCGGTCGCCGCTTTTTCTTGGCCATGGATTTCGGGGCACCTCGGCTCGCACGCCGGACCTTGGACTTTGTCTTTTTCGGCGTCGTGTGCTTTGCGGCCTTCTTGCGCCCAGGTTTGGCGCTGACCTTGCCGCGTTTTGAGCTTTTCTTGCGTATCGCAACACGCTTCGTTGCTTTGACCATGGCCGTCTCCTGTGAAGAATGCTGCTGGCAAGCCAATCTCGAGGCAAGCCAGCTATAATAATATTACAGCTCAGCAATTCGTCGCGTCACTTTATATCCCGCATCTCGCGGATGATGGCCTACTCGCGCAAAGATTGGCCCTGCGTGTCGATTCGCCGCGACGCAGCGATATTTCCGGTGTTGGAGGATAAGCCGACATTGCGCGGACAGCGTGAATGTGTCGAGTTTGACCCGAAGCGGCGGTTTGCTAACGTCAAATAGCGATAATGTGCTCAGCAAGCACCGTGCGTGCGGCGTCGGCGCTACCATTCAAATGAACGCTGCCCTCTAGTCGCCGCCAAGCCTCATCCATCGCGTCGCCTAGAATGTGAAGTGTTTCTGGGTCGAATGCCCCAGTCTTTTCTTTGAGGTAGATCATTTTGCCCTCCCTCTCGTGCGAGACCCCAGGAGACAAAGGGGAAGCGTGTCTGTCCGATGTACTTCAACCGGAGCGCCTGCGCATACAAGACGACAAAGCGGCTGAAACAGGGCACGCTTCCGAGTCGCGTCGTCATTTTTGAGAATGAGCGTGGGCAGTCATGGTATGTTTGTGAGCAAGCTCGCTATGTTCGACAGCCGCACCAGCATGCTGCTTAGCTTCTTCATGCTCGCCGAGCGCATGATGATGCTCGGCCTCAAGATGATGATGCGCGGCGGCGGCGTGGTGAGCGGCCGCCAAGAGATGATGCTCGCGCGCCGGATGCTTTGGTGACTGTGCCATCTCCACTTACTCCTTTTTCGAGACTGAACCGACATTCCCCATGAACTCGGTTTCGCGCGTCAAAGTAATCGTCACTGGAAGGATTTCATTGATCAAAATCAAAACGCGCCCATCTCAGACATCACAAAAGACTTTTCAGATGTCACAAAACTTTAATGTCAGGTACCGTACATACGACTCGACTCCGCGACCGTAAGGGCGCATCCTGTGCTTGCGATCCGGTCGTTTTGCAAAAGGATCGCTCAACGCGCGTTGGCTGCCCCCAGCTGCCCCGAACCCCGGAAGCTGGGTGCACGACGTGTATCATTTGCTACGGTCGCGCGACCCGGCCGTCTCCTTTTCTGCTGCCGCGGGAGAAATGGAGGCCGCTATGCAAAGTGTCATCAAAGCCAATATCGCAAGATTCAAATTATTGCTGTCAACGGAAGCCGACCCGACTAAGCGCGCGATGGAGATTCGCCTTCTTGCCGAGGAGGAGGAAAAGCTAGCGAAGATGCCGAAGCCTGAGGACAAGGAAGGTTAGAAGTTTTTAAATTGATCTGGATTTCGGCCTTAGGCGATACCTGTCGACGCCTGTTTGGTTTCACCCGAGGATTGCCGGATAATCTGCTGCGTGTCATGATTACTTTCAGCGTTGTTAAGGAGCAGTACGGCTGGGCCATCCGGGCGGGGGAGCGCATGAAGACGCTCTTTTGGTCCCGGGACTTGGCAATCCGCGAGGCAAACTGCTTGGCCGACGCTATTCGCTGTCATGGCGAGTGCGTCGAAGTGATTGTCGAAGGCGCCGGTCCAAATGAGGTGCCCAAGAGGATCAAGGGATCGAGTTCGGCTCGCCCGGACGCGCTTGCGCGAGGACACTGGGTGACATGAGCAAGCCCATCAGCTATTTCATCGACCGCGCCGAGGAATGCATCAGGATTGCGCGCAACGCACCCAAGGGAAAGCAATCGGAACCTCTTCGTCTCGCAAACGAATGGCTGGCGCTTGGCCATGAGGCAAATGGCTTTATTGTTCAGGACGGCTTGAAACAGCCGCACAAGTTTAACTGACGCTTGTTGGATAAGCGGACGTGCCTGCAACGGGCGGTCGACAGCCAACCAACTGTTGTGCATTGATCCAAATCAATGTTGTTCCAACAAGTCGCTCGTCGCTGCTAGTCCAATGTCTGTTAGGGTATAAGGTTTACTGCTCTAGGTGCCATTCAGCAGCCGGTCGGTTTGCGCTTTGACCGCGCCGTAGCACTTGCACGCTGCATTCTTTAGCCCTTTCAAATCGGTGATCTGAATGCGCCCCCGGACATATTTAATCAGCCCGGCCTTTTGAAGGGTGTTGGCGACAAGCGAGATACTCGTTCGCCGTACACCAAGCATCTGTCCGAGAAATTCCTGAGTCAACGGTAACGTGTCGCCACCTAACAGATCGTGCGAGCGCAACAGCCAACGCGCCAGACGAGCTTCGACGGTATGCGTTGCATTGCAGGCTGCGGATTGCTGGGCTCGAGCCAACACCGCCTGTTCATGGCGGAACAGTGTTTCGCGTAAGGCAACGCTGGCCGCAGCGGCTTCCCGAAGTCGACTCGCGTTAAGGATCGATGCGACACCGGAAGCCTGAACGATGCCTTTGTTCAGTGCGAAGCCGCCACCAAGGGCCAAGGAACCGCCCACGACGCTGTCACATCCAATCATCGCCACTTCAATCGTCTGGCCGCCCTTCAAGCCGACGACCAAAGAGATAATGCCGCTATGAGGAAAGTAGACCCGCTTGATTGGATCGCCAGCCTCGAAAAGGACCGTCGCATGGACCAATTTGATGGTTTTAAGATGCCGCCCGAGCAGTTCAAAGTCTGCCGACGGCAGTGATGCCAACAAACGATTGGGAGATGGGACGGATTTCCCCATTGCGCGCTTCTGCCTTTGAGGCGGGAGCGCGGGAGCGTCTCTCAGCCACTGGCGCCCTTTTGCAAGCCAGTGATAGCGGTCATATAGCCGCTCGTATGCCGGATAGCGAGCATAACAGGGGCTGAGGGCGAAAGATTCCGTGCTTCTAAGAAGCTACTAAACTTGACCACGACTGGGCGGCCTACTTTGCGACACGAAGGCGTCGCCAGTGTGTACTGAAAACCCTATCCGGGATTGTTGAGCGATAGAACCGGCTAAATTGGCGCGATGATCCTGCTGATCTGCTTTGTTCTGGCCGTGCTGGCCTCACCGTTCAAGTCGAAAAGCCGG
>JBEKSB010000127.1:0-12385 GCA_049517455.1 Xanthobacteraceae bacterium
CGGACTTCAAAGCAATGGACCGGCCTTTATCATGCGCGCCAGGCCCGCGGCATGAGCCGCTCCGAGCTGGTGCGGCTGTCCGGAATTTCCAAGCAGCAATTGTCACGTCTGGAAAACGGCCAGATCAGGTTGCGGCTTGATCACCTGAAGCCGTTTGCTTCGCATCTTGGCTATACGCCGGAGCAGATTTTGCTGTGGGGGCGATTTCCCGGCACCGGCGGCAGCCATGTTGGATCAAGCGACGTGCTGCGCGAGGAATCCCCGCAGGAGGAGTTCCTGGGCCCCTCGCCGGGTCAGGTGCCTGAACTCGATACCCGCGCCGGGCTTGGCGGCGGCGGCCTGCCGGCGCGAGAGGTGCGCAAGGATGGAAGCCACGCCGACCCGCTAAAGGCCGAAGGATGGCTGTTTCCCAAGAGTTTCGTTCGCGAGCAGCTTCACTCTTCTCCGGGGCGGCTTCTGGTGCTCGACACCACCGGCGACAGCATGGCGCCGACGATCGTCTCGGGCGAGCGCGTCATCGTCGATACCGGACACAAGACGCCGACGCCCGACGGGCTCTACGCCATTCGCGACACCTTCGAGTGCATTGTGGTCAAGCGCCTACAGGTGCTGCGTTCGTCGCGCCCGACGCGCGTCAAGGTCATTTCCGACAATCCGAACCATCCGAGCGAGGAGGCCCCGCTCGGCGACCTTGAAATCGTCGGCAAGGTGCTGTGCTGCCTCAAGCTGTTTTGAGCTAGTCGCCCCTCAGCTTTCAAAGAACGATCCGCATCGGGCCCGTGCAAACGGGTGGCTCCACTTGGGAAACGCCGCGCTGGCGGCGATAGAGGTGATTCGCTAGGACTGTCACCTATAAAGTGACAGATAATTGACAAAATGTCACTCTTTCAGCGACAAAACTCATATCGTCGCGCCCGCTACCCAAGCCACGGCGACCCTGAGAAAAGATGCCGCTCGACCAGCATTCGACTAATGTGCGCAGGCCGAGGCATGAGCGCGACACCGCGCGTATGCGCCGGGCCGCCGAGGCGGTGCGTGTTGGACCAAAGCCGGCCATGGCGGCGGCGCTTGCGCAAATCAGCGCGGCGTTCGACGAGGCCGCCGCCATCCATGCTTTCAAAATTAAAGTCGAGCGGCTCATGCGCCTCGAGCCGGATCACCCTGCGTTACGTGCTCGCTTCGGCGCGCGCACGCAGATGCTGTCCGGCCGCGGCCTCGATGCGGCTGTTGTCGTCGTCGAGCGCTGGTGGCGCGACGAACGCAAGGCGTTTCAGATCGCCAGTGCCTTCGGCTGCGCCACCCGGCTCTCGCTCGAAATCTTATGCGAGTTACGCCTCATTCTGCGATTGATGCGCTTCAAGCGCATGGAGGCGGAATATGACAGCGGCCTCGCGGCGCTGTGCAATGTGCCGATCGCGATGGCGGCGGAATGAACACCGGGGCCATGCGGCGAGACGCGCGTTCCGGTTTACCCCGGGCCGGGGTTGACGACGCGGATGTGGAGCTCGCGCAGTTGCTTGGCCGTAGCTTCCGACGGCGCGCCCATCATCAAATCCTCGGCACGCTGATTCATCGGGAACAGTACGACCTCGCGCAGATTCTCTTCCCCGCACAACAGCATGACGATCCGGTCGATTCCGGGCGCGATGCCGCCATGCGGCGGCGCGCCGAGCGACAGCGCATGCAGCATGCCGCCGAATTTCTGCTCCAGCACGCTTTCCTCGTAGCCGGCGATGGCAAAAGCCTTTTTCATCACGTCAGGACGATGATTGCGGATCGCGCCGGAGGACAGCTCGACGCCATTGCAGACGATGTCGTACTGGATCGCCTTGAGAGCCAGTATTTTATCGCGGTCGGCGGCGTCGAGCGCGAGAAATTCCTCTGCGGGCAGGTTCGGCATCGAGAATGGGTTGTGGGAGAACTCTATCTTTTTCTCTTCAGGGTCCCAGCCATACATGGGGAAATCAACCACCCAACACAGTTCAAATCGCTGTTTGTCAATGAGACCGAGCTCACTGCCAATTTTTGTACGAGCGAACCCTGCGAAGTGAATGAATTCGACGTCCTTACCTGCACTAAAGAAAACCGCGTCGCCCTCCTTCAGTCCAAGCTGTGCGCGAAGAGCCTCGGTTCTCTCGGACCCAATGTTATTGGCGACAGGACCTTTTCCAACGACGCTCTCGTCGTACTTGCCTTCTCTTCGCGCCTGCTCCTCAATTTGCCGAAGTGCGACGTCCGGGTCATCAGACTTTGGCGAATCCGACGTGATTACCTGTCCGGTCGCACCTTTTCTCTCAAAGATTATGTAGCCGAGCCCCGGCTGTCCTTCGCCCTGCGCCCAAGAATTCATGCGATCGCAGAAGGCGCGCGAGCCACCGCCGGGCGCCGGAATTGCCCAAACCTTCCTATCGGGACCCTGTTCGAGGAGGCGTGCAAATATCTTAAATCCGGAGCCACGGAAAATTTCCGAGACATCCTGCATTATGATTGGGTTACGCAAATCTGGCTTGTCGGTCCCGTATTTTTCGATCGCGTCTTGGTAGGGAATACGCGGAAACTTCGACGTTACTTTCTTCCCGCCCCCGAACTCTTCGAATACGCCGCGAATGACGGGCTCCACCGCCTCGAACACGTCGTCCTGCGTGACGAAGCTCATCTCCAGGTCGAGCTGATAGAACTCGCCCGGCGAGCGGTCGGCGCGCGCATCCTCGTCGCGAAAGCATGGCGCAATCTGGAAATACCGGTCGAAGCCGGAGATCATGATCAGCTGCTTGAACTGCTGCGGCGCCTGCGGCAACGCGTAGAATTTTCCCGGATGCAGGCGCGACGGCACGAGATAATCGCGCGCGCCTTCGGGCGAAGAGGCGGTGAGGATCGGCGTCTGGAATTCGAAAAAGCCCTGCTCCTTCATCCGCCGCCGCAGCGAGTCGATTATGGCGCCGCGCTTCATGATGTTCTGGTGCAAATGCTCGCGGCGCAGATCGAGAAAACGGTACCGGAGCCTGATGTCCTCGGGATAATCCTGCTCGCCAAACACCGGCATCGGCAATTCGCCGGCCCGCCCCAAGACCTCGATCTCGCGGATGTAGATCTCGATCTCGCCGGTCGGCAGGTCGGGATTGTCTGTTCCTTCCGGCCGCCGCCGCACCTTGCCGTCGATGCGCACCACCCATTCCGAGCGCAGCGTTTCCGCCACCTTGAAGGCGGGGCTGTCGGGATCGGCCACCACTTGCGTGAGGCCGTAATGGTCGCGCAGATCGATGAACAGCACGCCGCCGTGGTCGCGGATGCGATGGCACCAGCCCGAAAGGCGCACTTCGCAGTCGATGTCGCTCGCACGGAGCGCGCCACAGGTATGGCTGCGATAGCGGTGCATTGTTGCTTGCTATTCTCTCTCAGGTCTTCGGCCGGAACGCGGAAAGCGCATGCGAGAACGCCTTTGTCAAGGCGAGCATGGCGCCAGTTCCTCGTTGCCGGGCCCAGCCCGGCGACGCATGCTGCCGCGGCGACGTCGACGTGCGAAGAGTTCGCACGTCACACGTGAATGGGTGCCAGTATGGCCAAGAAACCAACCAGAGGGGCAAACACCGTCCCCCAGCAGATGACCACGGCCGAGGCCGCCGTCCACGCGCTTTCGGCCCACGGGCTCGACACGATCTACGCACTGCCGGGCGTCCACAACGACGACTTTTTCGACGCGCTTGCCAAAAATGCCGCCACGATCCGCACGGTGCACACCCGCCACGAGCAGGCCGCCGCCTATATGGCGCTTGGCGCCGCGCTGGCGACCGCCAAGCCGCAGGCCTATTGCGTCGTCCCGGGGCCTGGCTTGCTTAACTCGTCGGCGGCGCTACTCACCGCTTACGGCATGAACGCCCCGGTGCTGGCGCTGTTCGGCCAGATCCCGCAGGACGCCATTGGCCATGGCTTCGCGCATCTGCACGAAATCCGCGACCAGGCCGGCATCATTGCGCGGCTGGTCGACTGGTCGGCGCGCATCCGCGCACCAAACCAGGCGCCGCGCCTGATCGCCGAGGCGATACGATCCATGTTTACCGGCCGCCCCGGCCCGTCGGCACTCGAATGCGCTATCGACGTCTGGGGACGCTCTGGCGCGGTGCGCTCGGTAGCTCCGCTTTCCGCACCCGAACGGCCGATCGACGAAGACGCCATCAAAGCCGCCGCGAAGCGGCTTGGCGCCGCCAAAAGGCCGTTGATCGTCGCCGGCGGCGGCGCACAAGACGCCGCAGTCGAGGTGAGGCTCCTCGCACAGCTCCTGCAAACGCCGGTCCTGTCCTACCGGCGCGGACGCGGCGTGATGGATGATCGCGATCCGCTTTCCGTCAACCTGCCGCTCGGCCGCGAATTGTGGGCGGAGGCGGACGTCGTCCTTGCCGTCGGCACCCACCTGCACATGCCGCTGCTACATTGGGGGACTGATCGCAACCTGGCTATCGTCCGCGTCGATGCCGACCCGGACGAACCGGCGCGCATCGTCAAGCCTAAGGTCGCACTGATAGGCAACGCGGCGCCGATATTGCGCCGTCTGCTCGACATCCTGCCGGCGCACAATGCGCCGCGGGCCTTGCGCGCGGACGAGATGCGGGAGCGCCATGCCCGCATGCAAAAGCGTCTCGCCAAGCTTCAGCCGCAGCTCGCCTACCTCGCGGCGATCCGCGCCGAATTGCCGGAGGACGGCATCTTCGTCGACGAAGTGACGCAAGTCGGCTTCGCCGCCCGTCTTGCTTTGCCGGTCTACCGCCCGCGTACCTTTCTATCGCCCGGCTATCAGGACAATCTCGGTTACGGCTTTGCCACCGCGCTCGGCGCGCAGCACGCGCGCCCGGACGTGCCGGTGTTGTCGATCAGCGGCGACGGCGGCTTCCTGTTCACCGCGAGCGAGATGGCGACCGCCATTCGCCATCGCATTCCGCTCGTTACGGTCGTGTTCAACGACGGTGCCTTCGGCAACGTCCGCCGCATCCAGGAGGAGCGCTACGGCAACCGGCTCATCGCTTCCGACCTCGCCGATCCGGATTTCGTCGCTTTTGCCGAAAGCTTCGGCGCCGCGGCCATGCGCGTAAAGAGCCCGCCCGAGTTGGGCCGAGCGCTGCGGAGCGCCTTCGCGCGCCGCGACGGCCCGACCCTCATCGAGGTGCCGGTCGGCGCCATGCCGAGCCCATGGGAATTCATCCTGATGGGCCGGGTCCGCGGCGGCTAGGCGCGATGTTACGACGCGTTCAGACCTCTTCGCTCCGGCGCCGGCCTTGCCACCCGTGCGGCATCCGAACGACACTGTGCGGCGACAATGGTGTTTGATTCCGCTATCACATCCTCAATGCAGCCGATCACGACAACGTCGGAACTTGCCGCCGCGTGCAGGCGGATGGCTTCCTATCCGTTCGTCACCGTCGACACCGAATTCCTACGCGAGTCCACCTATTATCCCCTGCTGTGCGTAGCGCAAATGGCCTCGCCCGAGGAGGCACTGGTCATCGACGCGCTGGCGCCCGGCATCGACCTTACTCCGTTCTTTTCGCTGATGGCGGACGAGAAGGTCATGAAGGTCTTTCACGCGGCGCGGCAGGACATCGAAATCGTGTGGCACCGCGCCAAGCTCATCCCCCGTCCGATCTTCGACACTCAGGTCGCGGCGATGGTGCTTGGTTACGGCGATTCCATCTCCTACGACCAACTCGTGCAGCGCATCACCGGCGACACGCTCGACAAATCGCACCGCTTCACCGATTGGACGCGCCGGCCGCTCTCCGAAGCGCAGCTCACATACGCCACCTCCGACGTGACGCATCTGCGGAACGTCTATCACGCGCTGGTCGAGGATCTCGGACGCCGCGGCCGCGTCGACTGGGTGCAGGAAGAGATGCACGTGCTGACTTCGGCCGATACCTACCGCATGGACCCGGAAAATGCCTGGCAGCGGCTGAAGACGCGCGTCCGCAAACCGAGGGAGCTTGCCGTCCTCATCGAGGTCGCGGCGTGGCGCGAGCGGGAGGCGCAATCGCGTGACGTGCCGCGCTCGCGCGTACTCAAGGACGAGGTGATCGCCGACATCGCGGTGCACGCTCCCACCACGACCGAGAAGCTCAAGAGCCTGCGTTCGCTGCCCAAGGGCTTCGAACGCTCGCGCTGGGGCGAGGCGATCGTCGCTGCGGTCGAGCGCGGGCTCGAACGCGATATAAAAACGCTGCCGCGTCCGACGCGCTTGCCGCCATCCGCGAACGGCACGGCAGCGGTCGAGCTGCTCAAAGTGCTGTTACGCATGATCTCGGAAAACCACCACGTCGCCGCCAAGGTGATCGCCACGGTCGATGACCTTGAGCGCATCGCCGCGGATGATGCCGCCGATGTTCCCGCCCTTACCGGCTGGCGGCGCGAGCTATTCGGCGAAAAGGCGCTGGCGCTCAAGCACGGCGACCTTGCGCTTGCAATCGAGAAGGGCAAGGTCGCCGCGGTCGAGCGCGGGTAACGCTCCCAAATCGTTCGGCGAAACAAATGGGGCCTAATTAGCCGGCTCCGAACTTTCGTGAACCAGCATAAAGGGAATACGCGTATCCGAGCAGCAAAACTGCGTAGGTTCCAACAAACAGCCATCCCGACCCGTTCATGACGCCGGTCAGCGTAGCCCATGTCGCGACGACGATTCCGACGATGTTACCCACTGATGCGCCGATCAATACGGCGCGTATCGCGATCCAGTCGTGAGACTGTCTGACAAACCAAATGATCAGGCCGAAGGTCAGCAATGCCGCGCCAAAGAATCTGAAGCCGAGCAAGGTCCCAGGACTGGGTGCAATGCCGTAATTAGGAAGCAGAACTCCCGGTACGAGCGTGTACCCGATACCGTTGATTACCGTGATGACTGCGGCGATCGCTAAAAAACGTTTGAGATTTTCCATGACGTCCCCCTTTTGTTGCCCCTCGTCGTCACCACCGGGATCGACCCGTGCCCGCGACGAAACTCGCGGTCAAACACTGAATTCGCAGCGCGAACTTTCACCGCATTTGGTGCGCGGCGGTATTCAATAGTACGGCCGCGCCGTTGGCAACGTCCTAAAACGCGCCCGGTCTATCCCATCAGCATGACGGGATCGCGCCCGATCAGGCGCGAAAGCGAACGCAGCCGGCTCAAGACGCGCTCGCCGCCGAGCGCCGCGAATTCACCGGGCAAGCGCAAAGCGAGCCGGTGCCGCTCCACCGCGAGCGGCGTTCGCGGCAGTACGCCGGGCATGGCGGCGGACACGACGTAGGCGAGCCGTAAAGCCGCGCCCAGCACGCGGGCGCGGTCAATCATGCGGGTCGAGGCAAGCTCCCGCAGCCGCGGCGAAAGCTCGTCGTCCATGACCAATCCGACATGCCGGTAAAACACGGCAAGCGCCAGATAGGCGCGGCCCGGATGGTCGATCGCGGTGAAGCCACCGTGCGCGATGATGTTGAGCGATTGCTCGCCGCGGTAATCGGGATGCGCCCGCCAGCCGATGTCGGCCAGAAGGCAGGCGGCGTGACGAAGGCGGCGTTCTTCAGCAAGTTCATCGAGACCCGAGGACGCCATGAAACGGTCGGTCCAATCGATCAGTTCTTCGCCGTGGCGCGGTGAACGCGAGCGCAACTGGTTGAGATCGCGCGCCGCCTCGATCAGTGCGTCTTTCTCCTTGTCCTTCTGCTTGAGCAGCGAATAGAGCAGCCCCTCGCGCACGCCGAGCGCAGAGAACACTACTTGCCTCGGCTTGCCGATGCGGAGCACGTATTCGAGCACCAGCGCCGCATAGGCAAGAAGCGGCCGCCGCGCATTTGCCACCACTTCGATGTTGGAGAGCGTCTCGACATCGACCCGGTGCACGAGGCGGGCAAACTCAAGCGCCTCATCGGCCGCAATGGCATAACCATGCATGACGTGGAGCGGATATCCGGTCTGCCACATGTGCAGCCGCGCCAGCGACCGCCAGGTACCGCCGACGGCGTAGAACGTGCGATCCTCGCAGTCTTTGAGCATGGGCAGAGAGCCAAGCGTCTTCTTGACAAATTTCTCCGCCTTCTTGAGCGACTTTGCCGAAATGTCGGCCAGGGCAAGGCCGCCAAGCGGGCGTGTGAGCCCCCGCCGCGCGCGCGTCCCGTAGACGTCGACAAGCTCGAGCGAGCCGCCGCCGAGATCGCCGACCACGCCATCCGCCTGATGGACGCCTGAGATAACACCGAGCGCGGTCAACTCCGCCTCGCGCACCCCCGAAAGCACGTCGATATCGGTATCTATGATTCGCTCTGCGAGCTTGATGAAGGCGCGGCCGTTCTTGGCGTCGCGGCAGGCGGCAGTGGCGATCGCCAGCGTTTTCTTCACGCCCATGGTCGTACACAGCGCGCGATAGCGTTTGAGTGCCGCCAGAGCGTACTCGACGGCGTCGGCGGCAAGAAGTCCGGTCGACTGCACTTCGCGGCCAAGGCCGCACAGCGCCTTCTCGTTGAAGAGCGCCGTCGGGCTGCGGGACAGCCCTTCGTAGACCACGAGCCGCACGGAATTCGAGCCGATGTCGACGACGGCCAACGGCGGACCATGGCCGAGGCGTGCGGGGGCGGCTTCGATCTTGGAGCGGCTCATGTGTCGAAATCAGCGCGGGGCCAAACGGGCGAGCGTTCCACGTCGCTCACATCCGCTCCGCGCGATGGCGCAGTCGCGGAACGGAATCCTTCGGCGACTTTCCGCGCCCCGACAGGCTCGGATTCGTCATGAAGTAAGTGTGTGCATTGAACCGCTCCTCTTCCGCGCCGGGCTTGATGCGCGACGAGGAGCCATCGGCCAGGAGCTGCCAGCTCTGCTCGTTGTCCTTGAGATTAGCCACCATGATCTGGTCGAGCACCTGCTCGTGAACGGTCGGATTGATGATCGGACACAGGACTTCGACGCGCCGGTCGAGATTGCGCGGCATCATGTCGGCGGAGGAGATGTAAAGAGCGGCCTTGCGATGCGGCAGACTGTGACCGGAGCCGAAGCAATAGATGCGGCCGTGTTCGAGGAAACGGCCGACGATCGACTTGACGCGGATGTTTTCGGATAGTCCCGCAACGCCCGGCCGCAAGCAGCAGATGCCGCGCACGACAAGTTCGATCGCGACGCCGGCGCTCGAAGCCTGATAAAGCGCATCGATGATGTCGGGATCGACCAGCGAATTCATTTTCATCCAGATGGTCGCCGGCCGGCCGGCCTTGGCGTTCGCGATCTCCTCCTCGATGTGCTCGTGGATCCGCTTGCGTAGCGTCAACGGCGAAACCGCCATCCGCTCGAGCCCAGCCGGCTCAGCATAACCGGTCACGTAGTTGAACACGCGCGCGACGTCGTGGGCGATGACGGGATCGGCGGTGAAGTACGACAAGTCGGTATAGATGCGCGCAGTCACCGGATGATAATTGCCGGTGCCGACATGCACGTAAGAGGCAAGCGAAGCGCCTTCGCGGCGGACCACAAGTGAGAGCTTGGCGTGAGTCTTGAGCTCGATAAATCCGTACACGACCTGCACGCCGGCGCGTTCGAGATCGCGCGCCCAGCGGATGTTGGCCTCCTCGTCGAAGCGCGCCTTCAGCTCAACGACTGCGGTGACCGACTTGCCGGCCTCGGCGGCCTCCGCCAGCGTCTTGACGATCGGAGAATCCGCCGAAGTGCGATAGAGCGTCTGCTTAATGGCGACGACATCCGGATCGCGCGTCGCCTGATGCAGGAAGTCCACCACCACGTCGAATGACTCGTAGGGATGGTGGACGATGAGATCCTTCTGCCTGATCGCCGCGAAGCAGTCGCCGCCGTGGTCGCGGATGCGGTCGGGATAGCGCGGCGTATAGGGCACGAATTCGAGGTCTGGCCGGTCGAGGCTCGCAAGCTGCGACATCTCGTTAAGGGCCAGCACACCGTCGACCTTGAACAGGGTGTCGTCGGTGGCACCCAGCGCACGCTGCACGAAGCGCTGCAACTCCGCCGGCATCAAGGCCTCGATGTCGAGCCTGATCACCGAGCCGCGGCGGCGGCGCTTGAGCGCGGTCTCGAACAGCCGCACCAGATCTTCCGCCTCTTCGAGGATTTCCAATTCCGAGTCGCGGATGACGCGGAACGCACCCACACCCTTCACGGCGTAGCCGGGAAACAGCTTGCCAATAAAAAGGCGGGTGGCGCCTTCAACCGAAATCAGCCGCACCTCGCCGCCTTCGCCGGCCTGCGGCAGCCGCACAAACCGTTCGATGCGGTTCGGCATGCGGATGAGCGCGTTCATCGCCCTGCCGTCCTTGGCGCGCGCGAGCTGCAAGGCGATGGAGAAGCCGAGATTGGGAATGAACGGGAATGGATGCGCCGGATCGACGGCGAGCGGCGTCAGCAGCGGGAAGATATGCGAAAGAAAATAATCTTCGAGCCAGGATTTCTCCGCCTTGGCGACGTCAGGACCGTCGATCAGCACGATGCCGGCTTTGCCGAGCGCCGCCCGCAGCTCGCGCCACTGTGCCTGTTGATCCTCAACGAGGACTACAACGGCCTCGGCAATCCGCACGAGCTGCTCCGCCGGGGTCAGCCCTTCGGGACTCTTAGTGCCAATGCCGGCGCGCACCTGCGCCCGAAGGCCGGCAACGCGCACCATGAAAAACTCGTCGAGGTTGTTCGCCGAGATCGAAAGAAATCTCAGCCGCTCGAGCAGAGGATGTTCGCGATTGGCCGATTCCTCGAGAACGCGGCGGTTGAAATTGAGCCAGGACAGTTCCCGATTGATGAATCGCTCCGGACTCGAGGCCAAAGCCGACGCCGCGTGCCGCTCCGCCGGCTCGGCCAGCCGCACCGGCGCATCGAGTCGGCGCGCCTGGCCGGATTCGAGCGTAACCGCAGTCGCTTGGCCGCGATCGACCATGGCAGCTCCTTGTTCTTCGAGCTTCACACTCGCTGCCCTCTGTAACGATTCGATGAATTCACACCACTGAGATAAGGCGGCGCGGTGTCAGTCCGTCAAGCCTACCCCTGGGGCGAACCGCAAGCCAGACGGCGATCAGGTTTCGCGCCCGAGAATCAATGGGTTACGCATGTTTAATGGTTGACGGCTTGGGCCAGGAGGACTATCTGCCGCTCGTTCGCAGGAAAAACGACCGCGAACGACTTCGAAACTGGCAAATGGGCCATGGGCAGTTGCCACTTCGGTAAGGTCGACACGGCAGCTTTCGTGTCGCCTCGACCGGCAAGCATGAAAACCGGGCGCGGCATCGACGGCTGCGCGATGGCAAGCGACCGCGGATAGCGATCTCTTTCCAACGCTCACGCCGAGACCCGCAGGCGCGGTATGGAGGTGAGCGATGGTCGCAAGACTGGCAAAAAACTTGAACGTTGATCGCCGGCGCGCCGCGCCGGTCGGCGTCATCCACGAGGACATCAAAGCGCTGGCGGAGGCGGAAGCACACACTGTGTGCATTGCGCCGTCCGAAACTTCGCACGGGCCTCATCTTACGAACAGCCCGCGGCCCGTCGGCAATGAGCTCGACCGGCTCTACGTTTCGCTCGCCGCAGTAACGGCGGAGGACCATCCGCGGACGGCGCGGCTCCTTGCGTCGAGCACCCGCAAAATAGCGCAAAAGGTGATCGAAGAAGCGGGCGAGGTTGCGCTTGCGGCCGTCAAACACAACGACCGCGGCGTCGTCCGCGAGAGCGCTGATCTGCTCTACCATCTCGCGGTGCTGTGGCGGCGCGCCGGCATCGGCTCCGACGACATCTGGGCCGAGATGCGCCGCCGCGCCGACAGCCTCGGCATCGCCGAGAAGCTGCCGAAGGCCGCTCCGTAGCAAGCGGATCGACCGTAGGAGTCCATAAGCAAAAACGGCCGGGGAAATCCCCGGCCGTTTCATTTTTTGATTTGATGCGTAGCGTTATTCGGCCGCCTGGGCGCCTTGCGGCATTTTCTGCTGCTGCGCCGTCATCGCGGCCGAAGAAGACCAGCGTGTTGTTGCCGACGAGGTCCCAGTTGCCCTCCTCCTTGTAGAATTTGGTCGCGAAACCGCGCACGTCGCGCTCGGCGTCCGCGGCGGCGTGAGATTGACCGCAGCGCGGCGCCGCCAATGACGGCAGGCTAACTGGTACCATCGAATTATGAGGGCCTGGCGTCAGGGCGGCGTTTCAAGATGTTTTGAAACACCGCCCTGATTTCTTATTCATGGCTTCCACAGGCTTGCGTTGGATTTGCGTAGCCTCGACCGGGTCCTGATCACCAAATATTCGGTTGTGGCTGCGCTCAAGAAGCCCTCGAAGGAAGACCGTTCAGCTGAGATCAGGCAAGGTCGAAGCGATCGGCGTTCATCACCTTGTTCCAGGCCGCCACAAAGTCACGCACGAACTTCTTTTGCGAGTCGTCGCATG
>JBEKSB010000128.1:0-12305 GCA_049517455.1 Xanthobacteraceae bacterium
GGGATCGAGCCAAAACAATGGTCCGTGGCCATTCATCCTGCGGGCGTTGAAATGGCCGGGAAGATCGTTACCGGGACACGTGAATACGCAACATTGCAGGCTCGTTCCATAATAAACAGATGGCTAGAAAAGCACCCGGCGCAAAAGCACTGAAGCCCTATCGAAATTCAAACTGAGACACTACCCCACAGCCGGCTCGTTCGGGCACGAAATTCGGGCTGTGCTATACTGTATACATATGACCACAACGACGTTTTCAGTTCGCGTAGGCCGCTCGACCAAGAGCCGCCTTGAGAAGCTCGCCAAGAATACCGGCCGCTCCCGTTCGTTCCTCGCGGCCGAGGCGATTTCCGCCTATCTCGACACCAACGAGTGGCAGGTTGCCGGGATATTCGCGATTGGCCATCGCGGTCTTGATCTAGGTGTGATCACCTGACTGAAGCCATCGCGCCGTAGTCCCGTGACTGCGCCCGGCAATTAACGAGAGTCATAGCCAGTGCGGGTGATCAGGGTCTCGGCGAGAATGCGCGAGCGCCGTAAGTGCTCAGGATTCGTGGGATCAAGCCGCTCCTCAGTGGCGATCATCAGGAGCCCGCCGTCGGGCGTACGTTCGGTTAGGATTTCGGGCAGCAGGTCGAGGCCGGCGGCGAGCGGGGCCGAGAGATAGGCAAGCCACGGGATGTGGAAGCGTGAATAGGGAAATAACGGAGTGCCAGCGATCAGCGGCGATTTATAGTAATCCACCCTAAAGGCATAAGCGCAGGCCCAGAATGGCGGCCAGGTGGCGTTGATCGCGAGCAACGCCGTCTTAAACAGGGGATAAGTTACGATCGCGGGATCAGGCGGCGCCTTGTAATCTCCAGCCTGAAGCGAAGTCTCGCCCTCCCGATGTCCGCCGGCAACGATCTGAATACTCATCCTGCGCTGATCAACCACGTTGGTGGTGAAGGCATCGGCGGAGTAGCCGCGATTTGGCCCGGGCCGATCGTCATCGTCGCGCCTGACGTTGTTTTCGATGATTGCGGGGATCCGGGATCGGGCAGACCTTAAGCGGAATCGAAGAGACTGCCGGAAGATCCATGACCACCCAATCTGCAAAGATCACCGGATCGATTCGGGTCAACCTGTCGAGCGTAGCGACGAACTTGTCACCAAGGACAGCGGGTGTTTCCGGATGGGCGGGTAAATCGGAACGGATAGAATAGTTGAACGCAGGCTCGTTCATTTTTTCCTCCCCGGCCAAGGTAACCACGTGATTCCGATTGTTTCGCGACCCTCGTTCATAAAATTCGATCGAAGCTGGTCAAAATGTCGCTCGCATTTTTGCGGCTTGGCACAACGCAGAGAGTTCGATACCTATCTAATAGCCCGCAGCTAACAGCCGGATCGACGCCTGCGACGTCGGAAGTATCAGCCGAAAAGCATGATGGACGACCCTGCAGACCGGATCGCGAATGAATACATCCAACGTTATGAGGCCGCATGGAGTCATGGCGCGGAAGCGGTCGCGAAATTGTACACCGCCGATAGCGTCCTTGTCGGCTACATCACGGCAATTGGCCGGCCGGAGATACTTAAATTGTTGGGTGAAATCATTGGCCAGGGTTGGACGCGAATCAAAATCAAAGCCGTCAATGTCCGGAAAGTCGGCGACGTCATTTTAGTTGCGAACACCTACACAGCGATCGGTTCCGGTGCGAACGCCGGAAAAAGGTTGGACGCAACAGCGAGCCACGTGCTCGTTCACGCCGGCGGCGAGTGGCTTTCGGCGTTGCACACAGCGAGATGAGTTTCAGCTTGGGGAATGCCGCCGAGCGCGCGCGGGGGTCACTGCCCAGCGGGCTTGTCCGAGAATACGTCGAACAGCGACTGCTTCGGATACGGGTAGCCCGACGGATCAGTAGTTGAATTCGGAGCGGCAGCGGCGGGCGCGGCCCCGGCAGGTGCGCCGTTTGCCGGCTGACCAGGAGGCGGAGAGTAGGGCTGATTTACGGGCGTGTAGGTGCTCGGTGGATGCGGCACAGACGGCTGCGCCGATTCCGTTGAGCCTCGGAAAGTATCGAAGAGCGATTGCTTCGGATACGGATAGGCGTTGGCCGCCAGGTCGGCGTCTGGCGGCACGGCAGCAGCGACGGGCGTGACGCCGGCGGCGTAGCGAGGCGCACCGTAGGCAGGTTGACCGGGAGGCGGAGAATAAGGCTGATTCACGGGGGTATAGGTGCTCGGCGGGTGCGGCACGTTTGCCGGCTGCGCCGATGCCGTCGAACCTCGAAACGCCTCCGTGAGCGACTGGGTTGGATAGCCGGCAGCGGCCGGATCGGGAGCACTCGCCGTCTGGTAGGGATTGGACCAGGAAGAACATGCGGCCAATGCCGGCATGATCGAAAGAGACGTCATTAATAGAGTAACGCGCGCCTGCTGCTTGCGACGGGCGGCCTGCCCGCGAGCCACGGCGCGAATGCACAACCCCTGCTTCCCCATAGGGCATTATAGCAATTGCATCGTGTCGATCTCAAGGCCATCGGCACGCTAAAGATAACGGCACCGCAGGCCTATTGGGATTTAGTGAGAATGCCCTCTTGCGGCGAACCGGCAGTTCTCAAAGCCGGCCGTCTGGTATAGTCGCGGAGATCGTTCGCTCCAACGAACAGGACTTGAGCCGCGATGAGCGTCATCGGTAGCAGCGAGTTCCCGGTCCTTGCCGCGCCGCACCGGGCGGAAGGCCGAAAAAGCTTGCGACAATCCCTGCGCGCCATGCGGGAGAATGCGCTGACCGCTCACGACCCGGAGAACTTCAGCGCTGATATCATTGCGGAGCGCATTTTATGGCGCCGCATGTTCATCATCAACGAACCGGGCGCCATCCGCCACGTCGTCCTGGACAATGCCGCGAACTACACCAAATCCGAGGTCGGCCGCCGCCTGCTGGAGCCGGGCCTCGGCCGCGGCCTTCTGACCAGCGAAGGAGAAACATGGCGGCGCCATCGCCGCATCATGGCGCCGGCATTCGATCTCCGCAGCGTCGCGGGCTATGCCCCGATCATGACGGAGGTCACGCAGGAATTGCTGGCGAAATGGGATGCGCTACCGGAGCCGCGTGAAGTGGACGTGGCGGCGGCGATGATGCATGCAACCTTGCACATCATCTCGCATGCGATGTTTTCTTCCGACTCCGATGAAATCGTCGATATCGTCGAGGCCGGCGTCAACAAGTATCAAACGACGGTGCGCCCGACCATCTTCGACTTGTTGCATTTTCCGCTATGGCTCACGCGCCTGATCGCGCCTCTTCCCACGGAAGGAATTTTCAACGAGTTCGACAAAAAGGTCGATCAACTGTTGACCGAGCGCGGCCGCGAACCGGACGCCGAACCGAAAGATCTGCTGGCCCGCTTGATCGCCGCGCGCGACACAGAAACCGGCGGCGGCATGACGCCCAAGGAAGTCCGCGATCAGGTGGTCACCATCTTCATGGCCGGGCACGAGACCACCTCCCAAGCGCTGTCGTGGACCTGGTATCTGCTGTCGCAGCATCCGGACGCGGAAGCGAAGCTTCACGACGAGCTGACGACCGTGCTGGAAGGACGCATCCCGCGCTACGAAGATATCGCCAACCTTCGCTACACCCGCATGGTGATCGAAGAATCGATGCGGCTCTATCCGCCGGCGCACACTTTCGGGCGCCAGCCCATCGCCGCCGACGAAGTGCTTGGCCATCGCATCCCGGCCGGCGCCGAGGTGCTGATCATGCCATGGCTGCTGCATCGCAAACCGTCGCTTTGGGAAAATCCCGGTCGCTTCGAGCCCGAGCGATTTTCACCCGAGCGCACAGCTGCACGTCCGCGCTTTGCTTATATTCCGTTCGGCGCGGGTCCGCGCATCTGCATCGGCGCGGCGTTTGCCATGGCCGAGGCGACGCTCATCCTCGCCACGATCGCCCAGCGTTACCGGCTGCGCCTTAAGCCCGGCTTTCCTGTCGAGCCGCAAGGCCTGATCACGCTGCGGCCCCGCTACGGCCTGCAGATGCGGTTGGAACGGCGGCAAGATCTAAAAAACGTTCACTAATAAACGTCGGCCTGATAGCGCCCCTTGGCTTTCAGTTCGGCGATGAATTTCGCCGCGTCGGCCGGCGCGAAGCCGCCATGCTGGGCGACGATCTCAGTGAGCGCGGTCTCGACATCCCTAGCCATGCGCAACGCATCGCCGCAGACATAGACATGCGCGCCGTCGTTGAGCCACGACCACAAATCGCGCCCGACCTCGCGCATACGGTGCTGCACATAGATTTTCTCGTTGCTGTCGCGCGACCACGCGAGCGTGAGCCGCGTCAGGTGGCCGGCAGCGCGCATGGCCACCAGCTCTTCTTCGTAGAAGAAATCGTGGCTGCTGCGCTGGTGACCGAAGAACAGCCAGTTGCGCCCCGGCGCCATGGTCGCCTGCCGCTCGTGCAGAAACGCGCGAAACGGCGCGATGCCGGTACCGGGCCCGATCATGATGATCGGTTTCTTCGGATCCTCCGGCAGCGCGAAATGTTGGGCCTTCTGGACATACACCCTGGTCTGGTCGCCGGGCGCGATGCGGCCGCCGACAAAGGTCGAGCAGACGCCAAGCCGCGTGCGATTGTCGATCTCGTAACGCACCGCATCCACAGTGAGCGAGACGCGGTCGGGCGTGCACCGATGCGACGAGGAGATCGAATAGACGCGCGGCTGCAGCGGATCGAGGGCCTCGATGAAGGCTTCCGGATCGGGCCTGATGCCGGGGAATTTGTGCAAAGCCGCGAGCACGTCGAGCGTGGCCGCATCGCCATCCGGATCCTCGCCCGCGGCGAGCCGCTTCGCCTTCTGCCTGCGCTCGCCGCCGGTGAGATAGGAAATGAGCTCGAACAGCATGTCGGGCGCCGACGACAGCGAGACGCCGTCGGTCAGCACCTCACGGAGCGTGCGCTCGCCGATGGGAAAATCCGCGGGCGCTTCGAGCGCGGCGAGCACCGCCGTCACCAGATCGTGGTCGTTGGTGGGAAAAACACCGAGGGAATCGCCGACCACGTAATCGAGATCGGTGCCGGTGAGATCGAGATCGACATGCCAAGTCTCTTTTTCCGAACCCGGCTTGTTGAGCCAGCGGCGCGAAAGGAAAGTGGCATAGACCGGATTGTCGCGGGAGCGGCCGGGCGGCGAGGCCGGCAGGGGTTTTGTTTGCTCCGGGGCGGTCTCCACCGCCGGGGCGCCGTCGAGCTCCGCATACAGCTGCTTGAGCATGCGGGAAGTGTCTTTGCCTCCCGGCACGCACAGGTTCAGCCGCTTTTCGGATTTGCAAAACAGCGCGTCCGCGTAATCCTTACAATTGTAGCCGCATTGACCGCAATCCTGCTGCGCCATCGCCGCCATCAGCCGGCGCGGCAGCGGTTTGCCGTCGGCGAGCTTCATGCGATCCGGCAACGGCATGGCGGGATCGTGCCACGGCGCGCCGTCGTCGGCTTCGGCCGGTGCCGCCGTGGGGGTGCCATCCATCAATCCCGCCAAAAGCTTGGCGGCATCGACGGTCGAAAGCGGCGTAACGCTCTCCTGTAATCCAAACACCCCGGCGAAGAGTCCATTAAGCCAGGTGCGCTGCTCCGGCGTGAATGGCGCCGACACGGGAATGAATGACGGGATCGGCGGCCGCGGCGTCACGCTCATTCGGCGGCCTCAAGATCGGTCATCGCCTTCAACGCATCGATCTCGTGCCGGCGCGCGAAGGTAAGGAACGCCTCGTCGCGGGACGCGCGATGTGCAAGGTAGGCCTTCAATATGCGCGCGACTATGCGCGGCGCGTCTTCCGCGATGACATCGCGATAAAGCTCGCGGCCGAGCCCAGCGTTCGGCCCAAAGCCGCCACCGACGAGAATGTGATAACCCTCGACCGGATCGTCGTCTTCGTTCGCCTGAACCTTGCAGGCGAGCAGCCCGATCTCCGAAACAAAATGCTGCGCGCAGGAGTGATGGCAACCGGTCAAATGGATGTTGACCGGCGTGTCGAGCGCGACACGGGTCTCGCACCAGCGCGCGATCTCTTCGGCGTGGCGCTTGGTGTCGGAGGCCGCGAACTTGCAGCCGGTATTGCCGGTACAGGCGACGAGGCCGGAGCGGATGGCATTGGTGTTGATTGCGAGACCGAGCGTTTCGATCCGCTCCGTCGCGGCCGCGAGGTTTTCAGCCGGCACACCAGAGATCAAAAGGTTCTGCCAGACCGTCAGCCGTAGATCGCCGTCACCGAGTTCGTGTGCGACGTCGGCAAGGCCGCGCATCTGCGCGACTGACATCCGCCCCACCGGCACGACAACGCCGATCCAGTTCAGTCCCGCCTGCTTCTGCGCATGAATGCCGATATGCGCAGTGCGATCGAAAGCCGGACGCGGCGCCACGGCGCCAAGCGCAGCGCGATCGAATTTGCGGCCGAGCTTTTCCTCGAGCAGGCCAACGAATTTCTCGACTCCCATGGCGTCGAGCACATACTTCAGCCGCGCCTTGGTGCGGTCGGTGCGATCGCCGTGATCGACGAAGATACGCACGACAGCGTCCGCCACCTTGCAGGCATCTTTCGGCTGCACCAGCACGCCGGTGTCGCGGGCGAAATCGTGATGCCCGGTGATGCCGCCGAGACAAAGCTTGAACCAGATGCCGGGTTCAAGGCCGAAACCGCCATTCACCTGCACGGCCTGGAAGCCGATATCATTGGTATCCTCCAGCACCGGAATGACGCCGGCGCCGTCGAAGGCGACGTTGAACTTGCGCGGCAGGCCGTAGAGCGAGCGGTCGTTGAGAATGTGGAAGTGCCATTCGCGCGCGTAGGGACGCGTATCGATGAGTTCCTGCGGGTCGATGCCGGCGGTCGGAGTGCCGGTGACGTTGCGGATATTGTCGGCGCCGGAGCCCCGCGAGCACAGCCCCAAATCCTGGATCGCCTCGATCATGGCGACCGCGTTGTGCGCCTCGACCTCGCGGATCTGCAGGTTCGCGCGCGTCGTTACATGCGCATAGCCGCCGCCGTAGCGCTCGGCGAGATCGGCGAGGCCGGCGAACTGGGCGGCTTTCAGAATTCCGTTGGGAATGCGCAATCGGCACATATAGGAGTTCTGGTTCGGCGCGACGTAAAATAGGCCGAAGAACCGCCAGCGAAAATTGTCCGGCGGCTTTGGATATTCCCCTTTGGCCGCGTGCTCTTTCAGCCGCTCGTAAGTATCGAACGGATGCTGCTCGCGCTTGAACTTTTCCGGATCGGAGAGTTTGCCGCCGGAAGCGAGCACACGGGACTGCGCCTTCAGCCCGGCCGCGTCCGGACCCGTGGGCTCGGACGCCGGGACAGCGCCGCCAACAGTGGCGGCGCCGGCGACGCTTTTCGCCGCCTTGGCAATCTGGACACCCGCGACGAAGCCTTCCAGGTAGCGCTTCTGCTCGGAACTGAAATCGCCGCCCTGATCTGTCGCAGCGGGTTTGAGGTCCGCCTCGTTCATTCGGCCGGTACCCGCGTCGGCGCCGTCAGCGGTGCGGGCGCCGCGATGCGCGGCTTGTGAGTGATGTAAAGCGCGAGCCCGGTGAACACGAAACCGCCCACCAGATTGCCGAGCGTGACCGGGATCTGATTCCACACCCACCATTGAGCGACGGTGACCTTGGCGCCCATCATCATGCCGGTCGGGATGATGAACATGTTCACGACGGAATGCTCAAAGCCCTGGGCGAAAAAGATGAAGACCGGCATGTAGGCGCAGGCGATCTTGCCGATCGTCGACGAGGTGCTCATGGCCGCGACGATGGCGAGGCAGACCATCCAGTTGCAAAGGATTGCTTTGACGAAAACGGTAATGAGGCCGGCGTATCCGAGCGCTTCGTAGCCGATGGTCTTGGCCTCGGCGATGGCGACGATTTTTGCGGCGACGCCGGCCGGCGCCGTGGCGCCGAAATTGGTGAGCGCGATCGCCAGCAGGCCGCCATAGACGACGCTGCCGATGAGATTGCCGAGGAAGACCCAGCCCCAGTTGGCGAGCATGCTCTTGGCGTCGGTGTCGTGCTCGATCCAGGGAAGCGGCAACAATCCGAAGCTGCCGGTGACCAAATCGAGACCGGGGAGAACAATGAGGATGAGGCCGACGGGGAAGATCAGCGCGCCGACCAGCAGTTGATTGGTTTGCACTGCGCCGGTGATGGCAAGGCTAGTCGCGGCGGCGAGGATGGCGCCGGCGAGGCCGCCCCGAATGATCAGGTCAACCGGGGGCAGAGCGAGCTTGGTGCGCCCGGCATTGATCATGGCGGACGCGACGTCCGCCGGCTTCACGTAATCCATATCTCGGCTCCCGTTGGGCGACGGCCGCCGAGACGTCTTCGCAAAGCCATCGGCAGACCAGGGCTCCCCTTTTGCTGCGAAGCAGCAAGCACTGTGCCAGCCGTATCTTATTGATCGAATTGATTGTTTTGTTTCAGCACCCAGGTGCTGCCGCGCATTGCGGCACCCGCCGTTGAAATCTTGGGCACGGCCGCATGAGGGGAACCAGTGTACCGGGCCACAGTTTCGCTCGCTTCCCAAACCAGGGAACTGATCTTCGGTCGCAAGCACCAAAGCACTGGGCCATCGCAGATGTTTTTCATCATTTCGCTGATCGCGGGCGGCATGCGCGGCGGCTTCGGCCATCGCCTTTAGCCTCGATCACATCGAGGTCGCTTAACGGCGCACTGCCAGGTTTTCCGGCAGCGTTCCTATGTCGGCGTCCCTCAATCTTCTTGCTTCTTGCTGCGGTGAACGCCATGGACGAGAACGCCGGAGCCTTGCGGCGGCAAGGCTATTCATTGCCTGCGAAAAATCATCGGCGCACATCACTTCGTGGCCAACCTAACGCTGCCCTACGGCCGCGTGCTTTACGATTACAACAAAGCCTGATCCCGTCACACAGATGTAACGCAACGAGCCTTTGCTCGGAGCGCTCCGGCAAACAACGGAGCGGCACCGGAGGGCGCTATAAAAGCGTTGGATGTCATGGTTCGCGACGTCGTCACCGTGAAGCCGGAGGACAGCGTTGCCGAAGCGGTGCAGCTTCTCGCCGAGCATGACGTCAGCGCGTTGCCCGTGGTCGATGATGCCGACAACGTCGTCGGCGTCATCAGCGAGGCGGACCTGATTCACCGCGAGGAAATCGGCACCGAGAAACAGCGCCCGCGGTGGCTCGAAGCCATAACCCCTGCTTCGACGCTCGCCGAGGAATTTGCCAAATCGCACGGCAGACGCGTCGAAGAAGTCATGTCGACCGATGTCGTTTCCGCGTCCGAGGATACTCCGCTCGGCGAGATCGCGACCCTTCTTGAACGGCACCGCATTAAGCGCGTACCGATCCTGCGCGGCGGCAAGCTTGTCGGCATCGTCAGCCGATCGAACCTCATCCAGGCACTGGCGTCGTCGCAAGCTTCAACCGGCGCCGGCTCAGCCGGAGCTTCCGATCGCAAGATCCGCCTGGAGCTGCTCGACCGGCTCGACGATCAAACCTGGACCGATTTCGGCGAGCGCAACGTGATCGTGAACAACGGCACCGTTCACCTATGGGGCCTGGTCGGCTCGGCGGACGAACACAAAGCGCTCCTCGCTTTGGCCGAAGGCGTGCCTGGTGTGGTGAGCGTTTCCGACGAGATGATCCCGGGCTATTGAGGAACCGCAGACGCTCAACGAAGTCTACGCCCTGAACCACGAAGGTCGGCTTGTGACTTCATGTGGAACGTTCCTCGTCCTCTAATTGCCTTTGGTCGAATCCGATACGGTGTCATTGGACAGCAGCATTTTCGCTACAACTGACCAGGCGAGATTTTTCAGCTCGACCAGTGGCGGATTGTCGAATTCGGTCGTCGTCGCGGCCCGTTGCGCACAGCCTTCCACCAGAACGGAAAGCTTGATCTCGCCATCGGTATAATAGAAATCACCCTCGCCGTTGCGTCCATCGAGCGTTGGCCCGATGCCGGTGACCTCATAGATGCTTTTGACGACCTTCGCCGCGGTGAGATCGGCGGTCAGTAGCTCCCGTTCGGCGTCGATATCCGGTCCGATGTGATGCGTGATCCGCGCGTCATCGTGGCTCAAGCCGACGCCGCGATCGTAGGTCACCGCGCCCAGCCAGACGGCCCGCCCCTCTTCGCCATGGTCGAGCACCTTCCAGAACCGAACATGGTGGCGCCGGTCGGCGCTCTTGCCAATCGGCATTTCGAACGCGAGATCTTCGTGCTTGCCCTCATAGAATAAATGACTCACGGGCGCGTCGTGATACGGCCGATCAAGCAGAACGCTGCCGACGATCTCGATACTCGAGCGTAAAGTGAGAGGATCGGCCGGATACCACTTCGCGGCATCCATGGCGCAAAGCACGTCGTCCTTCGATCCAACGGCACCCACATTGATCGGATCGCCCGGAATATCGGCTCCGGTCCGCGTGATCATGGTCAGGCCGGCAAGACCTTTTTGATGCTCGTAATGCGTCAGTGGAAGCAGGAGGTAGGCCAAAAGGCCGTACAGACCGGGGACAGCGGTCAAAACGGCAAATACGAATTTGGAATCCCGGCGGGCGGCCTGAAGCATCGCAAACGATCCTCAGGCGTATTTGACCGACCACGGCGGTTCGTTCAACCGGATCGAATGCCTTGATTGGTTCTCCTCGATGACCGCTTGGAAATTTCGCTTGCCGTTCACCGCGCTATCGGCCATTCAGCGCCGTGCAGGGTAATGAGCCGCCGCGTCGGCAGACCTGCTCGACGCACTTTTGGCGCGGAAGTACGCTGCCGGGTCGCACATCGCTGTCGATTTTGCCGTTGCCCGTTCGACTGTACGGCGCTGCGAAAGGAACCCATATGCAGTACCTCCTGCTCATCTACGAAAACGAAGCCAACCGTAAGAACGCCGATCGCTCCAAGATGATGGAAGAATACGGCAAATTCACCAGTCGATCGTCGCCAGCGGCAACTTCAAGGCGGGCGACGCCCTGCAGCCGACCTCGACCGCAACCACGGTGCGGCTCAAGGACGGCAAGCCGGTCGTCACGCATGGCCCCTTCGCCGAAACCCGTGAGGCGCTGCTCGGCTACTATTTGATCGACGCCAAGGATCCCGATCAGGCCCTGGAAATCGCGGGCCGGGTTCCGTCGGTGCAAATCGGCGCCATCGAGGTGCGCCCGGTCATGGTGTACAACTAACGCGACGGCGACACGCCGGGCGACTCTCTTTTTCGAAGCCCGGTTCATGTGACACTAAGCGTAAGCGCGATCATGGCGGATCAAATCGGACTTCTGTTCCGCAACGAAAGTGGCCGCGTGCTGGCCACGCTGATCCGGCTTCTCGGCGACTTTGAGCTCGCCGAGGATGCAATGCAGGATGCCTTCGCGGCTGCGATTCATCAGTGGCCGAGCGAAGGCATCCCCGCAAATCCCCGCGCCTGGTTGGTCAATGTCGGCCGCCACAAGGCGATCGATCGCCTGCGACGCCACATGCTTTTTCTGGCAAAGCGCCGGCAGATCGAAGCCGACCTCGTGTCCGAACATCAGATCGGGCAATGGTTTCCGGAAGGTTCGGCCGAAGACGGCGAGCTGAAAGACGATGTCCTGCGCCTGATCTTCACGTGCTGCCATCCGGCTCTGCCGGAGGAAGCCCGGATTGCTTTGACGCTTCGAACCATCTGCGGTCTGACGACCACGGAAATCGCCAAGGCATTCCTGGTGTCGGAAAAATCCATGGCGCAGCGTCTGGTGCGCGCCAAGACCAAAATCCGCGACGCCGGCATTCCATATCAGGTGCCATCGCGCGAGCTGTTTGCGGACCGGCTCGACGGCGTGCTGGCGGTGATCTACCTCATTTCACGGAGGGCTATGCCGCAACATCGGGGCCGAATCTCATCCGCGGCGAACTTTGCCGGGAGGCGATCCGGCTCGGGCGCCTGCTCGTCGAGGTCATGCCGGATCGCGCGGAAGCCAATGCCCTGTTGGCGCTGATGCTGCTTCACGATGCGCGGCGCGAAGCGCGCACCACCCCGAATGGTGACGCCATCGTGCTTGATTCGCAGGATCGCTCGCGCTGGGACAAGGCGCAGATCGCCGAGGGACTGAGCAGGGTCGAAAGCTCTTTGCAGGCTCTGGTGCGGCCGAGCACCTACGCCGTGCAAGCCGCGATCGCGGCGCGCCACATGCGAGCCCCGCGCTATGAGGATACTGACTGGCCTCAAATCGCCGGCCTGTACGAGGTGCTGATACGCATTCACCCCTCACCCGTGATCGAACTCAACCATGCGGTTGCGGTGTCGAT
>JBEKSB010000129.1:0-12284 GCA_049517455.1 Xanthobacteraceae bacterium
GCCTTGAGCTTGTTGGATTTTGCGGGCTTGTCGGCCATCCGCCGTCCTCATCCCATCGGGGACGGCGCGGTTGGTAGCAGTCACACCGGGAAGCGGCAAGCGAAGGCGTCAATACCACGGCCGCGATGCAAGATTGTATTGCTCCAGCAGTTTCTTGGCAGTGTCGATTTCCGCCGCCATCGCCTCGATCTGACGACGCACTTCCGCGAGCCGCTCGAATATGGCGTTCAGCGTAGCTTGATCGTCATTGAGCGCCTGGATCGCATCAGTGATGCCGCCATTGGCGAGTTCGCCTGGCTCGCCGCGCATCCTTGGTCCGGTTGAGGGACTGAGCGTGCGGCGACGGAACAGCGGCACGTAGCTTCCGGGCAGCAACTCGATCACGATGAGATCGTCAATCCCCGCGCCTGCGTAATAATGCGCGATCGCGTGCCGCAGCCGTCCGGCTTCGACCCGCATGATCGAGTCGTCCTGCGGATCGAAGCTTGCAGGGCGCCCGAGTGCCTCGATCGCGACGGTATAGGCCTTGATTTGGCTGCTCTTGCCAGTCAGTGCGGCATCGACGACGAAGCGCAGGAAGCTGGCGAGCCGGAGCGAGTCACGAAAGACGGTGCTTGCAACAATCTTGGCGAGTTCCTGGCGGACTTCATCGGCGCGGGGTGGGCTTTGGCCCGCGTGGAAATTCTCAGCGCGCGCCGGTGGATCGACAAAGGAACGAACTTTGCCCATCTTGGCCGCGCCGGTCATGGGCGATGAAACCGCTCGACGATGTTTCGAAGTAGTGATCGTATCTGCTCCGATGCAACCTCGACGAGTTTTCGCGCAATTACCAATATTGCGAAATTGCTCCTTGTGACATTGCTATATGTAACAATGCGGCGCGTCAGGGTTGAATAATCCGGTCGCGAAGCGCGATCATGACAGCTTGCGTGCGATTTACCGCACCAAGCTTTCGACGGGCATTGGTGATATGGGCGTTAGCAGTTCTCTTGCTGATCGTGAGAATTTCTCCGATCTCCCATGCGGGCTTCCCAAGTGCTGCCCACGTCAAAACCTCTTCTCGCGAGGCGTAAGGCGTGGCCTTTCGTTCCAAAGCGGCTGACGTAGCCGGAGCACCCGATCGAACGCATAAATTGCCATGAGATGCAGGGCCGGAATGTCGCGCTCTGGCAGGTCAACCGCCTGACCGCCTCCCCACATAGCACCCACTTTGCCGGCAGAAGAGGCGATTGGGACGACAAAGCCGTCCAATAAGCCGAAGTCTATCGCACGATGCACGAACTCAACCGCACGGGACTCCTGCTCGGGATCGTAGGGAGAATCCTTGAGCCATCTGAACGGTCGAAGCATCCGTTTGCAATGCCGCATAGAAGGATCGGCGTGTGCGAATTGCTTTTCAATGTAAAGCTCGAGCCACCCGGCAGGCAGCGAGTTAGCCAACAAGACATCCTCAAAATTTTGCGCCGGGCCGGGGAGAAAGTTAAAGTATAGATATTCGAAACCAAATCCGCTGAGGACGGTCCGCATTGCGTTCATGATCTCGCCCGGAGTGGTGAGACATTGCACATTTTCAATGAAATCAAATGCACTACGACCGAGGTCGGGAGAGATTCTAAGCATTGGACACCCCTACCAATATCCGCCTCACTGAGATGCCGGCCCGGTAGTCGTGCCTTGAATTTGTTTGGCTTGGCGGATTTTTTGGACTTGCCGGCCATCGGGCCGCTCGGATTTCGACGGCCCGTCGCTTACCGGTTGCCCACCATCGGCAGGTGCGATTGAGCCCATGGGAACGTCGTTCCTTCATCTGCCGCTCGCAACCGGCTGCCCAATCACGCAACTGGGTTGGCTGGGTTTGCAGAGCGATCCGCCATCGGGTTCGGAATATCGCCATTGCGCTCGGAAAGAATCTGTGCAGTCACGATGATGTCATGCAATCTGGCGTTGAGATGTTCACTCCGATACTAGCAAGTATGTCGATAATGGCTGTGGACAATTATCAGTAAACCATTGATAATTCATAAGAATATAAACAAAAGCATTATATAGCTTATTGTGAAAAACTAATATTTTATTCTTGGCGTCTGGCTGTTCACTCTGAGCCTGAGTGTGCGGTGCAAACGGAATGGCTAATCGTGCAGGACGACGTTCAGGAGTGAGCTGTGGACCTTCCAGTCCGCCATTGTAATGGATGAAGCCCAAGCGCCGGAATTTGTTCATGAAGGTGCTCACGCGCGATCGGGTAGTGCCGACCATCTCGGCCAGCGTTTCCTGGCTGATCGGCGCCAGGACGGGTTCGGGTTTGCCATCCTTGCCATAATTCGCAAGCAGCAGAAGAATTCGCGCCAGCCGTTTTTCGCTGGAATTGAACAGTAGATCGATCAAATCTTCTTCGACGCGGAAATTTCGCTGCAAGAGATACGCAATGAACAGGGCCGGCAATTTCGGTTCATCGTGCAGGGTGCGAGTCATGGTCGGCTTGTCCAGCCGCATGATCGAGCAAGCCGTCATTGTTGTGACCGTGGCCATGCGCCGCTTATGACCGTTTAAGCATCCCTCTCCGAAGAAATCGCCGGGTCCCAGTAGCGCGAGCACCGCTTCCTTGCCCCCCTTGGATACTACGGTGACCTTTACCTTGCCATCCAGGATGTAGAACACGGCATCGGCAGGATATCCTGCGCGAAGATGATCTGATTTTCACGATACTTCGAAATCATTCTCCCTTCGCCGATACGGGTGAGAAAAGTCTTGGTATCGAAGGAACCCTTCCGTTTCTTTTTGTGTGCGAATCGGTGCAGTGGATCTCATCGAATAACTTTTGGATTAAACCAGTCGTCGGCCATCGCGCTGCGGAGGGAATTGTGGACCTTGATCCGCCCGTCCCGCCCGTATTCGATGAAACCCTGGCGTTTGAACCGGTTCATGAAAAAACTGACTCGCGGTCGCGTGGTGCCGATCATATTCGCCAACACGGCCTGATTGATGGGAGTTGGAATGGTTTGTGGATCGTCAGCGTCGGTGACCTTGGCGAGCTGCAACAAAGTCCGCGCCAAACGCTTTTCGGCTGGATTGATCAAACGGTCGATGAGGCTTTCCTGATCGCGGATACTCTGGTGCACCAGGTAGGTCGCGAAAATCACCGTGAAGTCCGGCTCCTCGCGCAGCATGCGTGTCAGGGCCGACGTGGTCACCCGGACAAGGGAGCAGGCGTCAGTGCGGTGGTCGTGGCCGTGCGCCGGGCGACCAGACACCGTGTACCGAAGAATTCCCCCTTGCCGCGGATCGCGATGACCGCCTCCTTGCCGCTCGGCGACAAGGAGCTGATCTTGATCAGGCCATTTTCGACATAATACGCCGCGTCGGCGGGATCGTCTTGCGCGTAGACGATCTGGCCGGGCGCAAACTGCCGGCGCGCCTGGCCGGCGCCATGCCCGGTCAGTATCGCCTTTGGATCAAATACGTCTTTTTTCTTTGCCATGTGTCCGTCCCACACAGCCGAGATAGCTCTGCTCGCAGGGCGCATGCCGGCGCCTAGCTCTTCAATAAGGCGGCCTCAATCGCCGTTCTTTGCCTCACATGTAACCAGTGTGACATTGTGCTAAAGCGCAGCAGGCGAATGTGTTCAATTTTGCTTGTTCGCCGGCTTAAGCCCCGAGGAAACCAAGAGAACACCGTGTTACCAAACCCGGGCAGGAAGCCTCAGGATAGGCAATCATGGCCAACACCGACCACGCACTGACATGGCAAACCAACGATCTCGACGCGTTTTGGCTGCCGTTTACGCCGAACCGGGCGTTCAAGCGCGCCCCGCGGCTCATTTCGCGCGCCAAGGACATGCATTATTTCACGCCCGACGGCCGCGCCGTGCTCGACGGCCTAGCCGGACTTTGGTGCACCAATGCCGGCCATAACCGCGATCCGATCGTGTCCGCGATTTCGCGGCAGGCGGCCGAGCTCGACTACTCGGCGGCTTTTCACTTCGCCCATCCCAAAGCCTTCGAGTTGGCGAGCCGGGTCGTCGCGCTGGCGCCCGCCGATCTCAACCGCGTGTTTTTCTGCAATTCGGGCTCGGAGGCGGTCGATACCGCGCTCAAGATCGCGCTGGCCTACCACAATGTGCGCGGCGAGGGCGCACGCACCCGGTTGATCGGCCGCGAGCGCGGCTATCACGGCGTTGGCTTCGGCGGCATATCGGTCGGCGGCATCGTCAACAATCGGAAATTCTTCGGCACACTGTTAGCCGGCGTCGATCACCTGCCGGCGACCTATAGCCGCGAGCACCAGGCCTTCACCAAGGGCGAGCCGGAATGGGGTGGTCACCTCGCCAATGAGCTCGACCGCATCGTCGCGCTACATGGCGCGTCGACCATCGCCGCGGTCATCGTCGAGCCGATGGCTGGCTCGACCGGCGTGTTGCCGCCGCCCAAAGGCTATCTCGATCGGCTGCGCGCGATCTGCGACAAGCATGGCATCCTTCTGATCTTCGACGAGGTCATCACCGGCTTTGGCCGTCTCGGCCACGCTTTTGCCGCCGAGCGCTATGGCGTAACGCCCGACCTTCTCTGCTTCGCCAAGGGCATCAACTCCGGCGCGGTCCCGATGGGCGGGGTGATCGCGCGAGAGGGCGTCTACAACGCCTTCATGCAAGGCCCCGAGCACACCATCGAGCTGTTCCACGGTTACACCTATTCGGCGCACCCGCTCGCCTGCGCGGCGGGTCTCGCGGCGCTCGATCTCTATCGCGACGAACAATTGTTCGAGCGGGCGAGGCGGCTGGAGCCGCGCTTTGCCGATGCGGCGATGACGCTCAAAAACCTGCCCGGCGTTCTCGATGTGCGCACCGTCGGCATCTCCGCCGGCATCGATCTCGCGGCGCGGCCCGGCGCCATAGGCGAGCGCGGCTACGAGGCCATGGAGCGCGCGTTTCATGACGAGGACCTCCTTATTCGCATCACCGGCGATACCCTGGCGATCGCGCCGCCGCTGATCGTGAGCGAGGCGCAGGTCGCCGAGATTTTCGAAAAGACGGCGCGCGTCATCCGGGCAGTAATGTAGCCCCCGCGCCGCACCGGCGGACTTGCGGCGGCGCAGCGCTTGTGGACAGTGATATTGTCCGGGTACGAATCACGATCCGGTCTTTGGGTCCGAGTCTGTCGGGCTGAGTCTGGGGGGCCGAGAGTTCTTTGAAGGCCTATTTTGGGCTTCCGGAGCGGGTTCGCGTGGCGATAACGGGGTCCTTATGGTGCGCATCAGCGCCATCTTCATCGCGTTCTGCATGGTGCTCATCGCCGCCTCGGTCGGCGCTGTTCTCTATCTTCGGCTTGGCTTTTCCGCCGCCGATTCGGCGCTGATCGCGCTCGGCGTCCTGAGCGCGCTTGCGATCTACAACGCCGTCGCGGGCCGTAAGACCGACCGCGCCGAGGTCAGCGATCAGGTCTCCAATTTGGCCCGAGGATCGGGCGATCTTGCGCGCCAGGTCGCGGAATTTGGGCGTCGCCTTGGCGCCATGGAGAGCAAGGTCGAAACGGCCTTCGACAAGGCGCAATCGACGGCGCAACCGCTGGCCACCGAGATCGAGGAGCTGTCGCGGCTGGTGAAGCAGCTCGCCGAATCGGTGGCTCAGCACGAGCTCGCGCTCAGCCGGGAGCGCGGCAATGTCTATTCGGTGCCACCCGCGGTCGCCGAGGCGTTGCCGGCGGCGACGACCTTCGCCGCAACGGCGGCTCAGCCGGCCGCCGCGCAAGCCGTCCCGATCGGGCGCAAAGTTGCCGCCTTCGACGGCCTCGACAAGGATGCGATCATTGCTGCGATCCGCGGCGCCATCGATGCGCAGAAGATTGATCTCTACCTGCAACCCATCGTTACGTTGCCGCAGCGCAAGGTGCGCTATTACGAGGCGATGTCGCGGCTTAATGCCGGGAACGGCGAGATTGTCGCCGCCGGGGATTTTCTCCCCTACGCCGAGGCCGGTTTGCTGTTGCCGAAGCTCGACAGCCTCTCGGTGTTGCGATGCGTGCAAGTGGTCCGGCGCTTGTTGCTCAAGAACCGTGACGTTGGCCTGTTCTGCAATCTTTCCGCGATGACGCTGACCGACGCCGGATTTCCGCAATTGCTCGAATTCATCGAGGCCAACCGCGCCATCGCCCCTTCGCTGGTGTTCGAGTTCACTCAAAGTGCGGTCCGCAACATGGGACCGATGGAGCACGAAAGCCTCGCCGCGCTTGCCGAGCGGGGTTTCCGCTTTTCCATCGACAACCTCTCCGATCTTCGCGTCGAGCCGCGCGAATTGAACGCGCGGGGCTTTCGTTTCATCAAGGCGCCGGCGATGCTGTTGCTCAACCGGGTCGGCAGCGCCACCGGCAACATCCACCCCGCCGATTTCTCCGATCTGCTCGGCCGCCACGGCATCGATCTCGTCGCCGAACGGATCGAGAGCGAATCCAGCGTGGTCGATCTTCTGGATTACGATATCCGCTTCGGGCAAGGCTTTCTCTTCTCACCGCCGCGACCGGTCCGCGCGGAAGCGCTGCAAGGTGTTGCCGGCGATGCCGGCAAGAGCGAACCTGCCAAAATGGAAGCGACGGCTGCCCAAACGGGCGATTCCGTTCCCGCTGCGCGGAGCGGGCTTGCTCAGCTCGTCCGCGCCGGCCGCTGAACCCACTTTAATCGCAAAGAACCTTGTCTCACGTCATCAAACAATTTGCCCCGCTCGCGCGCGACTATGACGTTCTTCTTTGCGACGTCTGGGGCGTGGTGCACAACGGTGTCGCCGCCTTTCCGGCGGCTTGCGATGCGCTCGCGCGCTTTCGCGCCGAGCGTGGCACGGTGATCCTGATCACCAACGCGCCGCGGGCGGGCGCGGCGGTGCAGAGGATACTCGATCGGCTCGGCGTGCCGCGCGACGCCTATGATGCCATTATGAGTTCCGGCGACGTCACCCGCAGCATCGTCGAGGCAAGACTGAGCGAACGCGTGTTCCATCTGGGGCCGCCGCGGGACCTGTCGATCTTTTCCGGGCTCAACGTCGCCTTCGCGTCGGCCGAGACCGCCGATTACGTGGTGTGCTCCGGGCTGTTCGACGACTTGACCGAGACGCCGGAGAGCTATCGCGAGCTTCTTGCGGCGATGCGCGCCCGCGCGCTGTTCATGGTGTGCGCCAATCCGGATATCGTCGTCGAGCGCGGTGATGAGCTGGTCTACTGCGCCGGCGCGCTGGCGGATGCCTATGTGGCGCTTGGCGCCGAGGTGCTCTATTGCGGCAAGCCGTATGCACCGATTTACGAGGCGGCGCTCGGCAACGCCGCCGTCTTTCGCGGCGGCGAGACGCCGCCGCTGCAGCGGGTGCTGGCGATCGGCGATTCGGTCAGAACCGATCTCAAGGGCGCGGCGTCTTTCGGCATCGATTGCCTGTTCGTCATCTCCGGCATTCACGCCGAAGATTTCGGCGGACGCGGCGCGCTGGATTTGTCAGGCCTGGACGCGATGTTTGCAGCGGCCGGCGTGACCCCGAAGGCCGTGACGCGAAAGCTTACGTGGTGAGGCGTGCGCTTTAAGCTGGCGCCGCTTTGTTCGTCTTGGCGAGCACCGTTTCGATCTTGGACTTCAACGTCTGCGCGTTGAACGGCTTGACGATGTAATTGCTCACGCCGGCCTTACGCGCCGCGATCACGTTCTCCGTCTTGGATTCGGCCGTCACCATGATGAACGGCGTCTCCGTGAGCTGCGGATCGGCGCGTACCTCACGCAGCAGATCGAAGCCGGTCATCGGCTCCATGTTCCAGTCTGAAATCACCAAGCCGTAACGCTTGGCGTGCATCTTCGTGAGCGCCGCCGAGCCGTCAGAGGCGTCATCGACATCGGCGAAGCCGAGTTGCCGCAGCAGATTCTTGATGATCCGAACCATGGTGTTGTAGTCGTCGACCACGAGCACGGGCATTGACGTATCGAGAGCCATGGCTCTGCTCCTTGGCGCGGGCAATTGCGCGGAGTCGAGCTTGGTCGGCTCGTTATTCCGAGGCGGACTGCCCCAATTGTCTATCGTCCCCCACGGGCGGATGTATCAAATTGGGCTGAACACCGGGTTAATCGCGGTAAGTGGCGGTGGCCCCACTGCACAACCCACGCTGGCTTGTTCTGCTTGACTTGGCACTGCCGCAACGGCACCTACGGCCCCCACAGGTTTTCTTAACCAATTGAAGCCCATGGCGCCGAAACGCTTCCTCGTCGTGCGCGATACTGCGCCCGATGGCGCGCTGCACGGCGCCGTCCTTGCCATGGGCAATTTCGACGGAATGCACCGCGGCCATCAGGCGGTGATTGCAGCCGCGCAGGATCGCGCCAAGCGGCTGGGAAAGCCCTCGGCAGTGCTCACCTTCGAGCCGCATCCGCGCGCTTTCTTCAAACCCGATGAGCCGCTGTTTCGCCTGACCGACGAGGCCGCCAAATTGCGGCTGCTCGCTTCGACCGTGCTCGACGGAGTGATCGTCCTGACTTTCAACGCCGCGTTGGCTAGCGCGACGGCGGAGGAATTCGTCGGCCGCATCCTGGTCGAGCGTTTCGCCATCAGTGGCGCGGTGATCGGCTTTAACTTCCATTTCGGCAAGAACCGCGCCGGCTCGCCGGACTTCCTCGCGGTGCAAGGCCGCAAGCACGGCTTCGCCGTTGATGTCGTTGCCCCTTTCGAGGTCGACGGGCGCCCGGTCTCCTCCGGTCCGATCCGTGATGCGCTCGCCGCCGGGCGTCTGGACGACGCGGCCGCGCTTCTCGGCTTTCCGTGGTTTGTGTCGGGGGAGGTTATTCATGGCGACAAGCGCGGGCGCGAGCTCGGCTTCCCGACCGCAAACCTAAGTCTCGACGCTTCCTGCGGGCTCCGTCACGGCGTCTATGCGGTGCGCATTGCGCACGGCGGACGCCGGTATGATGGCGTGGCGAACTTCGGCCGGCGGCCAATGTTCGATAGCGGCGTCGTACTGCTCGAGGTCTTTCTGTTTGACTTTGCCGGCGATCTCTATGGGCAGAACATCGATGTCGCCTTCATCGATTGGATTCGCGAGGAAAAAGTATTCGGTTCAGTCGACGAGTTGGTGCAAGGGATAAAGGAAGACGCCCGCCAAGCGCGTGATGCGCTCAAGCGCGCCGGCGACGTTTTCCCGCCGATCTAGGGGAAAGCCATCAGGCCGCGTCGTCGGGTTTGCGCTCGCGGCTCTGGAATGCCCATTGGGCCGCCAGGAAGCCGAGCAAAGCGACCGATACGATCCGTTGCCAGCCGAGCGTGCGGCCGGCCTGCATGGCGATCCCGAGAATTTTCGGATCGAGCAGCCACGACGACGCCTGCGCCCGTGCGGCGCGTTCGAGGATCGCGCGCGCCCTGGCGCGGCGGCGCGACACCGCGCTAACGATCGCGCCGATCACCGCAATCAGCAAAAAGATACCTGCCATCACGAGGCCGGCGAAAATGGCGCCCAATTGCAACGAAAGCCATTCGTAGCCGGCGATGCAGAGGAAAGCGAAAGCCGTCAGCAAGGCGATCACGATGATTGCGACCCAAACGAGAAGCGCGGGCGTTACCCCGCTCCGGGCCTGGACCGAAAGGGTGATGTCGTGCAGCCAGCCCTTGAGCATGTAACCCCCGCGATCCGCCCGCCGTTAGGAGCGACCTTTAGCGGCCCAAGTCGGCCGCGCCAAGTCTAGCGGCGCCAAGTCTAGCGACGCCAAGTCGCTCCAAAGAGGAATGCGATCCCCGCGACAAGCGCGAGCGTGGTGTAGGGCCGGGTCTTGATCGATTCATCGATCGCCTCGACGAAATGATCGGACACCTCGCGCACCGCGCTGGCCGCGTCGCGCCCTTTGTCCTGGGCATCGGCAACAACGTCGTCCATGCTCGATTTCGCGCGACGCCAAGCGGCGTTACCCGTGTTGGCGACGATGTCCGCGACTTGCTCCGCCAAGCGAGCGAATTCGTCGCGCAATGCCTGCAAATCGTGCTCGATGGCGCCTGAGGACTCGGCTGCCGCCTTGCCAACTTCGCGCGCGTCTTTGACCGTATCGCGAATGTTCTGTGAAGCCGTTGATGCGGTGCTCATGCCTGTTCTCCGTTGGATGCAGCCAGGGTGCCGCAGCAATCATATAGTCATGAAAAAGTTCCATTCAATCAGGAAGTTTAACGTCATCGTGCGGAAACAAATGGTTGAACACCACAAGGCCGACAATTGACAGCGGCGCGGCGAGGAAGGCGCCAACGGGGCCCCACATCCAGGTCCAGAAAGCGAGCGCGATAAATATCAGCAACGGGTTGAGCGTGATGCGGCGGCCGACGATGGTCGGCGTGATGAAGTGCCCTTCCGCGGTGGTGAGCGCGACAAAACCGATCGGCGCCACCAGCGCGTGCCCGAGAGAGGGAAATGTGACGAGGCCGACGCCGAACAAAACGACCACCATGACGGCGGGGCCGACATAAGGCACGTAGTTCAACAACGCTGCCAACAGACCGAAAGTCGCCGGGTTGGGGAATCCAAGAAGGAACGCGCCCAGCACGACGATGACTCCAAGTCCGGCATTGATCATCGTCACCACCAGCAGATAGCCAGTGAGGTTCTTTTCGACGTCATTCATGATTTTCAGGAAGCGCAGCTTGGCGTCGCGCTCCGCAAACAACGAGACGAGGCCGGCCCGCAGTTCGAACTGGCCGACCAGAAAGAACATCAGCGTGCCGAAAAACACCAGGAGCTCGCCGACGGCCGGTGTGAGAAAGGCGACCACCGGCAAGACCACGTCGGGCGGCGTATTTGTCGCGCCCGAGCCGTCGCTGCCGAACAGCGCCTTCTCCAACTGGCGCAGCGCGGCGAGCGGCTCATCGAGCACGGAGAGCTTTTGCTTGATGGTGGCCCCGATCTCCGGAGCCCGCCCGATCCACTCGCTCAGCGGTCCCGCCATGGCGGTGACGGCGAGGCTCAGCGCGCCGATGCTCAATGCGACGATGAGAAGCGCCGTTATCCACGGTGAAATGCGGCGGCGCTTGCCCGCCCTGACCAGCGGCGCCAGCGTCAGCGAGACGACGGCGGCGGAGAGGATCGGCAACACGATGGCGCGGCCGAAATACAGGAAGGCCCCGAACAGGAGCAGGAAAATGCCGACGTTCGCGGCGCGGCCTATCGATGCCCATATGCCGCCGACGTTATCGACCGGCCGTGGATCGTTGATGATCACCGCGCGGCGCTCTTCACGGCTAGGCCTGATATATCCCACGAAATGGTCCTCACCCCACAAATGTCTTAGGCTTCAACGCGGCGCCCATGCGGGCAGTTCCCCAGGGGCCCCGATCGCGCCTTCGCGCAAGAGCCCTTTGCGCCGTGCAAGCGGCTTGTTAGAAGGCGCGTCATGAGCGATCCGCCGACGAAAGCGCGCGATTATAGCGAAACGCTGTTCTTGCCGAAGACCGACTTTCCGATGCGGGCCAGCCTGCCGCAGAAAGAGCCGGATATCCTCGATCGCTGGCGGAGCCTCGACCTCTATGGCCGGTTGCGCGCGGCCGGGAAGGGGAGGCCGCGATTCGTCCTCCACGACGGTCCGCCCTATGCCAACGGCAACATCCATATCGGGCATGCGCTCAACAAAATCCTCAAGGACGTGGTGACGAAGAGCCAGCAGATGCTGGGCTTCGATTCGAACTACGTGCCGGGCTGGGACTGTCACGGCCTGCCGATCGAATGGAAGATCGAGGAGGAGAATTACCGGGCCAAGGGCAAGCCGAAGCCGGATCTGTCCAATCCGGCGGCGCTGGTGGAATTCCGCAAAGAGTGCCGCGCCTTCGCCCAGCACTGGATCGACGTGCAGCGCGACGAGTTCGAGCGCCTCGGCGTGATCGGCGATTGGGCGCACCCTTATACCACAATGGATTTTTTCGCCGAGGCGCAGATCGCGCGCGAGCTGATGAAGTTCGCTGCCAACGGCACGCTCTATCGCGGCTCCAAGCCGGTGATGTGGTCGGTGGTGGAAAAGACCGCGCTCGCCGAGGCGGAGGTCGAATATGAGGATTACACCAGCGATACGGTGTGGGTGAAGTTTCCTGTTGCTAAGGTTGAGCCCGATTTTCACGAGCAAGCTACAAATGAGGATATCGCTTCTAAGCAAAGCCTTGTGAGTAATCTTCGCCGCAGTGCAATTGTTATCTGGACCACCACGCCATGGACCATTCCAGGCAATCGCGCGATTAGCTTCTCCGAGCACATCGAATACGGGATCTACGAAGTGGTAGATGCGCCCGCGGGCAATTGGGCGAATCCGGG
>JBEKSB010000130.1:0-14182 GCA_049517455.1 Xanthobacteraceae bacterium
TTAATGTAGTCTCACCAAATATAGTTAATATATTCCTACAGAATCTAAGTTTTCATACTAATCGACAACTTTGAATTTTTTGGTAACTTAATGAAAGGTAAACGTTCCAGGAACATCAAAGTATTCGCGTATCGCCTTAAGGCTGGAGTATCGGTCATGCGTCTGTGGCTTGCTTTCGCTGTACTATTGTGACGACACCGGTGTACGCCCAAAATATGGGAAGTACGTCTGGCGCGATGTCGATGATCAATATGAGAGACCCCGCCAGTACCCAGGCCCGCGTGGTGACAACGCCCACGGTAGTCGCGCCCGGCCTGGCTGCAGCCGGGATCGAAACCTGTCTCGGTTCGGCCGCCGGCGGCATATCGGTGATGGGTGGTGGCGCTACCTTCGGCAGCACAAAGGTCGATGAAGGCTGCACCATCCGTCTCCTGGCGCGGCAGCTTTATGCCTTCGGCTTTCAGAAAGCAGCGATGGCGCTGATGTGTGAGGATCAGCACGTAGCTGTCGCGATGGAGGTCACCGGGTCGCCCTGTCCGCGCGCGCTTGTCGAAGTCGGTGAGCGCAGCATTGTCTCCGCTCTACCCGCGCAAGAAGACGGCGTGCGGAAAAACGGCATCGACTGACCCGGCCTCAAGTCCGTGCGAGACTTACGGTCTGGCCGGGCTTCGGGATGGGCCAAATCCGATCCATCACGTGAAAAGCGAAGGAAAATCGAATGAAAGCGTTTTGTTGCATCCTCGCCGCCGCCGGGTTGCTGATCGCGGCTCCCGCCATGGCGCAGCAAGTGAACGGCAGCGGTGGCGGCACTACCAATATCTGGTCAAGTGCCCAGGGCACGTCCAACTCTTACGGCAATGCCAGCGGCTTCGGAACAAGTTCGTCCGGTTCGATGGTCACTGCCGCCGGCCGGGGTTCTTTGGGTGCCGGGGGAGCCGGCGGCGGGGGCATCACACCGGCGATCACGACCTCGTATGCCGGGGCCAGTTCATCCGGCAACGGCTACGCACAAGTTCAAACCTCCGGTTACGCCGGCGGCACCTTTGCGGGCTTCGGCGGCCGCGCTCATTGACTGGATCAAAATGGATAGGCCACGGAGTGCATTTCTCCGCGACCTCTATCCAATTGCGCAAGTAAGTGAAAGTGCATGGATTGGCCTTGCCATCAGTGCATTCATTCTTCTTGCTTCCATCCTGCTGTTGAATTTTCGTCCCCGGCAGGCAAAGCTCGCCATTCTTTGCATCGCTCACGCGAGGTGATCATGCGTTATCGAATGGCGTTGCCAATCGCCGCTATCGTCTGCTGTCTTGCGCCGTCCGCTAGCCGCGCCACCGGATGCGTGCGCGACATCGTCGTCCCCATCCAGTTTCAGCAAGGCGCGGTGTGCTGGCGGCATGTCGGCGTCGGCACGACATTTACCGGGCGCTTCGGCGCGCACCAGCAGGTGACAGCCACCGCGAGCGGCCAGACCTATAACTCAGACGGCAAGCGAAACTGGGTCACGACCGGACCCTGGCAGCTTTCCGTCAACGGGCCCGGCGACTTCTTCGCCAACGCCGGCGAGAAGGGCCAATTGGACGCGGTCCTGCCGCAGGCAGGCGAATATAGCTTTTCGATCGGTCCCTGCGCCGTGTGGGGTAACCAGGGAACGATCGAAATCTGCACGCAGTGAAACCAAAAATCCGCGCGCTGCAAAACCCAAGACAAAAATAAACCCTCGGGCGCGCATCGTGCGAGCCGAGGGTTCAATAAAAGTGGCGCGGCTTAGCTGTTCGCCGGCCGGTGATGAACGTGCCGATACGAATGCCGCACTCCATGCCGGTGGCGATACGCGTGCGGCCCGCCGTCCGGATAGGCGGCGTAGCTCGGCGCGACGCCGAACAAGCCTTCAACGCCGCCGACAACGCCGCCAACCGCACCGCCGACCACTGCCCCGATTGGCCCAGCCGCGTTGTTGCCGACATAAGCGCCATGCGCGACCCCGTCAGGAATGCCTTGCGCCTGCGCTGCGAGCGGCACGGCAAGCGTTGCGGCAAAAGCGGCTGCGAACAAAATATGAAGTTTCACGCTACAACCCTTTCCTAGTGGTGAGAGGCCGCCACGTGACGGTCAAACGAGGCGTTTGCACGGCGTCGGCGTGGCAGCGCGTCGCAGCGGCGACGATTGAAAGGAAGGTGAGGCAAAATCGTCACACAACGGCGTAATGGCACAGCGCCGCATTGTGTGGGCGTGCGGGCCGCCCGGACGCCGGGCCGCGACAAAACCGCCCGATTTCCGAGTGTTTCGCCTGCCTTACACCGGATTACGCTTCGCAACAGTGTCGCCTATCTGCTATTCAATGAGGATGCCGCGAATAAATCGTCGAAAAGGATGGTGCTAGGTGGAGAAGTCCAAGAGGCACGAGGCGAACGCACAGTTCGCAAAGACGCACCGCGCGGAAGATGCCAAAAAGGCGGCGTCCGAATACGAGACCGCGGCGCTGGCGCTGCGCGCGAAGACCGAGCGGCTTAAGGCGCTTCGCCTGGCAAGAGACGCCGCCGCGCCGCCGCCGGAGCTCGCCGCGCCAAAGCGGAAAAGCAAGAAAAAGAGTACGGGCAGCTTGTCGGACTTTTTAGACGGACAAGCCAAAGACGGCCGAAGCGGCTGAGCCCGTACCCTGCATTGAGCACCATCTTCGCTACGCACGCTGTGGTACATCGCCGAGATTGATGATGTCGTATTTCAGGTTCAAATCGGCCATCAGATATTCATCGTCCAACTGCGCGGCGCTCAAGCTCGCCAGCTCGGCGAGGAATTGATCGAAGCCCGTCCGGTTGGAAGATCATCAAACAGCGCCCTCAGCCTGTCCTACGGACTTGCGGGCCTATTGAACCGGAATCACATCGGCGGCGCCTTCAGCGCCCATGTAGACGGCGAGGATGCGCACCGGCTGCACGCCGGTGTCGAGGCCGTAATGCGGCACGTCCATCGCCTCCATCAGGGCCTCGCCTTGACGATAGGTACGTTTACCGCGCTCGCCGTAATCGACGGTGAGCTCGCCTTCGAGAATATAGGCGAACAGCGGGACGCCGTGCCGGTGCAGGATGGTCTTCGCACCCGGCGCCAGCGTGAGGATCGTGGCGGTCACGTGCGCCGGGCCGCTCGCCGGATAGTGCAGCGGCTCGCCCAGCACGGTGTTGCCGGTCGAGAGCAGCGGGACCGGCGGGTAGCCGATGTCATCGGCGTCCGCTCGCTTCGCCGGAGCGACAATGACGGCGAGGAGAAACGCTGCGACCCACAGTCGTTGCGGCATGGCTCTGCTCCTTTGCATAAAGCGGATGATCGAAGCGTAGTCCGACTTTCCGGCTGGGCGCTATGGGCTGTTGATGCCGGTACGTTTTTCGACGGAAACGTCACGCCGGCATGGTAAATTGACAATCATGGCACGACGCCCGACGAGCGATCCCTGGTCCAACGCCGAGAAGGCCTTCAAGGCCGCGACCACCAAACCGGTCGAGCAGCCGGCGGCGAAACCGCCGTCGCTGCCCGGCGCCAAGGAGATGGTGTCGCTGCGCATCGACAGCGACGTGCTCGATCATTTCCAGGCCGACGGCCCCGGCTGGCAGGAGCGCATCAACGCAGCGTTGCGCAAGGCCGCGGGGAAGTAAGCAAGTCGCCCGGATGGGAGCTAGCGGGTCCGGCCCGAAGTGTCGGCTCGATAACAAGCTCCGCGTAATCCGGGGTTGTCCGGCGAGGCTTGCTCCGGATTTCGCGTTGCTCGATCCGGGCCACGCCTGCTGCCCTCCGCCTTACTGACACCAGATTACCCGGTCAGGTCCGTGCGGCGGCGTCATTGAGCCGAGGATTTCCACTCCGCGAAGCGCTTGGCCACGTCGCCTCCCAGCGTGATGTCGTGCGGGTCCAGATACGTGACGCGGGCGCCTTCGTTCAAATCGAGATCGTCCAGTCGCACCCAGAACAAGTCCGGCGACCTCGCGCTGTTCACGTAGTAGACTTTATGGCTTACATCGATGGCGCTGAGCCAGTTGGTTTGCGCCCCGGCCCAAAGCCGATCCGCATCGGTCGCATTCTCCGTCGCCTCAAGTTCCTTGTTGGGATCGCGGGCGGGCACTTGGGCGACACGCATGAGCGAGATGGCGTTGGCGACAGCGTCCCGGTAGCTTTTGGATCGGGCAACAGCTTGTAATACGCCGCCAAGCGCACGAAGCGGTATTCGCCTTCCGGCCCTTCTCCGGGCAAACCCAGTTTGCCCCCGAAGGCCTTATATTTTTTCAGGCGCTGAAGCATCGTGTCGTAGGAAGGATCATTGGCCGGGCACCTGCTCACGCTGGAAACGACCGCTTACGAGCCGAAGGATAATCGGCCCGAGGTGCTGCGCGGAGGGTTACAAACGATCTAAGCCAGCGCCGAGTTATGAGATAGAATTACGTGGAAATACGAAATACCCCCCGGCTACCAGCGCAACCTATTCTGCGCGCCGGGTGACGCACTACTTCACGATCGCATTCTCGTAAGGATAGATCACCTCGCCGCTCTTGAATTGCGGGGGATAAACGATGACTTCCGTTTTCGTATCGCGGAATTCATCGATGCTGTTGCCCTTGATGTTCTGGAACTGCGCGGCCAGCGTGCGCTCCTCCGCCCACTCGCCGAGTGGCCCGAATTTGACCTCGCCGACCACGGTTTGGAACGTGGCTTGGTGCATGTAGGCGGCCAGCGCATCGTCGTTGAGGCTCTTGGTCGCGGTGATCGCCTCGCCGAGCACCTGCAGGTCGGCATAAGCCCATACCGGCATGTAATAGCCGAGCGGGTCGGTGCCGGCGGCCGGGGCGCGTTCCTGATATTTTTTGAGCAGTTCCAGCGAGCCGGGAAACTCCATCGCCTTGACCGGCAGCCAAGTGTCGAAGTTGACGACGCCATTGAGCAGCGGCCCAAGCTGGGTCTTGAACGCGGTGGCTTGCAGGCCGACCATCGCCCCGCCCCACATCTTCGGCTTGAAACCGAGTTCGTGGATCGTCTTGATCATGCCGACGGTGTCGAGCGGATAAGAGCAGATCACCAGCAAATCCGGATTCCTCGCCTGGATCGCGCGCACAATCGGCGTGAAATCGACCGTCGCCGGCGGATAGCTCTTGTCGTAGACGATGTTGAATCCCGATGCCTTGGCGTTCTCGCGTGCGCCCTCACAGGCGTTCTGCCCGAACTCGGCATCGGCATAGGCGAGCGCGATGGTCTCGGGCTTTGGTTTTTGCACTTCGGCCACCTTGAAGAAGCCGCGCGTGAAGGCCGGCTTCGGAGTCGGCCCGTTCGGGATCATCGCGAAATATTTGTCGTATTTGAACTCATTGTTGATGCCGGTGCCGAACAGGCTGACGAACAGCTTCTTTCGCCCGATCGCGACCGGCATGGCTGCGGCGATCTGGGTCGAGGCATAGCCGCTGACGATCAGATCGACCTTGTCGATGTCGAGCAGCTTCGAATAGATGGCGGGCACTTCGGCCGGTTTGCTCTGATCGTCGTAATAGACAAGCTTGACCGGCCGCCCGAGCAGGCCGCCTTGCGCGTTCATGTCGGCTTCCCAGACCTGCATCGCCACCAGCGACATCTTGCCGTTGGCAGCGAGCGGCCCGGTGAGCGACATGCCGAAGCCGATCTTGATGGGCTCTGCCGCGCCGGCCGATGCGGCGGCCATCAGCGACAGCGCACCAGCCACAGCCAGACGTTTCAGGCCCGTGAGCGTCGGCAATCGTAATCTTACAGGCATTTCGCGCCTCCCCTCTTCAATCTCGCGGCATAGTGGCGCGGCGTGCCAGACCGCACAACAATAGAATCCCAAAAATACCGTGGCGTTTCCAAGCCGAGACAATTTGATTTGCATCAAATCAAGCTCGGATCGAGACGCAAGGCACGCATGCGTCGGGCGCACGCATGCCTAGTGAATCCACAGCTGCAGTCCGCCGATCACGATTTCCAGGACGATCAGCACGACGATGATCAGCTCCAGCCGCGCCGATCGCTCGGTGTCGATGATGTCGGCAAACGCCTTGGCGGAATCGGAAATCACCGTGAGCTTGCGGGTCAGAACGTCCGCCCGCTCCTTCAATTCATATTCGTCTTCGAGCCGCGCGTAGAAGCGCTCCAGCGAAGGCCGCTCCCACAACACGTCGGGCTTTTCCGCCACGGCGACGAGACCGGAAACGCGATGCTGGACCAGCAAGGCGTTGCCGATATGCTTGAGGATCGCGCGGCGCCCGCCGGGCGTGCGGCCATGCTCCGCCAGCTCCCGCGCGATCGGCTGGATCACGTCGAAAACCTTAGCCACGTTTTTTTCATCGTGCGCTAGGACAACGCTGGTGGCGAGCGCGTCGGCGATCAGCAGCGTGTGCTCGGTCGTCAGCGCCTTCACGACAATAATTCCCGATGGCAAGAGCTGGTCGTCCTTGTCCGGCGCGACTTCGATCTGGACCGACTCCTCTTCGCGAATTTTGTTCGGGCTGACGATCCGGCCCTGCAATCGGCCGATGACCGCCTCTTCTTCCAGGGGCGACATGCCGACCATGACCGCGACGCCATAGCGGAACAGCGCGACAACGCCGTTCTCGCCGGCGCGAAACGCCAGCGGTACCGTCGACAACACGTCATTGCGTTCGAGGCCCGCGGTCTCGATGCGATCGCCAAGCAACAGCGCCCGCATCGTAATGCGGCGCGCGGGCGTTGACGGCAGATCGTTCATGATGCTCTCGGTTTGTTATGACGTTAGCGGTGTCGGGCAGCATTTTAAGTAGCATTTAAGTAGCACAAGTCGGCCACAGCTGGGGTGCGTGGCCGGGCCTATTTGTGCAATCTAGGTTACGCCGTCTGTCTTTACTTGCCGAAAGCAAAAAATTACAATGTGTCTTACCGCGTTACGGCATCGCTCGAGGCACATCATGAGCGTCATGCGTCGTGATGTTCTGGGACTGATAGCGATCGGCGCGGTTACATTCGCAATTCCACAGCTCGCGCCGGCGTTCGATTCCGATGCCGGCACTGCACTAAAATTAGCGATGGGACCAACGAGCGCCCCGCAAAAGAACTCCGGGGCGCCGGCTATTCCCGAACACACCGTCACGACATGCACGTCGTCCGAGCGGCCATGCCCAAAGCCGCACCGTCATTCGAAACACCGGCGTCCAGACTCCCACGCCCGGCCGCAGTGATCGACTAGCAGACCATCATCGTTTCCCGGCATAGGCCCAGCACTCGAGTTCCACCTGCGCGCCGAGCGCCAATCCATTCACGCCGAAAGCGGATCGCGCCGGCAAGCGGTCGGGTTTGAAATAGGTGACATACACTTTGTTGAACGCTTCCCATTTCGACATATCGGCCAGCATCACCGTGCATTTGAAAACTTCGTCGAACGACAAATCGTTGGCTTTCAACACTGCGCCGATGTTCTCCATGGTCTGTTTGGCTTCGGCTTCGATTCCTCCGGGAACGAGCTGCCTTGTGCCGGGTACATTTCCGAGACTGCCGGAGAGATAGAGGATATCTCCCACACGCACGGCTTGACTGAAAGGCGGTTTTGCCGCGGCAGCGGCCGGTGAATTGTAAAAGTGCAAGGCTGGCTCCTCTGTCCCGGCGGCGAACGCAGCACTAGCCGACACGCCGAGCAAGCTGACGCCGACCGAAAGCGCCACGCTCATGGATTTCAGACATGTAGGTATCACAGAGCGTCTCCCGCGCCGTGGAATTCAAACGCTGTAGCATTCAATCACAGAGTAGGCAGCGAAGGTAGCCCGCATGAGCCAACGGTTCCGATGACAAGCTCCGCGACATACGGAATCCCGCGCCGACAGCCAGGCCGCGACTATCGCGGAGCCCACCCAGGCACGCTTACTATTACCTCGGCGCGCCGTCGCGGAATTCGCGCTCGAGGATTTCGCCGAGCGTCGTGTAGAAGAAGCCATTGAGGCGCCCGACCGGATCGAGCTTTCGCATATCGATATAGCCTCCGGTCATGCAGGCCGGATCGACGTGCAAATAGACCACCTCGCCGATGACCAGCGCCTGCCGCTTGGGGCCGAGCTCCAGGATCTGATGCAGCTTGCACTCGAAATGGATCGGCACCTCTTTGACCCGCGGCGGCTTGACCTTCACGCTCGGGATCGGGGTGAGCCCGGTCTCAGCGAATTCCGAGTCGCCCTCGGGAAAGCCGTTGGCGCTGTCCACCATCTGTTTCCACACCGGCCGCGTCACCACGTTGAAGCAGAATTCGCCCGTCGCCCGCACGTTCTGGAGCGTGTGCTTCTCGCTGCCGTCAGGCTTGCGCATAATCGTCAGCGAGATCATCGGCGGGCTGACGCACACCACCGTGAAAAAGGAAAACGGCGCCAGATTGGCGACGCCGCTTATGCTCACGGTCGAAGCCCAGCCGATCGGGCGCGGAACCACGGAGCCGATGAGCAGGCGGTAAATCGCGCGCTCGTCGACGACGGCGGGATCGAATTCGAGGGTATCGGGCATGGGGTGCGGGGCCTTCGGTGAGCGCAGCGAGGCTCGTTGGTAGGATGGATCGTCATGGGAGGCGAACATCAAGACGTGGGCAAGGCGCTTCGTTTCTTCGCCCACCTCCGCTTGCTAACATGATCATGCCGTAGCAGGCTCGGCTCGAAAAGCCGATCATCGCCGGCGTGCTGGCGAATGGGAGTTGGAGATGGCGGCAAATGATCGGCCCCTGGTCACCAGAGGCGGCCACGAACACGGCAACACCGCTCAATCGGGTGGTTTGGCGCTGATGACGGGAGTCGGACCGCAGCATACGCCGGCGACTAGGCTCTGGTTCGGCAAGGCCAGCAACGCGCCTGGCTTTCGTTCGTTGCCGCACCACCATGGCGAGGCCGAAACCGGCGCTTATTTGCTGTCAGGCCGCGCCCGCATCTACTTCGGCAAGGACTATCAGGACTATGTCGAGATGTCGGCCGGCGATTTCATGTTCGTTCCGCCGTTCTTGCCGCATCTCGAAGCCAACATGAGCACGACCGAAGAACTCTGGTGGCTGGCCTGCCGCACCCCTGAGAACATCGTGGTGAACCTTCCCGATGTCGCGGACGCTTCGCTCGCAGGCTATCGCCGGGCATGAAGTTGAATTTGGCGGAGAAGTGACATGAGCAAGCAGTTGCAGGACAAGGTCGCGATCGTCACCGGCGCGAGTAACGGCATCGGCCGCGCCATTGCCGAGGCGTTTGCCGCGGCGGGGGCGAAGACCGTGCTGGTCGCGCGCCGCGCCGCGCTGCTCAACGAGGTCGCCGCCGGCATCGCGTCGCGGGGTGGCGAAGCGCTGGCGGCGCCGACCGACCTGACGCAGGAAGATGCGGTCACCGCTTTATTCGCCGTAGTGAAGCAGACCTACGGCCGGCTCGACGTGCTGGTGAACAACGCCGGCATCGCCACGCACAGGAACACCGAGGACATCACGCTCGAATATTGGCGCGCGGCGCTCGACATCAACATCACGGCGCCGTTCCTGTGCAGCCGCGAGGCGATCCGCATCATGAAGGCGCAGACGCCGCAGGGCGGGCGCATCATCAACATCGGCAGCATCTCGTCGAAGACGCCGCGGCCGGATTCGCTGCCCTATACGACGACCAAATTCGCCCTTCAGGGCATGACCCATCAGCTGACCATGGACGGACGCAAGCACAACATCGTCGCCTCGATCATCCATCCGGGCGCGACGCTGTCCTCGTTCACGACGCGCACCGGCCGCACCAAAGCGGGCGCCGGCGAGAAGCCTGAGGATTACGTCATGACCGCCGAAGACGTGGCGAAGGTCGCGGTGCTGATGGCGGCGCTGCCGCCGGAGGTGAATTTGTACGAGGCAACGATTTTGCCGAATCACCAGCGGTCGTTTATCGGGCGGGGGTAATAGCCGGCAGCGTAGTGTAGGTTGATCAACGCGAAACCACCTAGGGCGACAAAGAATGCCATCGTACCCTTTAGCTGTCGTGCAGGTTTATGCGCTTTTGATTCAGATCAAGATAAAGATGCGGCGTGCTATCTAAATTACATTCGTGGGGTGAATGAGGGAGTGGCAATCATGGCTGCACCTGCCGCACGGGAGCATCAAGCAATTTATATCTGTGAGATGATGGAGCGCCTCGGTCTTGAGCCGGGCGGCGGCGAGGCACCGCGCCTCGGCCTAAGCTACGCAACCGCGCTCCGCCGCTGCCAGGCGTGTCCGTCCAAACCAGCCTGCTGCGACTGGCTCGACAGCCTGCCAGCGTCGGCGGCGTTTGCCCCGAATTTCTGCCCGAATGCCGATATCTTCTTTGAGTTGCAGGTCGATCAACCGAGCATACGGACCTTGGGCAGCAAGAAGCCCGGCTGAGCCAACGGGTCGGCGCGAAGCGCCGCCCGATGACAGGCTCCGCGAAACCCATCACATTCGCGCGGGCAAGATGATGGGCTCGGCCCCATCCAACGGCTACGCTGCTCAGGGGTTTCTGCGCTGGAAAAACAGCGCCCAGAAAATGTCCGCGCCGATCACGCGGCTGATTTCCCGCAAGATGAAGAACGGCACCAGCGCAACCGTGGCGATGATTCCGACCGACACAATTCCCGCCAGGTTATCGACCCCGATCTCGGTCAGAACTTCGGCGATGGTCCTGCCGTGCAATATCCCGATGACGACATGCTCCACAATGTGAAAACATATCAGCGCCATGGCGAACGTGATCGATTTGAAGGCAACCGAATAAACCAGCGGCTTATCGTTCAGCCGCCGGCCGAGATGCAGATCTTCGGCCACCAGCATGACCTTGGCGAAGATCAACGCATTGATGAAAGCAATGCCATGCAGCTGAAAGTCAATGTGATGCTGCGCCAGCACGATCGATTCATGGGCGGCCAGCATGCCGAACACGACCCAGAGATAAAGGAACATCAGCACAAATTCTTTTATCTGATGCTTGGCCTTCTCTTTGACATTGCGCCTGTGTTCCGGCTCTTCACTTTCGCCGGCGGCGCTTTGATCGGATGGCGCCGTGCCGCCGCGCAACGGATCGTCAAAGAGACCGGATACGTCCCCCGCCGCAATCCAGGAAGCCAGTCCCGGCTTCCATACCCAGTCGTCTTCCTGCAGGCGTTGTTGTTGGGCGAATTGCGCCAGATCGCCGAAGCTCAGCGGCCCGAATGTCTGGTCATTTCTTAAAACGTACCATGGATCGTCGCCGGACAGTGGTTCCTGCCTCTGCAACGAATGCTGGCTTTGACGATTCAAGATCGCGGCCTTTCGTTTGGGAACGCGCCCCTTGCTTTCACAGCCCCGCGCAATTTTTCGTACGGGCGCCGCGGCAGCGCGCTACTTTACCGCCGAAGCCCGCGACCGGCCATTGATTTCGCGACCCACCCGATGCCGCGAGTCTCCGCAGGTTCGGGTCATTCGTCGGATCGACGCGCGTCCGACATCCCTTTCCAGAGCGCGATCCCATAGTCGACGATGTGTTCCTTCCGGCAACGATCGCAGCGGTAGGTTCGCATGTCGGCGCCCAACATCGAGCTCCTGTCGACCAGAATCATTTCAGTGCCGCATTTGGGGTATTGCGCCACAGACGCTCTCGACGCCGGGTTGCGGCGGTTGCTCGGCTTGAACCAAGAGGGCCATATCATCTGAGATTCGGTTCCAGCAAGTCGCGCACCCCGGATTTCGCCGCGCTTATCCGAGCTACGCTTGCTACCACCACCGGCGCCTGCCCCAACCGCCGCCAAAGCGGCCGCCACCGCGCAGCAGCCGAACCACAAGCAGAAGCAGGACGGCGCCGATGGTGGCGTTGATGATCGCGGAGATAATTCCGGTCCCGAGATGGATGCCGAGTTGAGGCAGCAACCAGTCGCCAATGAACGCGCCGACAATGCCGATGATGAGATCGGCGATGAGTCCGTATCCGGCCCCCCGCACGATTTGGCCGGCCAACCAGCCGGCAACCAGACCGACCAGCAAGATGACCAGAAGACTTTCATTTGAGATGTGCACGGCGTCGCCTCCAGAACGAGTGTAACCGTCCGGCAGCATAGCACGTAGCTAACGTCAGCTTGTAGCCCGTATTGAGCGAACCACCTGCGCGAGCAAGAGGACGGGTTTCGCAAGGACTCAAGCCATCCTACGGGCTATGCGTCATTTTTTCAGCAGCGCGTCGCGTTGCTTGACCAGCCTGTCGAGCTCTTCATTTTGTTGCGCGATCCGGTCCGCGTTGCGGTCTTCGTCCTCGGCGCCGGAGACGGCAGCCGCTTGTTCGATCAGCTGTCCCTTGAGCGAAAGTGGATTGCTGTTGCTCATGATGTTTTCCCAAAGGTCACGCTGCGAGTACGGTCAGGCGTATAGCATAATGCGGAAAAAGCCTGCCCCCGGACTTGATCCGGGGGTGGATGCCGATTTTCCGAAAAAGATCATTCTCCACTAACGAACGACTAGAACCGAGACGATAACATACGGGGCTGGTACAAGGTATGCGGCTGGACGATTGCGAGGCTCTAGTCTGAAGGGGCGTCAGTGCCGGTTTTCGGGAATTCCTCCTTGGCTGGCGTGATTTGCGCCGCCGTTCTGTTTTGCGCCGCGGTAAATCACGCAGCTTCGGCCGACCAGGCGCAGACGAGTTCGCCAGGGCAACCGACGGCGGATTCGCCTGCGGCAACGCCGGCACCGGATAAAAGCGGCTACACCTTCTTCAATCCGACGCCCGACAGTCAGCTTCGCGGCTTCGCGCCCGACCGACCGCCGAAGGCCAATTCCGCCTACACGGTCGACGCCGGGCACTTCCAGTACGAAACCGATCTTTTGAATTATTCCCAAACCAACTTCGGCGGCGTGACCACGAAGCTCTACCAGGCGTTCGATCCGGTGTGGAAATTCGGTCTGACCAATTGGGCGGATTTCGAGCTGCAATACAACGGTTATCAAAATCTTGTGGCGACCAGTAATGCAACAGGCGCCGTCGTGGCGAAGGGCTCCGGTTTTGGCGACGTCTTTGTCAAATCGAAGATCAATGTGTTCGGCAATGATGGCGGCTCAGCCGCCCTGGCGGTCATCCCCTATGTGAAGCTGCCGAGCGGCGGCCCCTTGATCAGCAACGGCGCCGTCGAGGAGGGGCTGACCGCGCCGTTACAGCTCACGCTGCCTAAAGATTTCGGCTTGACCTTGATGAGCGAAGTCGATGCGCTGAAAAACGCCAACGACAACGGCCGGCACGCCAATTTCGTCAACCTCGTCAACCTCAACCATCCGGTCCCGGGCATCAAAAATTTGAGCGCCGCGATCGAATTCTTTTCGTCCGTCGGCACCGACGCCAACACTCCGCCGGTCTACACCCTCGACACCGCCTTGATCTATTTGCTCACGCCCAACGTTCAGCTCGACGCCGGCGTCGATTTCGGCCTGAACAAGGCGGCGCCGAACCTTCAAGTCTTCATGGGACTGTCGCAGCGGCTTTGACGATTAAGTGCACTGTCACCGTAATTCCCGGGGAGGGTACATGCCACTCATCTCGATTACGCGTTTGCGTGTGAGGTCGTGGAGATATCTCCCGGCATTCTTGATCGCGGCATTGCGGTCGGCGCTGCAAGCGCGGCGAGTCAGGGGCAATCTTGCCGTCAGCGTGTTAAAAGAAGCGCGCAACACTTTCTGGACACGCTCGCTCTGGACCGACGAGGCCGCCATGAAGAACTTCATGGTGTCCGGCGCGCACCGCACGATCATGCCGCACCTGCTCGAATGGTGCGACGAGGCATCCGTTGCGCGCTGGACCCAGGACTCCGCTCAGCAGCCGACATGGGAAGAGGTGTACCAGCGCATGCGGCGCGACGGGCGGGTTTCCAAGGTCAACCATCCCTCTGAAGCTCACCGTCGCTTCGAAATTCCTGCTCCGAAGGTTAGGCGCAACGGGGAGCTGCGCTTTAAGTGACGCGCTCGGTAGCAATGGGCGCGCCAGCAAGAAAATGCGCGGATTACGCCGGAGCCTGCCATCGGGCCGCGCTTTTGCGCGGACCCGTTGGGCTAATCTGCCCAAGGGCCTATGCGTCATTTCTTCAGCAGCGCGTCGCGTTGCTTGACCAGCCTGTCGAGCTCTTCATTTTGTTGCGCGATCCGGTCCGCGTTGCGGTCTTCGTCCTCGGCGCCGGAGACGGCAGCCGCTTGTTCGATCAGCTG
>JBEKSB010000131.1:0-12279 GCA_049517455.1 Xanthobacteraceae bacterium
CGCGCCGATAGTGTCGGCGGGTGATTTCAGTCCAAGCCATCGTGACCTCCATTGAGCTTCGCAACCCAACGGAATCACAACCGATTGAAATCACCCAATTTATTTTTCAGTCAGCCTCTCAGAACGGCCATGGCCGCGACGCCGTCGGTAGCAACGTGCAAATGGATATACGTATTGGCATCGCGGAAGGCTTCCTGCGTCAGTCGGACATCACCGGGACTGTCTTCGATCAAGAGAACTTCCATGGGCATAGCTTAAGTTCCTGCGGCTTTCATGACTTCACCTAGCGTCCTGCCAAGGCAAAGCAAAACGTAGAGCCCTCCCCGGGTTGTGACTCGACCCAGATGCGGCCGCCATGCCGCTCGACGATCTTCTTGCAGATGACCAAGCCAATCCCGGTACCGGCGAACTCATCCCGTTTGTGTAGGCGCTGGAACATGCCAAAAATCCTTTCGAAGTACTGCGGATCAATTCCCAGTCCGTTGTCTTTTACCGAAAAATTCCATTTCTTCCCGCTAACCCTGGCGGCGGAGATGTGTACCCGGGGAACTCCGGGGCTTTGGTACTTGATGGCATTGCCGATGAGGTTCTGAAACAGCTGAATCAGTTGCATTTCGTCCGCCAGGACAGCGGGCAGGGGATCGTGCGTCACCAGCGCGCCGCTTTCTTCGATAGCACCACGCAGATTTACCAGGGCCTGCTGCAATGCGTCTTCGCTGGAGGTTTCGATCAGATCTTTTCCTTTTGTCCCGACGCGCGAATAGGCCAGCAGGTCGTGGATCAAACGTTGCATTCGGCTGGCGCCGTCCACGGCGAATGCGATGAACTCATCAGCATCGGCGTCCAGCTTTCCCTTGTAACGTCTCGATAAAAGCTGCGTGTAACTGGCCACCATCCGCAGCGGTTCCTGCAGATCGTGCGAGGCAAGGTAGGCAAATTGCCCCAATTCTTCATTCGAGCGGTTCAATTCTTCCACCTTTTGCAGAAGAACTACGGCGGCCTTCTTGCGCACGCTGATGTCGCGGATCGCCGCCGTCACCAGGGTGCCTTCGGCGCTTTCCAGCGGACTCAGCATGATCTCGATCGGAAACTCGTCGCCGTCCTTCCGCAACCCAGTGAGCTCGATCCCGGTTCCGATCTGCTGCGCCAGCGCGTCTTCCGTGGAGCGGAGATCGTCCGCGATCAGCCGCTCCGCAAAGCCCACCGGAATGATGTTCGTGACCTGCTGCCCGAGCAGTTCGTCGCGGCGGTATCCGAACTGTTTCTCCGCCTGAACATTCAGCAGGACGATCTCCCCGCTCTGGTTGACCACCACCATCGCATCCGGAGCCGCCTCCAGCAGACCGCGATACCGGCCCTCCATCTGCGCCAGATGCATTTCCGCGGCCTTACGCACGCTGATGTTGCGGATCGCCGCCGTCACCAGGGTGCCTTCGGCGCTTTCCAGCGGACTCAGCATGATCTCGATCGGGAACTCGTCGCCGTCCTTGCGCCGCCCAATAAGCTCGATCCCGGTCTCAATCTGCTGCGCCGACGCGTCTTCAGCGGAGCGGAGATCGTCCGCGATCAGCCGTTCCGCGAAGCCCACCGGAATGATGTTCGTGACCTTCTGCCCGAGGAGTTCGTCGCGACGGTAACCGAACTGTTTCTCCGCCTGAAGATTGAGAAGAACGATGTCGCCGCCCTGGTTCACCACCACCATCGCATCCGGAGCCGCTTCCAGCAGTCCGTGGTACTTGCTCTCCATCTGCGCCAAGTGCTTTTCCGTGGCGTCGGGCATGCTGAGGTCGCGGATTGCTGCCGCTGGGGGAGAGCGGCGGGCTTTCATCTTGATACGATTAGAACGCATGCTCGCCTGCTGAAATCGAGAGGTGGCTGCGTACCAAGGCTGCGAGCGTCATCGCATCAAATGGCTTGGATAATACGCCTTGGGCGCCAAGCGAGATGAAGTGCTCGATCTCGTGGGTCTGCGTACGCGCGGTCAGGAACAGAACCGGAATGTGGGCAGTCCGCGGGTCGTGGCGCAGGTTTGCTAGCGTTGCCGGTCCGTCCATCAGCGGCATCATGACATCCAGCAGGATGAGCGAAGGCGACCAATCGGCGGCCATCACGAGCGCATCCGCGCCCGACGCGCAGGCCCGCGTCCTAAATTCTGGGTCCAGACCAAGCGACACCTCCACGACCACGCGGACGTCCGCTTCGTCGTCTACGTGCAGGACGCGAATGGCAGTCATACGGTCTCCCCGGACACGCTCGCCGATCGGGATGCCAGGCGATCACGCACTGTCGCCACGAGGCTATCGATTGACGAGTGCGACTTGGCCAGCGCCGCTTGCTCGTGTGCGTTTTCCGCAGTGTTCGCCCGCTCGGCGGAAAAAATGACCACCGGAATTGCATTGCCGCTGCTGTCGCGCAGCTCGGGCAACAGATCGGGGCTGGCAGCCTTGGCGAGCGTTACGTCAAGCACCGCAAGGTCGAAGTCGCCAGCCTTCAGTGCGCGCCGCGCATCATCGATCGAATTAACCGTAACGACGTCGGCAATTTCGCTGAGAGCGCGAGCGACGACTTGGTCTTCGTCGACATGGAGGATGCGCGAGCGCCTGTTCGCATCTCGCACGCCGGGCTTCGCAAGCATCCGCATGAGGCGACCCAAGTCCACCGGCTTGTTCAGCCAGTCCAGGACATTGAGCTTTGATGACCTCAAGTCATCGCGTCCGCGGCTGGGATCGGCCGACACAACGATGATCGACGTGTCGCGATATTGCGGCAGCTCGCGTAAACGTACGATCAGACTTATGCCATCGCCATCCGGCAGTTGGAGATCGACCAGGATGGCGCGATATCGCGTTGCCACTGCGCATATGAGCGCGTCGTGTATTGTATAGGCGAAATCCGTGGCAAATCCGATTTGTTTCAGCTGCTCGCGCAACGTGAGTGCCGTATCGAGATCGTCTTCACAGAGCAACAGGCGCGGTGCATCCGGTTTCGCATCGCGATCGATTGCCAGGCCGGCCACGTGATCCCAACACGGCAACTCGACGTGGAAGATCGTTCCGCCGCCGACAGCGTCAGTGAAGCCCACCTCGCCACTGAGCCGGTCGGCGATCTGCTTTGCGATGCTGAGGCCAAGACCGGTGCCGCCTTTCTGCCGCGCGTCCCTGGCATCGGCCTGCGCAAATTTCTCGAAGATGAGCGGCTTGAAGTCGAGCGGAATGCCTGGACCGTGATCGCGCACCGTAACACGGACGATGTCGGTGCCTTTCTCGATCGCGACCACCACTTCATTGTCCCGCGGAGAAAACTTGATTGCGTTCGAAAGCAGGTTGGTAACGACCTGGAGAAGCCGGTCCGGATCGGCGCGCACGTCAGCAACAGCAGTAAGCATGTCCTCAAGCCGAATGCGCACGCCATAGCCTTCGGCAAAGCCCCGATTAGCCTCGATCGCCTGCTCAATCAGCGACCGAACCTCGACGCGCTTGAAATTGAAGACGACGCGTCCGGCCTCCATCTTCTCGATATCCAGAATGTCGTTGACGAGCCGTACGAGGCGCTGGCTGTTGGTGTGCGCGATCGCAAGCAAACGGGCCATCGGAGCAGGCAGGTCGCCGGCCGCATTGCCCATAAGCAGGCCGAGTGAGCCGGCAATCGAAGTCAAAGGCGTGCGCAGCTCATGGCTCACAGTCGAGACGAATTCGTCCTTTAACCACTCCAGGCGCTTGCGCTCGGTGGCATAGCGCAGGGCTCGCAGAATTCCGCGCGTTTCGATTTGGCCTTTGATGAGATAGTCTTGTGCGCCTTCTTGCAGGGCTTGCTCGGCCAGCGACTCATCGTCCAGGCCCGTCAGTACAACGAGGGGGACACGGGGCGCCGCGGCGTGGGCCCGCCGTATGGCTCCCAGTCCTTGTGCATCGGGCAATCCTGGGTCAAGCAGGATGATGTCGACCGAACGCTCGGCAAGATACTTCTCAGCCGCGCTCATGCAGTCGTGCGTCAATTCGGCGTTGTACGAGCTCTGCTCGTTTAACATCTCGCGGAGCAAACGGGCGTCTGCGGGATTATCTTCGACAAGGAGAATTGCTTTGATCAATTTCGTACTTTCTAAGACACCGTTTGTATTATCTGGAGTTCAATGAACAAATAGATGTACGTAAAAATACTCCTTATTACTGTTTTACCTCAATCGCGATGCATCGGGCGACTGAGGAAGGCGGCATTCGACGGCGGCGTTCGTTGCCCCCGTGTGATGCCGGGATCGGCGGCGGCCCGGCTCTGATACGGGCGGATATTGCTCTAGCGAGGCGCCTTCTCACCCGTCGATATTTCGCGCGTGCCGAGCGCGTCGGCGAGCCGCGCGTTCGCCGTACCGGGCTTGAGTGGCTGTTGCTGGCTCGGATGCGGCGCCCAGCCTGACAGCCATAAAACCTCGAACGTCGCGCGAACGCGTCTGTCGTCATCGGAAAAGCGCTGGGCGTAAATCTCCGCCGCCCGCATCAGCGTCGCACGCTTGAGCGGCGTGCGGCGACGATCGATGATTGCGTTGGTCGCACCCATGCGCCGCAGATCGTGCATCAGCGCGAAAGCGGAGTCGTAGCGCACCGTGATGCGGTCGGCGTCGGCGACCGGCAACGCAAAGCCCGCACGCTGCAACAGCGCGCCGAGGTCGCGCAAGTCGGCGAACGGCGCGACGCGCGGCGAAGCCCCGCCCTCGATATCGCTTTCGGCCGCGGCGAAGGATTGCCGCAGCTCGGTCAGCGTCTCGCCGCCAAGGAGTGCGGCGAGAAACAATCCATCCGGCTTCAACGCGCGACGAATTTGCACCAGCACGCCCGGCAGATCGTTGACGAATTGCAACGCGAGCGCCGAAACGACCAGATCGAACGCAGCATCGCGAAACGGCAGCGCCTCTTCGTCGGCGACGACAAATGCCGGCGCAAATGCATCACCGTTCGGCGGTGCTGCTCCGGCCGCCACGATCGTACCGACCGAGCCGAGGCGAGCGAGCGCGGCGCGCACCGCTTCGCCCAGCGTGCCAAGATCGAGCGCAAGCTCGAAGCGCCGCAGCACCGCGGCAAGCCGGTCGGCGAGATCGGCGGCGGCGCGATCGAGCAGAAATGTCGCCGCCCCCATTGAGGCCGCGCGCCGGCGGCGGGCGCGGATCAGCCTGCGATCGAAAATCAGCGGGCTCGGTGCTACCGGGCTTTCAGGCATAACTCGATTGTCTCATGGACCAAGCAGGGTGTCGCGGGGCGGTGACAATCTCGGTGCGGAGCGGTAGCGTGGCGTCATGGGGGAACTGGGGAACATTGTCGCCATTCCGCGCCTCAAACGCGCCACCGGCACGGGGCGTGCGATGCTGCGCTTTGCGCTCGATCTCGCCTTGCCGCGTCTGTGCGCCGCTTGCCGCGAGCCGGTCGAAGGGCAAGGGCTCTGCCCGGTATGCTGGGCGAAGCTCTCCTTCATCACCCGGCCCTATTGCGAGCGGCTCGGCATTCCCTTCGTCTACGATCCGGGACCGGGCATCCTGTCGATGGAAGCGATCGCCGACCCGCCGGCCTATCATCGGGCCCGCGCCGCGGTACGCTTCGACGAGATTTCGCGCGCCCTGGTGCACGCTCTCAAATATGGCGACCGGCTCGACCTCGCGCCAATGATGGGGCGCTGGCTCGGCCATGCCGGCCGCGACCTTCTGGCCGAGGCCGACGCTGTCGTCCCGGTGGCCGCTGCACTGGCGTAGGCTTTGGGCGCGGCGCTTCAATCAATCCGCCATGCTGGCCGCCGCCGTCTCCGCCGAAAGCGGCGTGCCGATCGCCGCCGGCGCGCTCAAGCGCATGAAGGCAACCGCCCAGCAGGTCGGACTGTCGCGGTCCGAACGCGCCGCCAACGTCCAGGGCGCGTTTCGCGTGCCGCCGGAGGGCAAGGCCGCGGTCGTCGGCCGCAGGCTCATTCTGGTCGACGACGTACTGACATCCGGCGCGACTGTCGATGGTTGTGCGCGGGCGCTGCTGCGCGCCGGCGCCGCCAATGTGGACGTACTGGTCTTCGCCAGGGTTGCCGACCCGGTGCGAACGTCCATATAAGGGTTTGATCTAAATAGCGATCTGCTGGAAATTAACGCCTCGTTATGACTTCTGTCGAAATCTACACCAAGCAGTATTGCCCTTATTGTCACTGGGCGAAGGAACTGCTTTCGCGCAAGGGTGTCACCTTCCGTGAGATCGACGTCACGGGGAACCAAGAGATGCGCCAAGAGATGACCGAGCGCTCCCGCGGAAGCACCACGCTGCCGCAGATTTTCATCGGCTCGACCCATGTCGGCGGCTGCGATGACCTCTTTGCGCTTGAGGAAGCCGGCAGGCTCGATCCCCTGCTCGGGCAGGGCGAAGGCCAGCCGGCATGAGCCCGACGCTAAATTCGGCTTTCAAGGTCGGCCTCGTTCAAATGCGCTCAGGTGTCGATCCGCAGGCCAATCTCGCAACTGCGCTCGCGGCGATCGAAGAAGCGGCGCGGGCCGGCGCGGCCTACGTGCTCACGCCGGAAATGACCAATATCATGGAGATCGAACGTGATCGCCTGTTCGCGACGATCGCGGATGAAGAGCTCGATCCGACCTTGGCCGCCATGCGCCAGGCCGCGCGCAAGCTTTCGATCTACATCCATATCGGCTCGCTGGCGGTGAAGGCTTCGCCCGAGAAGGCGGCGAACCGCTCGTTCTTGATCGACCGCGGCGGCGACGTGGTCGCGCGCTACGACAAGATTCATATGTTCGATGTCGATCTGGCGAACGGCGAAAGTTACCGCGAATCGCGCAACTACCGCGCCGGCGAATTGGCCGTGGTCGCCGATCTGCCTTGGGGCCGGCTCGGCGTGACGGTTTGCTACGATCTGCGCTTCCCGGCGCTTTATCGCGCGCTGGCCGAGGCCGGTGCTTCCTTCCTTTCCATCCCCGCAGCCTTCACCAGACAGACCGGCGAGGCGCACTGGCACGTGCTGTTGCGGGCGCGCGCGATCGAGAACGGCTGCTTCGTGTTCGCCGCCGCCCAAGGCGGCAAGCACGAGAATGGGCGCGAGACCTTCGGTCATTCGCTCGTGGTCGATCCGTGGGGCAAAATCCTCGCCGAAGGCGGAACGGAGCCGGGCGTGATCCTCGCCGACGTCGATCCCGCACAGGTCACCGCCGCGCGTTCGCGGATACCGTCGCTGCTTCACGGCCGGCGCTTCGAGCTGATCGAGCCGATGGCCGAGCCCACCCACCTGCGTGCGGTGCGGGTGCCGGTATGATTCGCTACGCGCTCAATTGCGAGCACGGCCACACATTCGAGAGCTGGTTCCAGAACTCGGCCGCTTACGACAAGCAGGCGAAGCGCGCGCTGATCGCCTGCCCGGACTGCAACTCCACGAAGGTGGAGAAAGCGATCATGGCGCCGCGCCTTGGTCGTACTGAAGCCGCCGAGATGCCGCCGATGACCGCGCCAACACCGCCAGTGCGGTCGGCGCCCGCCGACGCGCCGGTCGCGGTGATGTCGCCGCCGGAGCGCGAGTTGCGGAAAAAGCTCAAGGAGCTGCGCGAGCACATCACTAAGAACGCGGACTATGTCGGTCCGCGGTTTCCGGAGCAGGCCCGCAAGATCCATTACGGCGAGATCGAGCACCGCTCGATCTATGGCGAAGCTTCACCGGACGAGGCCAAGGAATTGCACGAAGAAGGCATCGCGTTTCACCCGCTGCCGATCCTGCCCGACGAATTTAATTAATACGCGCATTCATCGATCGAGATCGATGAGCGACGGTCGGTTAAGTGCATCGATGTAATTCGTAACTTTCTTGTCATTTGCCTCGTGCCTGTGCGAAGCGTACGGTTTAGTTACCTCATAGAATCGATTGGTTGAACATTTGCCCGAAGGTATGTGAGACTAGGCCATGTCGGACCCGAAGCAAGCTTCGAAGCGAAAGCGTCGGCGGAAAGCCGGACCGATATTGGGGGCCGCCGCGTTGTCGCTGGCGAGCGGAGCATTCCCGGCGATCGGTGGGCCTGCAGCGGATATGCCGACGCGGAACCCCGGAGTGAGCCACGAAATCATTCTCGCTGAGGAGGAGATCTCTGACGTCAGCTTGGCGACATTCTATATCTTGGACAAAGAAACCGCCGGACCATTCCGGCGCGGCGCACGACTCGCCATGGGCTGCGCCTGCGGCGGCTGCAGTGGCTGCGGCGGCTGCGGCTGCTGGACGGGCGCCGATTACGGAGCGTCGGTGTTCGGGAGCGATGCTAATCCGCGGCATCGTTCGATCAAGCCCGCGCACAAATACACGCACGCGCCTAAGCGCACCCACGTTCCGAAAAAGCCATAAGACGCACGATTACTCGGACGGCGACGTAAGAGCGCCGCCATGGCGGCCAAACAAAAAGCCAAACAAAAAGACGTATGGCGTAGCCTCGACGAGGCCAAGGAATTGCACGAAGCAGGCATGCGTTTCACGCGCTGCCGATTCTGCCGGACGAGTTCAATTTATTCGGTGTCCCCATAAATCGAAATTAATGAGCCGGCCGCCGATGGGCGGGCTCGGCCTGCTGTCTGGCGCGTGGTTGATCAGCGGCGGCATCTGGCTCACCCTAAGCAACGCAGCCAAGCCAAGCGGCGTAGACGGTTTTGGGATACGTCGGATAATTTACAAGGGGGAAACGTTCATGCCACTCGAATTTGGTATTTTCGATCATCTCGACGATAACGGCATTCCGCTCGCCGATCTGTTCGAGACGCGGCTCAAGCTCACCGAGCAGTATGACCGGGCGGGATTCCGCTCCTATCACATCGCCGAGCATCACTCGACACCCCTGGGCATGGCGCCTTCGCCCAGCGTCTTCCTCGCCGCCGTGGCGCAACGGACGAAGCGGCTGCGTTTCGGGCCACTGCTCTATGTAACGCCGATGTACCATCCTCTGCGCGTCGCCGAGGAAGTGGTCATGCTCGACCATATGAGCCGCGGGCGCCTCGAATTGGGCCTCGGCCGCGGCGCCTCGCCGGTCGAGATCGCCAGTTTCGGGATCGATCCGGGGAAGGCGCCCGAGATCAACCGCGAGGCAACTGAGGTCATCCTCAAGGCGCTCCAGAGCGAACTCCTCGATCATGACGGCAAGTACTATCATTTCAAGAAGGTGCTGATCACCGCACGGCCATGGCAGCAGCCGCATCCGCCGCTATGGTTCGCGCCGATCGAGCCGTCGCGCGCCGCCGACGCCGCGCGCCTCAACGGCAATATGGTGACGCTGATTCCCGATGCCGGCGTCAAGGCGCTCACCGACGCCTATCGCGCCGCCTGGCAGGCTGATGGCAATGCCGATGCGGCGATGCCGCTGATGGGCGTGTACCGCCATGTTGTGGTCGCCGAAAGCGACGCCAAGGCGCTCGACATCGCCCGCCCCGCGTATGGGCTGTGGCGGCATCATATGGCTTTCCTCTGGGAATGGGCGGGCATGGAATTCCCGATCGGAACGGTCTATCCGCAGGACTTCGACGCGCTCCAGGCGATGGGAATGGGCATCGCCGGAGCGCCGGAGACCGTGCGCCGCTACATCGCGTCGGCAGTCGCGGCGACGGGCATCACCTATTTCGTCAGCGACATGGCGTTCGGCAGCATTCCGTTCGACGCCGCGTCACGCTCGGTCGATCTGTTCGCGCGCGAGGTCATGCCGCAGTTCCGCTAGGTCTTCTCCGTTACCGCGTGGCGGCGTTCACCGGGCTCGGCACCGGAATGACGCTCCTCAATACGCCCACAGCAACAAGCCGACGCCGCAGACGACGAGCAGCATCCCCGCGGCTTCGCGCGCGGTCGTCTTCTGACCGAATGCGAGGCGGGCAATGAGCTGCGCGAACAAAACCTCGATCAAAGCGAGCGTGCGAACGCTCGCGGCGGTGGCGAGCGCGAACGCCAGGAACCAGAACTGCGAGGCGATTGCGCCCGCTAAACCGGCCGACAGCGACGGCTTCCAGGCCCGCATGATCGCGTACAAGACGCCGGGGCTGCGCGCCCCGAGATAGAGCGACAGCAGCACCGCCTGCATGGCGATGCCGATCGCGAGCGTGAACGTCGCGGCCATGACGTAATTCGATAATCCAAGGCTGAGGATGCCGCCGCGAAAGCCGATCGCCGAGAGTGCAAACATGCCGCCGGAAGCAAGCCCTATGAGGGTCGGCCGAATGCCGCCGACCATGCCGCCCGGCTTGGTCGACATGATCACCACACCTGCGGTGGCGACAATGATGGCCGCCATCATCGGCAAGGTGACAGTATCGCCGAGAACCACGAGCCCGAAGACAGCGACCTGGATCGGTTCAGTCTTGATGTAGGCGATGGTGACGACGAACGAGCGCTCGCCCATGGCGGCGAGCATGAGAGCCGTGGCCGCGACTTGCGCACCCGCGCCGAGGATCGCCCAGGGCCAGAAAATCCATCCCGGCCGCGGCAGCGGCGTTCCCGTCGCCAGCATGACGCCGGCCAGGAAAACGACCACGAAGGGAAAGCCGAACAGAAACCGGACATGCGTCGCGCCGACCGTGCCGAGGGTCGCGGTCAGTTCGCGCTGCATGGCGTTGCGTAGGGTTTGCGCGAATGCGGCGATGACGGTGAACACGGCCCAGAGCCAGGGCGTGAGCATTACGCCATCTTCTCCGCGACCACCATGTAGTTGACGTCCATGTCGGCGGCGAGCTGCCAACGGTCGGTGAACAGGTTATAGATCACGCCGGTTTCGTCGCCGATGTGCAAGCCGCTCTGCTCGATCGCGATCTCGAGTTCGTCGGGCGTTACGAACTTGTCCCATTGATGGGTGCCGCGCGGCAGCCAGCGCAGGATATATTCGGCGCCGACGATCGCCAGCGCAAAGCTTTTTGCGGTGCGATTGAGCGTGGCGACGAAAAAAAGCCCGCCCGGCTTCACCATAGCCGCCGCCAGCCCGACGAACAGGCCGACATCGGTGACGTGCTCGACCACTTCCATGGCGAGAACGACGTCGAAGATTTCGCCGGCTTGCGCCAACGCCTCGGCCGATGTGTCGCGGTAATCGATGGCGAGACCGGACTGGGCCGCGTGACCGCGCGCGACCGCGATGTTGCTCTCCGACGGGTCGGCGCCCACCACCGAAGCGCCGAGCCGCGCCAGCGGTTCGCAGAGTATGCCGCCGCCGCAGCCGATATCGAGAATCCGCAAGCCGGCGAGGCTGTCGAGCCGCTTCGGCTCGCGGTCGAAATGCTCCGCCACTTGATCACGAATGAAAGCGAGGCGGACCGGATTGAACTTGTGCAGCGCTGCCATCGGCCCATGCGGATCCCACCACTGGCCGGCGAGGCGCGAGAAGCGCGCTACCTCTTCCTGGTCGACTGTGCCGGTTTCGGAGGATTGTCGATCCATGCGTCCGTTCATCTCCTTACCCTTCCTTTTGTGCAGCGGCACGAGGGGGCGCTGGAAGCGACATTAAAGCGTTACCGGCCTTCGGCCAATGACACGCACGGGCGTTTGCCCACCCGATTGCGACAATGAACGTGGGTTGCACTCGTTTGCAGCTTGAACGAGGATGGCTCGACACGGCCTTCGCGCATGACAGAAACGGGGAGGACAGAAAATGCAAAAATTTTTATACGGCCTTGCCGCGTTGGCACTAGCACTCGCCGGCGCAGGTTCTGCTGACGCGCAGGACACGATCAAGATCGGCATCATCATGCCGTATTCCGGCCAATTCGCCGATACTTCCGCGCAAATGGACAACGCCATCAAACTCTACATGAAACAGCACGGCGACACCGTCGCCGGCAAGAAGATCGAGCTCATCCGCAAGGACACCGGCGGCATTGCGCCGGACGTCGCCAAGCGGCTCGCGCAGGAGCTCATCGTGCGCGATCACGCCGACATCCTCGGCGGGTTCGTGCTCACGCCTAATGCGCTCGCGGCCGCCGACGTCTCCGCGGAAGCGAAGAAATTCATGGTCGTGATGAATGCGGCAACCTCGATTATCACCATGAAATCCCCCTACCTCGCCCGCACCTCGACCACCACGCCGCAACTGAATCAGACACTCGGCACCTGGGCGGCGAAGCAGGGGATCAAGCGTATCTACACCATGGTCTCCGACTATGGACCGGGCATCGACGCCGAAACGGCCTTCCATATCGGCTTCAAGGAGGCCGGGGGCGAGATCGTCGGCTCCGTTCGCTTCCCGGTCGCTAATCCGGATTTCTCCGCCTTCGTCCAGCGCGCTAAGGACATGAACCCCGACGCGATCTACAT
>JBEKSB010000132.1:0-12133 GCA_049517455.1 Xanthobacteraceae bacterium
CCGAATCGCGGCGAAAAAAACGTCTTGCCCAGCGGCATCTGCACCTCGCCGCCGTCGGCGAGCCCGGCGAAAATCTTGTCGGCCTCGGCTTCGCTATTTGCCGAAATCGACAGTGCGATTCCATGAAAGTTCGGCTTGCCGGTATTGCGGCCGTCGGAGGCCATCACCGTGGTGTCGCCGATCTGAAACTGTGCATGCATCACTTTCTGGTGTTTCAGACGGGCGTGTCATCGCGACCGTGACGTATGACGAACTGGTGCAGCGCGGCGGTTTCTTTGCCGAGCTTGTCCAAGCGCAGTTTGGGGCCGTCACGTAGCCAAGTAGCCCGCATGAGCGGAGCGAAATGCGGGAACAAACTCGCGGGTTGGAATCCACGGCCGGATGTCGCTTCGCTCATCCGCTAAGCGTTTACCGCAGCCGTTCGAGAATGCTGACGTAATTGGCGACCGCCGCGCCGCCCATATTGAAGATGCCGCCGAGCTTCGCGTCCTTGACCTGCATGTCGCCGGCGGTGCCGGTGAGCTGCATCGAGGCGATGGCGTGCATCGATACGCCGGTGGCGCCGATCGGATGGCCCTTGGCTTTGAGCCCGCCCGAGGGATTGATCGGGAGCTTGCCGTCCTTGGCGACCATCCCCTCCGCGATGACGCGCGCGCCTTGCCCCTCCGGCGCCAGCCCCATGGCTTCGTATTCGATCAGCTCGGCGATGGTGAAGCAGTCATGCACCTCGGCGAAGGAGAGATCGGGCAGCGCGATGCCGGCTCCCGCAAGCGCGCGCTGCCAAGCAACCGAACAGCCCTCGAACTTGAGAATGTCGCGCCGCGACATCGGCAAAAAGTCCTGCACGTGCTCAGCGGCGCGGAACACGATCGCCTTTTTCATTTTCAGTGCGGTCTCGACATCGGTGAGGATCAGCGCGGCGGCGCCGTCGGACACGAGCGAGCAATCGGTGCGCTTGAGCGGCCCAGCGACCCGCGGATTTTTCTCACTCTCCTGGCGGCAGAATTCGTAGCCGAAATCCTTGCGGATCTGCGCGTAGGGATTGCCGACGCCGTTCTTGTGATTCTTGGCGGCGATTTGGGCGAGCGCATCCGATTGGTCGCCCCAGCGCTGGAAATAGAGGCTGGCGATCTTGCCGAAGATACCGGCGAAGCCACCATCGATGTCGGCTTCCTCGCGCACATAGGAGGCCTTGAGCAGATTGCGGCCGATCTCGGGAGCGGGCGTTGTTGTCATCTGCTCGACGCCGACGACAAGCACGATGCGCGCCGAACCCGCCGCGATCGCTTTCAGTCCCTGATGCACGGCGGCGGAACCGGTCGCGCAGGCATTCTCAACCCGCGTCGCGCGCTTGAAGCGCAGATCGGGCGAGGCCTGCAGCACCAGTGAAGCGGTGAAATCCTGCGCCGAGAAACCGGCGTTGAAATGGCCGAGCACGATCTCGTCGACGTCCTTTGCCGCAATGCCAGAGTCCGCAAGCGCTTCACTCGCAACCTTCACGATGAGGCTCTCGACGCTCTCGCCGGCGAGCTTGCCGAATGGCGTATGAGCCCATCCCACGATGCAGGCGGTCATGCTCACTCCCCTTGATCGTTCTTTTGATCGTTCTCTTGCCGAATTTCGGTCGTTTTTCCTTGGCTTAGCCGTTATGGCGAACCCACGCACGGTTTTATGATACCGGGATTTAGCTTTGCGTTCGAGGGCTCGTTTGGTTTAGATAGTGGGCCACCGCCGCTTCGGGAACCTTTCGTGAACCCATCGCGGGCTTGTCGGCTCCTTGGGCTTCACCCCAGGCGCCTCCGAGGGCCCGACCAACGGAATGGACCGCGACACGTGTATCATCCGCAGTTTCTTCGAGCGTTGACGCTCGGCATCGCGCTCGGTTTTCCCTTCGCTGCAACCTTCACCACAACGCCGGCTCACGCCGGTGCGTCGATTCTCGTTGAGGCCGATTCCGGCAAGGTGCTGCGCGCGGACAATGCGACTTATCCCTGGTACCCGGCTTCGGTAACGAAGCTGATGACAATGTACGTCACGCTGCAGGCGGTGAAGCAGGGCCGCATCACCTTCGACACGTTGTTCACGGTCTCGCGCAATGCGGTCGCCCAGTCTCCGACCAAGATGGGATACGCCGCAGGCACCCAGGTGACTGTCGACAACGCGCTCAAGATGATGATGGTGAAGTCGGCGAACGACATGGCGGTGCTGCTCGCCGAGGGCATCGACGGCTCGATCGAGAATTTCGCCGACGACATGACGAAGACGGCACATCGCCTCGGCATGACGGAATCGAATTTTGTCAATCCCAACGGCCTGCCGGCCGACGGCCAGGTCACCTCGGCGCGCGATCTCGCCATCCTCGCGCGCGCGCTGATCCACGACTTCCCCGAATACAATTTCTATTGGCACATCCCGGCGATCAAGTTCGGCCGGCGGGTGGTCCGCAACTACAACACGCTGCTCGGCCGCTACCCGGGCGCCGACGGCATGAAGACTGGCTTCATCTGCGCGTCCGGATTCAATCTGGTCGCAACGGCTACGCGTAACGGCAGGCAACTGATCGCCGTGGTGCTCGGCTCGCCCTCAGGGGCGGCGCGCGCCGTGAAGGCGGCGGAACTTCTGGAAAGTGGCTTTACGCAGAATCCGCTCGGATGGCTGACGCCAGCCCTGGGGTCGGTCAATGCGCTGACGCCGATCAATGCGGACCCGCCCAATCTGCACGACCAGGTCTGCGGTCCGCATCGCAAGCGGCCGGCGGCAGAGGACGAGGACGCAGATGCCGGCGGCGAAAATGGCGGTGGCGTAGACACACCATTTTCGGCGCTGCTGTCGAGCTTGCGCGCGCCGACGCCCAAAGGTGCCGCGCTCCTGTCCGACTTTGGCGCGATAACGCCGACCGTGGTCTATACCGGCCCGACACGAACGCAGGCCCAGCTCGCCAACCTCAGTGCCATTGAGGCGGCTCCCCACCATAAGAAAAAGGGATCGGTGAAGAACGCAGCCGCGAAGCCCGCGGACGACAAAGCGACCGACGAGAAAGCGACCGAGAAGAACGGCGCGGACGCCAAAGCGGAAGACGGGAAGAATACCAAAACTGGCGCTCACTGGACACCGACGTCATCCTCGTCGCTCGCGGCGAGTCCGCCTCCCGGGCTGGAGACGAAGCCGCCGGCCGACAAGGCGAAAAAACCGCACAAAGCGGATGCCGCACCGAAGCCGGTCCCGGCGCAATAACGTTCACCAGAGTTTCATTGCGCCGTCATTGCGAGAAGCGCAGCGACGAAGCAATCCATCCTTGCGGCGATGCTGGATTGCTTCGCTTCGCTCGCAATGACTGGCCACGACTAATTCGCCATTTTCAGCGGCGCGTCTGTCACATCCTGGAGCGCCTCGAAGGTGAGGCCCGGCACCATCTCGCGGACGGCAAAGCCATCGCCGGTGACGTCGAGCACGGCGAGATTGGTGTAGACGCGCTTGGCCGCGCCGACCGCGGTGAGCGGGTAGGTGCAGCGGCGCATGAGCTTGCTCTCGCCGCTTTTGGTCGTGTGGTCCATCAGCAGCCAAACGCTCTTGGCGCCGACGGCAAGATCCATGGCGCCGCCCACGGAAGGCATGTCGTTGTCGGACCTCGACCAATTGGCGAAATCGCCGTTCCCGGCGACCTGGAACGCGCCGAGCACGCAAAGGTCGAGATGCCCGCCGCGAATGATGGCGAAGCTGTCGGCGTGATGCACGTAAGACCCGCCCGGACGCAGCGTGACGTACTTTTTGCTGGCGTTGATCAGCCAGCGATTGATGTTGTCCGGCTCCGGCGCCGGGCCCATGCCGAGGATGCCATTCTCCGAATGGATGACGACTTCACGTTCGGCCGGTACGTAGTTTGCCACCAGCACCGGAATGCCGATGCCGAGATTGACGTAAAAGCCTTCCGGGATGTCGGCGGCGGCGCGCGCGGCAATTTCGTCCCGCGTCCACGGCTTGTAAGCGACCGGGCGGCTCAAATCTGCCTTCACGTTCACGTCGACCTCCTCACGTCACCGTCGGTTCGCCATAGGGCACGTGCACCACGCGATTGACGTAAATCCCGGGAGTGCCGACTTTCTCCGGATCGAGCTCACCAAGCTCCACGATGTGCTGTGCCTGCGCGATGGTCAACTTCGCCGCCGTCGCCATGACCGGATTGAAATTCCGGGCGGACGAGCGATAGGTGAGATTGCCCCAGCGATCCGCCTCCCAGGCTTCGACCAGCGCGACATCGCCAAAGAACGCCTCCTCCAGCACATATTGCCGGCCGGAAAATTCCCGCAGCTCTTTGCCTTCCGCGAGCTTCGTGCCTACGGAGGTCGGCGTGTAGAAAGCCGGGATGCCGGCGCCGGCCGCGCGCATGCGCTCCGCCATCGTGCCCTGCGGCATCACTTCGAGCTCGACGCGGCCTTCGCGATAAAGCTGCTCGAACACCACTGGATCGGTCGTGCGCGGATACGAGCAGATGATCTTGCGTACCCGTCCGACCTCCATCAGCCGCGCCAGGCCAATGTGGCCGACACCGGCATTGTTGGCGACCACGGTCAAATCCTTCGCGCCCTGCTCGATTAAGCCGTAGATCAGGGCATTCGGCTGGCCGATGCTGCCGAACCCGCCGATCAGAACGATGGACCCGTCGCGGATTCCGGCCAGCGCGTCGGCCATGCTTTGTACGATCTTGTTGATCATCGGCGGCTTAGCGGGAATGAGCGGAGAAAAGTCTAGCCGGCGTCACGCATGCGCGCGCCGTCGGCGAAGGCGGGCATCAGTTCGCGCGCGAACCGGCGCAGACTCTCATGCGCAAGACCGCCGCCATTGAGCAAGACATATTCGACGCCGAGCCCCCGCAACCGTTCGAGCTTGGCCGCGATCTCATCCGGCGTGCCGTAGAGGGCGGCTTCCTCGCTCGCCTCGCGCGTGTCGGAGAACGCCATGATGCTTGCTTTGCTCTGGGTGCCATCGGCCGATTTGGACATTGCGGCGAAATGGCGTTGCGCTTCGAGACGCTGCTCGAGCGCGGCTGCTTTGTCGGCTTCGTCCTTCGCCACGTAGAAGGCGCGCGCCACGCCGACCTCCAGCGGATCGAACGCGCGCCCGCGCTTTTCCACCTCGGCCTTGAACCACCCGACGCGTTCGCCGATCGCCTCGAGCGAAGCAAACTGGTCGAGCAAAAGATTGTAGCCGCGCTCGGCGACCTGACGGATTGAACCGGGGCTGCCGGCCGCCATCCACATCGGCGGATGCGGCTTTTGCGACGTCGGTGGTTCGACGATGATGTCTTCGAAATTCCAATACTTGCCGTGATGAGAAAAGCGCTGCTTCGACGTCCAGGATTTTATGATCACGTCGAGATTTTCGTTGAAGCGCGCGTCGGCTTCCTCGATCGGCACGCAGAAGCCGGCGAACTCGTTGTGCCGATAACCCTTGCCGACGCCGAAGTCGAGGCGGCCGCCGGACAGCAGGTCGATGGTCGCCGCCTGCTCGGCAAGAAGCACCGGATTGTGCCACGGCAGCACCAGCACGGCGGTGCCGAGCCGCAGCGTCCGCGTCTTCGCCGCCAGCCAGGTCAAGAGCGAAAGGCTGGCGGAAACCTGGCCGGCGCCGGTGAAATGATGCTCGACCAGGAACGTCGAGTGATAGCCAAGCGCCTCAGCTTCGATGTTGTAATCGACGAACTGTTTGTAGCCGAGCCCAGAATCCACATCGGGTCCGCCATGGCGGGCGGTAGCGCTGCCGAACAGACCAAAACGCATCGACCAGTTCCCTTGCGTTGAGACAGTAATGTAGCCGCATCAGGCCGGTTTGAACATCGGCGCCGGCTGGCCGTTCTCGGTTTCCTGGAACACCACGGCGACCGCTTGGCCGATGCGGAGCTTGTCCGGCTCGCACTCGACGATGTTGGTCAGCATGGTCGGTCCTTCGGCGAGTGTCACATGCGCAATGACGTAAGGCTCCTTGACGCGGCGCATCGGGCTGAACGTGTAGATCGTCCCTTTGCCGGACGCCTCGCGCCACTCCACCTTGTCGCTGGCGCAGAACGGGCAAATGGCACGCGGGTACCAATGCGCCTTTCCGCACGCCGTGCAGATCGGGATCAGGAAGCGGCCGTCGCGCGCCGCGTCCCAGAATGCTTTGGTTTCGACGGTGACGACCGGCGACGTGATCTTGCGCGTCATCGTCTTACTCCCGTTCCATGATCAACGTGGCGCTGCCGTGGCGCGTGGCGAGTTGAAAGCCGGTGCCCTGCGCCAGCGCCAGATCGCAGTTTTTCACCTGCACCGCCGGATGAGCCTCGCCGCGCAATTGCCGCACCGCCTCGATCACCTTGGTCATGCTGCCGCGATTGGCGGGATGGTTGTTGCACAAGCCGCCGCCGTCGGTGTTGAAAGGCAGCTTGCCGACGCCGGAGATCAGATTGCCGTCCGCCACGAATTTCCCGCCCGCGCCCTTGGCGCAGAAGCCGAGGTCCTCGAGCTGGATGATGACGGTGATGGTGAAGCTGTCGTAAATCGACGCGTATTTGATGTCGGCCGGCGTGACGCCGGCCTCCGCGAAGGCGATCGGTCCGGCGCGCGTGGCGCCCGAGGTGGTGAGATCGAACGTACCGCCGGTGAGGTGTTTTACCGCTTCGCCGGCGCCGATGATTTTCACCAGTGGCCGCTTGAGCTTTTTGGCGATCTCCGGCCGCACTATGACGAGCGCGCCGCCGCCGTCGCTGATGACGCAGCAATCGAGCCGGTGCAGCGGGTCGGCGATCATCGGCGAGCTCACGACATCCTCGACGGTGACCACCTCGGGCAGCATGGCGTGCGGATTATGTTGGGCGTGGTGCGAGGCGGCGACTTTGACCCAGGCGAGCTGTTCGCTGGTGGTGCCGAATTCATGCATATGGCGCATCGCGCACATGGCGTAGCCGTTGGCCGTGGTGATGGCGTAGGGCATTTCCCACCCGGCCTCGGGCTGGTTCGGATCGCGCGGCCGCGGCGCGGTGCCGGTCGCCATGCCTTCGCTGCGCGGCCGCCCGGCGAGCGTGACCAGCCCGACATCGCATTTGCCGAGCGCGATCGCCTCGGCCGCATGCGCGGCCAACAGCGTGTAGGACGCGCCGCCAATTTCGGTCGATTCGACGTGGCGAAGCTTGAGGTTCATGTACTCCGCCATCGAAGCGGGGCCGGGACCGGGCGCATCGCCGGAGCAGAAATAGCCGTCGACATCCTCGCGCGCCAGCCCGGCGTCCGCGAGCGCGCCGAGCGCCACCTCGGCGTGGAGCTGCGCCACCGTCTTGTCCGGCGCGAGCCGCGTCGGATGCTCGTAAGCGCCGGCGATATAGGCCTTGCCGTTGATGGTCATGCCCCGAATTCCCCTCTTTGGAGCGGCAACATATCGGTGTCCGCCGCAACCGCCAACAGCGGCCGTTACGTGTGTCCGGCTATCGGACGGCATGGTTCTTGCGCTAAGAACGAGCCGAGGATTGCGATTATGAAGCGCGCACGCGAAGTCAAAACCGCCGGTCAATGGGATGGCGCCAACGCCGTCGATACGATCACGCTCGACGCGCATGAGCGCCATCGCCGCCGCGTCGTGTTGACCGGCGAGCGCGGCACCAAGTTTCTTCTCGACCTGCCGCAGGTGGCGGCGCTGCACGACGGCGACGGCCTCGTACTCGACGATGGCGCCATCGTGCGGATTGTCAGCCGGCCGGAGCCGCTCGTTGAGATCGCGGCCGCCAATGCGCACGAGCTGGCGCGGCTCGCTTGGCACATCGGCAATCGCCACATCGATGTGCAGATCGCCGGCGATCGGCTGCGTATCCGCCGTGATCACGTGATCGAGGAGATGCTGCGCGGGCTCGGCGCGCGGCTTTCGGCGCTCGACGCGCCATTCGATCCCGAGCACGGCGCCTACGATCAACATCACGGCCACGATCACGGCCATCATCATGACCACGATCATGGCTAAGCGACGTGCCGGGGTGACCCGGCCGCTGCTGCGCTCGTCCCCGCGAAAGCGGGGACTCAGAAAGCCAGCAATCGCAAAGCGGCGCGACGAAAGCCGCAAGGATTCTCGGGTGCGCGGGAATGAGCGGACAGAGTCCGCCGCGCTTTATCGCCTCATGGCCTGGCTGTCGCCGGCCTATCCGATCGGCGCCTTTTCCTATTCGAGCGGCATCGAGTGGGCGGTCGAGGCGGGCGATATCAAGGATGCTGAGACGTTGCGCAGCTGGCTCGCCGTGATGCTCGGCGAAGGCGGAGGCTTCTGCGACGCGGTGTTCTTTGCGCACGCCCATCGGGCGATCGCCGACAACGACGATGCCGCTTTGCGTACCGTCGCCGAACTTGCCGCCGCGTTTGTCCCCTCGAAGGAGCGCTTCCTGGAGACGACGGCGCAAGGCCGCGCTTTTTTCGAAGCAACGCGCGCGGCCTGGCCAAGCCCGGCCCTGACACGCTTTGAAGCTTTGTGGCACGGGTCGATCACGCTGCCGGTCGCCGTCGGCGTCGCCTGCGCCGGTCACGGTATCGCCTGTGAGACCGCGCTCCACGCCTTCCTGCATTCGCAGGTGGCGAACTGGATTTCCGCCGGCGTGCGGCTCATTCCGCTTGGCCAGAGCGACGGCCAGCGCGTCCTCGCCGCGCTTGAAGAAACGGTTGCGGCTGCGGCAACGCGGGCGCTGGCGACGCCGCTCGAGGAAGTCGGCAGCGCGGCGTTTCGCGCCGATCTCGCAACCATGCGGCATGAAACGCAATACACGCGGCTATTCAGGAGTTGAGAAGAGCGATGACGCACTCACATGGTCCATTGCGCGTCGGTGTCGGCGGCCCGGTCGGTTCGGGCAAGACCGCGCTGATGGATGCGCTGTGCAAGCGGCTACGCGATCGCTACGAGATCGCCGCGATCACCAACGACATCTACACCAAATGGGACGCCGAATATCTGGTGCGGTCCGGCGCGCTGGTGCCCGACCGCATCACCGGCGTCGAAACCGGCGGCTGCCCGCACACCGCGATCCGCGAGGATGCTTCGGCCAATCTGGCGGCAATCGCCGACATGCGGCACAAATTCCCAGCGCTCGACCTCGTGCTCATCGAGTCAGGCGGTGACAATCTCGCCGCGACGTTTTCGCCGGAACTGGCCGATCTCACCATCTACGTCATCGACGTCGCCGCCGGCGACAAGATTCCTTCGAAAGGCGGCCCGGGCATCACCCGCTCGGACCTTCTTGTCATCAACAAGGTCGATCTCGCGCCTTATGTCGGCGCTTCGCTGGAAACCATGGAGCGCGAGTCCAAGCGCATGCGCGGCGCGCGCCCTTTCGTTTTTACAAATCTGCGCGCCGGCAAAGGCGTCGAGGAGATCGCGCGCTTCATCGAGGAGAAGGGTGGGCTCGGCGTGGAATGATCAACCCGGCATGCGGCAACGGGGGCTTACTTGACAGGAAAGACCGGCCTGAATCTGTTGACGCTTCTCACTGTGAGCGCAGCGCTTTTCCTTTCGATCTGCACACAAGGTTATTCGCAAGGACAAAGGTGGTCTCTATCGCCGCTCGCTCCATTCCCATGTAGCGCCGTGAATTTTGACGGCAATAGCATCGTTTTTCGAAGAACCTTGGTCATTGTCTGCAATGGCAAAGAACAATTGGAAATGCCTGCCGGAAGCATTCTCGGAACTAATGCCGCGTGCAGCGGAACAGCATTAATTCTTTCTCATGGCGTTGCTGGAAAAGGTAGTTTGCTTGAGGCTGTGCGCAGATGCGGTCGTGCGCGATCGCGAAGGTGATGGCGACCTCGCACGCTCCAAGCCGTCATAGCCGGGCTTGTCCCGGCCATCTCGTTTAGGACGCGCTGTGCCCGCTTGAGCGAGATGCCCGGCACAAGGCGGGGCATGACGGGACGTGGAGCGCTACGGCCGTCCCGTATGCTTCCGCGCCGCTTCGAGGTGGCCGAAATTCTGCACCGGCGCGCACATCAAGAAACGATAACCCTCTTTGATGATGCGCTCGGCGTTGCCCTGTTCGACATGCGGGTGGCCGACCACCACGTTGTGCTTCTTGCAGGTGTCGACCACACGCTTCATCCATTCGAGCACGACCTTGTGCTCGTATTGCCGCGGATAGCCGAGCTCCTGCGACAGGTCGCCCTCGCCGATCAGGATGCAGCCGATGCCGGGCACATTCTTGAGCATATCGTCGAGATTGTCGACGCCGCGCGTGTCCTCGATTTGCAGGATGCAGAAAATTTCGCCCTGCGGATTGAGCGGCCACACGTCCGCCTTCTGGTAATATTCCTGTTGCGTCAGGCCCCAATAGCGCGCGGCCGTGGTCGGCCCGTCGCCGCGAATGCCGGCGGGCTCATAATGCGCCGCGCTCTTGAGCCGCGGATAGCGGCAGGCGCCGACGGCATTGGCCGCTTCCTCGACTGTGGAAATGTGCGGGAAGACGATGCCGTAGCAGCCCATGTCGAGCGCCTGCTTGGCCTGCCACTGCGCCATCTCGACGCCGTTGACGGGGACACGGGCCATTGGCGTCACGCCCGGCACGACCGAACTAGCTTTGGCGATCTGCGCGCGGTTGAGCATGTATTGCAGGCAATCGCGCAGCAGCCGGCCGTCCCACGGCTGATGCTCCATCTCGTAGACGCAGCCGTCGAATTTGGATGTGCTCATCGCCACCGCGCTCGTGATCTCGGCCGGAGCGAAGCACGTTAGCGCATGCTGGCCGGCTTCGAGCGCGCGAATGACGCCGTTGAGCCGTGGTAGTTCAGCCATTTCCCCAGTCTCCTTGATGCGGGCGGCATCCTAAACCATCCCCCGGCCGCGCGGCGAGCCCCGGCTTCGTTTCAGTGTCGCAAGCGGCGTGCTAACGTTTCGCCGGCGGCGCGCCGGTAAGGGCGCGCGCGGATGCCCAGGTCGTGAAGGTGCTTTTTATCATCTTATCATCGCGGCGTGTATCGGCGGCCTGTTCGTTCTGGGCCTTGTCACCGCGTTTGTGCTGGTCGCCTCGCCGCCGCCACTGGCGAATCTGACTTCACGTCGCTGCGCAAAGCGCCAAGCGACATCGACGTGCCGAGCCTGCGGCGCTATCCAGCGCGGGACGGCGAGCAATTGGCCTACCGCATTTACGATTCCACCGCGGATCGCACCCTGATCTTCATTCACGGGTCGTCGTACCATGGCGCCGGCTATCACGCGCTCGTCGCGGCCATCAGCCTTAGCGGTGTGGCGAAAGTCGTCCTGCCTAATCTGCGCGGGCATTACCAATCGGGGCGGCATCGCGGCGACGTCGAGTATGTCGGCCAGTTGGAGGACGACCTCGACGACCTGATCAAGTTTCTGCGCGCCGAGCACCTCAACGGTCCGATCACGCTCGGCGGCCACTCCGGCAGCGGCGGGCTCGCCATCCGTTTCGCCGGCGGTGCGCATGCGCAGGACGTGTCGAGCTATCTGCTGTTGGCCCCGATCGTTCCGCAATCGCCGGCAGTGCGGGGAGGCACGGCGGGCGGTTGGGCCAACCTGTACTGGTGGCGCCTCTACGGGCTACTTGCGCTCAATGCTATCGGCATTCGCGGCTTCAACGGACTTTCGATCATCGACTTCAACAAGCCGGCGAAATTCTGGGACGGAACGGAAACCTTGTCGTATTCGTACCGGCTCAACGTTTCCTACCATCCGCGCTTTAGATACCAGAATGACATTCGTGCCCTCCCGGAGCGGACGCTCGTGCTGATTGGCGCGATCGACCAGGCCATCGATCCCGATGCGCTCCGTACGCTGATGGCGGCCGATGCTCCACGCGCCGAGATGAAGATCCTGCCGGGCATCCGCCACTTCGGAATATTCTCCGATCCGGCCGCGCTCGCCGCCGCCGCCGGCTGGTTGCGCGGTCTGCCGGAGAGTGCCGGACAGTAATGCAAGGTCTGCAGGGCCGGTTTGACATTGCCGCCCCGCGCCGTAGCATTGCTTCTCACCCTCAGCAGCGGCGTTGTCATGATCATCGATTGTCACGGCCACTACACCACCGAGCCCAATGACCTAAAGCGCTTCCGGCAGGAACAGACCAAAGCCGCCGAGAAAAACACGCCGCCGCCGTCTCGCGCGTCGCTTAAGATTTCCGACG
>JBEKSB010000133.1:0-11910 GCA_049517455.1 Xanthobacteraceae bacterium
CGCGACGAGCGCGCGCTCACCATGCCCGAGCGCTACGAGGTGCAGCAGCTCTTGGCGCGGCGGGGTTTCGATGCCGGCGAGCCCGACGGGCGGCTCGGCCCGCGCACCCGCATCGCCATCCGCAATTTCCAGGTCGCGACCGGCCAGATTCCCGACGGCTTCGCCTCAAGCCTCGTGCTCGACCGCCTGCGGCAACCTTGAGTTATCAAGACGACGACATGGCAGCCGGTGCCGGACGATCTGCAGGCGCGGGCCGCCGGTGAGTGGGGCAAGCGCGGGCTGGTCGAAATCGTGGTGCTATCCGGATTCTATCAGATGTTCGCCGCGATCAATCAGGGTTTCGACATCAAGCACGGTGATCACCAGGGCGTGGTCTCATAAAATGCGGAGCCTTCCGAGGCGTTCATCGGACAAACGCGCGATGGCCAAAGCCAGATCGGTCGTGGCGGCCTTAACGCTGCCGGAATGGAACCATCCTCAAGTTGACATTTTTTGGCTAGTATGTGCGTGGCTTAGCCCTGTTCGGCGGGGCCTAATCACCGGGCGCGTTGATGACCAAAACTAGCCGGCAGCGGCTGATATTCGCTCTTGCTATCGTGACGGCGGGCTTTGCGCTTTCCGAGCCGGCGGCCGCGCAGTTTCGCGATTTTTTCCGCAGTCCGTTTTGGGGCGATCGCGGTGGCGGCTATCCGAACAATTCCTACGATCCCTATAATCCATTTAATAACCAACGGCCGCCGCAGGTCTACGAATCCATCAAGCCGCCGGCGCCGCGCAAGGTCGAGACGCCGCCGGCCGAGACGGTCCTGGTCGTCGGCGATTCGCTGGCCGAATGGCTCGGTTATGGCCTTGAGCAAGCGTTCGCCGATACGCCGGAAATCGGCATCGTGCGCAAGATCAAGCCGTATTCGGGTCTGGTGCGCTACGAAGCGCGCCCGGACTCGCCGGAATGGTCGCAAGCGATCAAGGACCTGCTGGCGGCGGATAAGCCGAGCGCCATCGTCGTCATGCTCGGCCTTAATGACCGGCTGCCGCTGCGTGACCGCGTGCCGCCACGTCCGGGCGCGGCGACGCCCGCGCCGGGACAGGCCGGCGCGGCAGCTTCGGCGCCGGCTACCGCTCCTGCCGAACCGGCGCAGCCGGACAGCGAACAGCCAGCGGCCGCGCCAAGCGAAGCGCAACGCCGGCCCGGCGCAATCAATGAATTTCACACCGACAAATGGGCGGAGCTTTACTCAAAGCGCATCGACGACATGATTGCGGCGCTCAAGACCAAGGGCGTACCGATTGTGTGGGTCGGACTGCCGGCGATCCGCGGCGCCAAGTCGACGAGCGACATGAGCTATCTCGACGAGCTTTATCGCGCGCGCGCCGACAAAGCCGGCATCACCTATGTCGATATCTGGGACGGCTTTGTCGACGATCAGGGACGCTACGCGCTGCAGGGGCCGGATTTCGAGGGACAAACCCGCCGGCTGCGCACCTATGACGGCGTGCATTTCACCAAATATGGCGCCGAGAAGCTCGCGCACTACGTCGAGCACGATTTGCGCCGGATGTTGAACAATCATGTCGTGCCGGTCGCCTTGCCTGGTCCGGAGGAGCAGTCGCCGGCCAAGGGCAATACCGTCGGGACGCGCCCGGCCATCGGCCCGATCGTTCCGCTCAGTGCGATCGGCGGCGGCGAGGGCGGCGACCTTTTGGGCGCGTCGGGCCGTCCGGCGCAGCGCGAAACCGATCCGGTCGCGACGCGCGTGCTCAGCCGCGGCGACGCGATTGCCGCGCCGCCCGGGCGCGCCGATAACTTCGCATGGCCGCGCGCCGACGCGGACGCCGATGGCGCGGTGGATGTGGCGCCCGTGCCGCCGCCTGCGGCGCCAAAGGGCGCAGCCAGCAAAAACGATACAAACAAGACCAAGAGCGACGCCAAGAGCGACGCGAAGAAGCCGAGCGACGCTAAGAACCAGCCGGCACCGCCGCCTGCGGTGCCCGGTGCCGCGCCCGCGAAACCGCGCCGCACCGGCGCAGAACTCGACGGCGCGCCGCCCCGGCCGCCGTTGCCGGTCGGCCCCGCGGCGAATGCGCGGTAAGCCGATTTAACGCGGCAATAGGCTCGATCCCATCAGGAACGTGTCGACCGCGTGTGCCGCCTGGCGGCCTTCGCGGATCGCCCAGACTACCAGCGACTGCCCGCGGCGCATGTCGCCGGCGGCAAAGACCTTGTCGATCGAGGTGCGGTAATCGTCGGTCGAAGCGTTGACGTTGCCGCGTTGATCGAGCGACAGGTTGAGGTTCTTGATCATGCCGTCATGCACCGGATGGACGAAGCCCATCGCCAGCAACACAAGCTCGGCGTCGAGCTCGAACTCGCTGCCGGGAACCGGTTTCATCTTGTCGTCGATGTGCACACAGTGGAGCTTCTTCACGAAGCCGTTGGCGCCGGAAAAGCGCGTCGTCATCACCGCGAATTCGCGCTCGGCGCCTTCTTCGTGGCTCGATGAGGTGCGCAGCTTCAGCGGCCAGTTCGGCCAGGTCAGCATCTTGTTCTCGTGCGCAGGCGGGGCGGGGAGGATTTCGAAATTGGTCACCGACAGCGCGCCCTGGCGGATCGAGGTGCCGATGCAGTCGGAGCCGGTGTCGCCGCCGCCGATGACGACGACGTGCTTGCCGCCGGCGAGGATCGGCTCGCTCTCGTCCGCCGCTTCGCCGCTGACGCGGCGGTTCTGCTGCGGCAGGAATTCCATGGCGAAGTGGATGCCCTTAAGTTCGCGGCCGGGAACCGGAAGGTCGCGCGGCTTCTCGGAGCCGCCGGTGAGCACAATGGCGTCGTAGTCGGCGAGCAATTTTTCCGCAGGAACATTGACGCCGACATGGGCGGCGTAATGGAACACGACGCCCTCGGCCTGCATCTGCGCGACGCGGCGGTCGACGTGATGCTTCTCCATCTTGAAATCGGGAATGCCGTAGCGCAAAAGGCCGCCGGCCTTGGCGAGCTTCTCGTAGACATGAACCGAATGACCGGCGCGTGCGAGCTGCTGCGCGCAAGCCATGCCGGCCGGTCCCGAACCGACGACCGCGACTTTCTTGCCGGTCAGCGCCGTCGCCGGCTCGGGCTTGAGCCCCTGTGCGATGGCGCGGTCGGCGATCGCGCATTCGATCGATTTGATTGTGACCGGGTTCTCGTCGATATTAAGCGTGCACGAGGCTTCGCACGGCGCCGGACAGACGCGGCCCGTGACTTCGGGAAAATTGTTGGTCGAGTGGAGGTTGCGCGCGGCTTCATCCCAATTGCCGGCATAGACGAGGTCGTTCCAGTCGGGGATCTGGTTGTTGACCGGGCACCCCGGCGTGCCGGGGCGGAGCGAACCGGTGCCCTGGCAATACGGTACGCCGCAATTCATGCAGCGCGCGGCCTGGGTGCGATAGTCCGCCTCCGGCAGCGGCAGAATAAACTCGTGCCAATGGCGGATGCGCTCTTCGACCGGCTCGTAGTCGCGGTCTTCGCGTTCGTATTCGAGAAAGCCGGTAACCTTGCCCACACGTCGTACTCTATTCCGCCGCCTGCATGGCTCGCGCTTCAGCCTTGATCTCGTTGAGCGCGCGACGATACTCGACCGGCATGACCTTGCGGAATTTCGGATACCAAGCCGACCAGTCGCCCAGGATTTTGGCAGCGACGGTCGAGCCGGTAAAGTGGGCGTGGCGCGAGATCAACAAATAAAGCCGCGCCGCATCGAATTGGCTCAGGTCGGACATGACTTCGACCAGCCCATGCGCTTCAAGATCGCGGGCGTGGTGGTAGACCCGGGCGTTGATCTCTTCCTCCTGCGGCATCGGCTCGAGTTCGACCATGGCGAGGTTGCAGCGGGCGGCGAAGGTGCCATCCTCGTCGAGCACATAGGCGATGCCGCCCGACATGCCGGCGGCGAAGTTGCGGCCGGTGGGGCCGAGCACCACCACGACACCGCCGGTCATATATTCACAGCAATGATCGCCGGCGCCTTCGATCACCGCGATAGCGCCGGAATTGCGCACGGCGAAGCGCTCGCCGGCGACGCCGCGGAAATGGCATTCGCCCTCGATGGCGCCGTAGAGAACCGTGTTGCCGATGATGATCGATTCTTCCGGAACGATCCCGGTGTCCGCCGGCGGTCGCACGACGAGGCGGCCGCCGGAGAGGCCCTTGCCGACATAGTCGTTGGCGTCGCCTTCGAGCTCGAAGGTGACGCCGCGGGCGAGGAATGCGCCGAAGCTCTGCCCCGCGGTGCCCTTGAAGTGCGCCACGATGGTGTCGTGCGGCAGCCCCTTATGGCCGTAGCGCTTGGCGATCGCGCCGGACAGCATCGCGCCGGTGGTGCGGTCGGTGTTGGTGATCGGCAGGCTCAATCGCACCGGCGCGCCGCGGTCGAGCGCGCCTTGCGACTGCGCGATCAGCTTGCGGTCGATGATGTCGTGGATCTTGTGATCCTGCTTCTCGCAATTGAAGATCGCGACCGAGGCCGGCACGTCCGGCTTGGTGAACAGCCGGGAGAAGTCGAGGCCGCGCGCTTTCCAGTGATCGACCAATTCACGCGCGTCGAGCATCTGCATCTGGCCGATCATTTCCGAGAAGCTGCGGTAGCCCATTGCCGCCATCAATTCGCGCACCTCTTCGGCGACGAAGAAGAAGAAATTGATGACGTGCTCGGGCTGGCCGGTGAAGCGCTTGCGCAGCACCGGGTCCTGGGTGGCGACGCCGACCGGGCAGGTGTTGAGGTGGCACTTGCGCATCATGATACAACCGGCGGCGATCAGCGGCGCGGTGGCGAAGCCGAACTCGTCGGCGCCCAGCAGCGCGCCGATGACAACGTCGCGGCCGGTGCGGAAGCCGCCGTCAACCTGCACGGCAATGCGTCCGCGCAGCCGGTTGGCCACCAGCGTCTGGTGGGTTTCCGCCAGGCCAATCTCCCACGGCGAGCCGGCATGCTTGATCGAGGTGAGCGGTGAGGCACCGGTGCCGCCTTCGTAGCCGGCGATGGTGACATGGTCGGAGCGCGCCTTCGACACGCCGGCGGCGACGGTGCCGACGCCGACCTCGGAAACGAGCTTTACGGACACGGCGCCGTCCGGGTTGATGTTTTTCAGGTCGAAGATGAGCTGCGCCAAATCTTCGATCGAATAGATGTCGTGATGCGGCGGCGGCGAAATGAGGGCAACGCCGGGGGTCGAGTGGCGCACCTTGGCGATGGTCTTGTCGACCTTGTGGCCGGGCAATTGGCCACCTTCGCCGGGCTTGGCGCCCTGCGCGATCTTGATCTGCATCATGTCCGAATTGACGAGATATTCGGCGGTGACGCCGAAGCGGCCCGACGCCACCTGCTTGATGGCCGAGCGCATCGAATCGCCGTTCGGCAGCGGCTTGAAGCGGTCGGATTCCTCGCCGCCCTCGCCGGTATTCGACTTGCCGCCGATGCGGTTCATGGCGATGGCGAGCGTGGTGTGCGCCTCGCGCGAGATCGAGCCGAACGACATGGCGCCGGTCGAAAACCGCTTGACGATCTCCTTGGCCGGCTCGACTTCCTCGACCGGTACGGGCTTGCGGCCTTCGTCGGCGGCCGACTTGAGGCGGAACAAACCGCGGATGGTGAACAGGTGCTCCGACTGATCGTTGATGATCGCCGCGTATTGCCGGTATTTCTCATACGAGTTGCCGCGCACCGCGTGCTGTAGGGAAGCGACGGTCGCCGCGTTCCAGACGTGATCCTCGCCGCGCACGCGCACCGCATAATCGCCGCCGACGTCGAGCATGGAGCGGTAGATCGGCGCGTCGCTGAAAGCGTCGCGATGCCGGCGCACGGCCTCTTCGGCGATCTCGTCGAGACCGACGCCTTCGATGCGGGTCGCCGTGCCGGTAAAATATTCGGCGACAAATTCGGACTTCAGGCCGACCGCGTCGAAAATCTGCGCGCCGCAATAGGACTGATAAGTGGAGATGCCCATCTTCGACATCACCTTGAGCAGTCCTTTATCGATCGACTTGATGTAGCGCTTGATGATTTCCTTATCGTCGAGCTTCTGCGGCAGTTCGCCCTTCATCGCCGTAAGCGTTTCGAACGCGAGATAGGGATTGATCGCCTCGGCGCCGTAGCCGGCAAGGCAGGCGAAATGGTGCACCTCGCGCGGCTCGCCGGATTCGACGACCAGCCCGACCGAGGTGCGCAGTCCCTCGCGGATCAAATGATGATGCACGGCCGCGCAGGCAAGCAGCGACGGGATCGGAATCCGGTCGGCGCCGGCGCGGCGGTCGGACAAGATGATGATGTTGATGCCGTCGCGCACCGCCACGTCGGACTGGCTGCACAAGGCCGCGATTGCCTCTTCCATGCCCGCGACGCCGGATTCGGCCGGCCAGGTGGTGTCGAGCGTGAGCGACTTGAAGTGCGACTCCGCGACCTCCGAGATCGCCCGGATCTTCTCCAGGTTGGCGTTGGTCAGGATCGGCTGATGCACTTCCAGCCGCTTGGTGTTCGACATGCCCTCGAGGTCGAACAGGTTCGGCCGCGGCCCGATGATCGAGACCAGACTCATGACCAGCTCCTCGCGGATCGGGTCGATCGGCGGATTGGTCACCTGCGCGAAGTTCTGTTTGAAGTAGGTGAATAGCAGCTTCGGCTTGTCGGACAGCGCCGAGATCGGCGTGTCGTTGCCCATGGAGCCGACCGCTTCTTCGCCGGTCGTCGCCATCGGCGTCATCAGGATTTTCAGGTCCTCCTGGGTGTAGCCGAAGGCCTGCTGACGATCGAGCAGCGCGTGGTTCGAGATTGGTGCTGCTTCCGCCGACGTCGGTAAATCTTCGAGCACGATCTGGGTGCGTTCGAGCCATTCGCGATAGGGATGGCTGCGCGCCAGCGTCGCCTTCAGCTCCTCGTCGGGAATGAGCCGGCCTTCTTCGAGGTCGACGAGCAGCATCTTGCCCGGCTGTAGCCGCCACTTGGTGACGATCTCCTCCTCCGGGATCGGCAGCACGCCGACTTCCGACGCCATGATGATGCGGTCGTCGCGAGTGACGATGTAGCGCGCGGGGCGCAAGCCGTTACGGTCCAGCGTCGCGCCGATCTGCTGGCCGTTGGTGAAGGCGATTGCCGCGGGGCCGTCCCACGGTTCCATCAGCGCGGCATTGTATTCGTAAAACGAGCGGCGCTCTTCATCCATCAGCGGATTGCCGGCCCACGCCTCCGGGATCAGCATCATCATCGCATGCGCGAGCGGGTAGCCGCCCATGGTGAGGAATTCGAGCGCGTTGTCGAAGCAGGCGGTGTCGGACTGGCCTTCGTAGGAGATCGGCCAAAGCTTGCCGATGTCATCGCCGAATCGCGGCGACGATACGGAGGCCTGCCGCGCCGCCATCCAGTTGTTGTTGCCGCGCAGCGTGTTGATCTCGCCGTTATGCGCGACCATGCGGTAGGGATGCGCCAGCGACCAGGTCGGGAACGTGTTGGTCGAGAAGCGCTGATGCACCAGCGCCAGCGCGCTTTCGAAATCCGGATCGCGCAGATCGGGATAATAGGCGCCGAGCTGATCGGCAAGGAACATGCCCTTGTAGATCACGGTGCGGCACGAGATCGAGACCGGGTAATAGTGCGAGGTCTGCCGCTCGCGCTTGGTGTAAAGCGTGCGCGAGATGGTCTTGCGCAGGATGTAGAGCCGGCGCTCGAACTCGTCCTCCGAGGTGATTTTCGAGCCGCGCCCGAGAAACACCTGCATGTTTTTAGGCTCGGTCGGCTTCACCGTCTCGCCAAGTGTCGAATTGTCGGTCGGCACGTCGCGCCAGCCCAGAAGCGTCATGCCTTCCTGCGCGGCGACCGCCGCGTAAGTGTCCATGATCTCGGCCCGCCATTCCTCGTCGTGCGGCAGGAACAGCGCGCCGACGGCGTAATGGCCGGGCGCGGGCAGGCTGAAGCCGAGCTCGACTGCTTTCTTGGCGAAGAATTTGTGCGGCGTCTGCACCAGAATGCCGGCGCCATCGCCGGCGCGCGGATCGGCGCCAACCGCGCCGCGGTGCTCGAGGTTGACGAGGATCGTCAGTCCGTCCTCGACGATCTTGTGCGATTTGCGGCCCTTGATGTCGGCAATGAACCCGACCCCGCAGGAATCCTTTTCCAGCGCCGGATCGAAGAGCCCAAAGCTTTGCGCGCCCATCGTCATTCTTCGCGCTCCCCCCGCTGTGGCCCCTGGCCGCACTGAGGTTTCGGCACATCGTTTCCTCGCGCCGGACTCTCATCCAGCGCGCAAGGGCGAGCCATCATCCTGGAGGCAACCTTCGTGCCGCTTGACGGCCCTGGCTGCTTGTTTCTGCCGCCATCCGACGCGCCCTCGCCCTCGGCGGCTGGCCTTCGCGCGTCTTTCCCCCACCTTTTTCCTCACCCGATTTCGGTGGAGGGTGGGAGGGGGGCGCGCGCTACTGGCCACCAAATTGGGACAGCAATGCTGTCCTATACGGAACATGGCAAACTCCAGGCGTCAGCACAAGTCTGAAACCCGGCGCGCGATCATTAAGGTATGGCCTCGCGGTTCTCGGCCCGTTTCTCCGCGACGTCTGCCGGCCAAGTGGACCACGGGAGGCGCATCGGTGCAATGGGCGGGGCGCCGCCGACATGTTGAGAGCTCACGGGCGAGCGTAGTCCGGATTGAGCGGTCGCGAAATCCGGGAGCGGCATTTGAGCCACTCGATCGCTCCCGCATTTCACTATCGCTCCGTGCGGGCTGCTTGCTATTAAGAAACCAACCCAATGAGAGCGCTGCTAACGCCGGAAACGGGAGCAAACAGCCGATGATCAAGCCCAAGCTGCATCACGTCACGATAAAAACCAGCCGCCTCGACGAAATGATCGCGTGGTACTTGCTCGTTATTGGCGCCCACGTGCAGTTCAGGGATCAGGTCGCGGCATGGACGACCAATGACGACGCAAATCATCGTATCGCCTTTCTCGCGGTGCCGGGACTGTCGGACGATGCGCAGAAGGTGAATCATAACGGGATGCACCATTGCGCGTTCGAATACGACACCTTCGCCGACCTGATGTCGACGTTCGACCGGTTGCGCAAACCGGGGGTGGAACCGGCATTCTGCTTCGACCAGGGGCTCACGATCTCCCTTTACTACAAGGACCCCGAAGGAAATTTCGTTGAGCTGCAAAGCGACAATTTCTCCAATTGGGCGCTTTCAACGGAATTCATGCGCACGTCGGCGGACTTCGCCGCGAATCCGATCGGGACGTTCTTTGATCCGGCGCTCGTTTACGAGAAGTTGCAGTCCGGAGCGGATTTCAAGACGTTGCAAAAAGCGATCCGCGCCGGCGCTTACTTGCCTGATCCAATTCCCAGCAGCATCGGTTTGCCGGCGCCGTAGCCAGCAGATCACGGATCCCCATAAGCGCGTTTTGGTCGCTGCGGCCGCGTACGCCGGCGTCAGGAGCGAGGCACGTCGTTACGCGTGCGGGCTACGGCGCAAGCTCGCCGGTCCGCCAATCGTCACATTCGCAACCCACTAAGGCCCAAATCCGTTGGGCACACTGACGCCGTGGCGAATGCAGGTACCGCGCAACACCGCACAGCGATGGAGGGTCAATGCGCAGGCCAAAGATTCTGGCGGCCATCCTCGTCGTAGGGTCGGCCGCTTTTTTGCTCACCGCTCACGCAAGCCTGAGCGAGCCCGCGGCCGAGGAGTGTAAACCGAAGCCGGGCTCGTCCACACCGCGCGGCAGCCATTGGTACTACCGCATCAATCGCGCAGATAAACAGCACTGTTGGTACCTTGGCGCTGCCGATGCGCGCGTGGCCGCGCCTGCAGCGACGCCGTCTGCTTCGACGCCGGCGCCGGCGAAAACGAGCGCCGCTGACACGGCAAGCGCGACGCTGCCGCAAACTCCCGGAGAGACAGAGTCCGCGCCAACAGCGGCGATGCCGGTCGCGTTTGACTACGCCGCATTGTGGCAGCCTTCGCTCCGTGGCGAGCGAAACCTGGCGGATTTTGCTGCGCGGTGGCCCGATCTTCCGGCGGCACAGGATCTAGACCAGTCCGAGCTTTCGGGGATGAGCGACAGTTACGCCGAACGAAATGCGCCGGCGGTCGCGACGGCGCAACTGCCGTCGAGATGGCCCGTGATTGATCGCAGCAACGCGGATGAAGCGGCCGCTAGCCAGATTGTTCCCCCGGGCGTGTCTCTCGCCAGCGCGCTGGCGGTGGCGTTGCTGCTGGTCGCCGAATGCGCTTTCAAGCTCGCCGGCCGCGATCGGCGGCGCCCAGTGGCAAGCGGGCGGGGCCTGCGCCAGCAAGCGGATTTGGCGAAGCATCCTGGTGGCAGGTCAATGACGGTGGAAGGCCATGGCGATCTCGCGCGGCGCGTTGCGACGCCCACCGATCCGGCTGACGACCTCAAAACCAGTCTTGCCGAACTGATGCGGGATTTGCGACGCGCCGGAGCGGCGAGCGATCCGATGCGGTCGTCCACGCTGGCCGCCAATAGGACCGTCGACGAACTGGAACTAGCTTAATCCGAACACCGCACCGGGCACTCTTTCCCCGATTCGCCGACGCTCCATTTACGCAGCTCGTCAAAGTCCGACGGGCCGTCGGGTCAATCCAGGCCCGCGCGGCAAGCAGGCGGTCTAGAATATAAGCTCTTCGCAGGCGGGAACCGGTTCCGACGACTGTCGTATTGGTGGCATCGGTGCGGTGATGTTCGATGGCACGGCGCTAGGCGCGCCCGGTGGAAATGCTGTCACTGTGACGATCACCGAAACCGTTCTGAGAACCGAAGGGTATTGCGCCGCGTATCGCAGGCTATCGTTGCCGGCGTAGCCTGCCTCCGGACGATAAATCAGCTGAACGCCGCGAACCAGGCGTCCGATGCATTGCGACTCGGTGCCGACATACATGGAATGTATTTTGATATTTTCGATGCGCGCACACACACTGCCATGGCGCGGTGGCTCAAACAGATAAAGCGCGGGATGCGCAATTGCGTCGCAGTCTTTGTTCCATCCCGCGTGTTCGCGAATAACAATTGGATGATTGGCCCGACCGGTCTTCGATAGCTGTTCTTCTTGTGCCTGCGCCTCGAACGCCAGGCCCGATAAACAGGTGGTGATCACGGCGGCAAGGATCGCGAAAGGTGTCGCGCCATGGAGAACGCAAACAGGTTTGAAACGTTGCCGACGAAGAAAGCGCCACATCGCTGCCAACCGTCCTATGTGCAATCTAACATGATTCCCCTAAGTCCGGCGGTTCGCGACGATTGCGCGGGCATTAAATTTGATCGCATTTGCTGCGCTGCACTCACTGCCTTTCGTTCCGGCCTCGTGTATCCAGATCATTGACTCGGTGCCAATCCATCGTACCGTCATGCGCGCGGCCACCTTCGGATAGGGCGGTGCTAGTTAAACTCGCCCATCGCGGGCCGTCCGTTCCGGTTGAACAGGACGGATCAAACTTGCGAGGAGAAACATGTCCAGGCAGGTGCCCCCCGGAGCCGCCCTGTTGATGCTGCACTGGCAGAACAGCGTCTGCGATCCCAAAGGAGTCTGGGGCAAGAATCTCTGTAAGCAGATCGAAAAAGGTAATTCGATCAAAAACGCGCAGAAAGTCCTGACGCTCGCGCGCAGCCGGGGCTTGCTGATCGTCTTCGTCAACATCGGCTGGCGTCCCGGCTTTCCGGAATTGCCAGAGAACCAGTACTACCCGCTGTTGCAGGGCGCGAAGGATGAAAACAAGGGCATCATCGGCACCTGGGAAGTCGACGTCATCGATGCGCTCAAGCCGAACAAGGACGAATTGATCGTCATCAATTACGGCTCGGACAGCTTCGAGGGCACCGACCTCGACCGGATTTTGCGCGCCAACAATATCGGCCACGTCTTTGTCAGCGGCCA
>JBEKSB010000134.1:0-11701 GCA_049517455.1 Xanthobacteraceae bacterium
CAGGCCGTCGACCACGTGACGCGTTTTATCCGAGATCCATTCCTCGTTCACGTCGTCGTTGGTGCGCGGCAGGATGCGCATCACTTCGCGTCCGCGCGTGTCGATGCGGATCGCGGAGCCGAGCGCATCCATGACGTCGATGGACTCGGTCTTGTTGAGCTCCCAGGAGCGCGCCGCGAACGCATAGGGTTTTGAGGTGAGCGCGCCGACCGGACAGAGATCGACGACGTTGCCCTGCAATTCGGAAACCATCGCCTCTTCGAGATAGGTCGTGATCTCCATGTCCTCGCCCCGCCCGATGGCGCCGAGTTCGGGGACGCCTGCGACTTCGGTCGCGAAGCGAACGCAGCGCGTGCACTGGATGCAGCGGTTCATCGACGTCTTGACCAGTGCGCCGAGATATTTGTCCTCGACCGCGCGCTTGTTCTCGCGGTAGCGGCTCTGATCCATGCCGTAAGCCATGGCCTGGTCTTGCAGATCGCATTCGCCGCCCTGATCGCAGATCGGGCAATCGAGCGGGTGATTGATCAGCAGGAATTCCATCACGCCTTCGCGCGCCTTACGCACCATCGGCGAGCGGGTGCTGAGCACCTTCGGCGAGCCGTCCTTATTCGGCGGCAAATCCTTCACGCCCATCGCGCAAGACGCTTGCGGCTTCGGCATGCCGGCAACTTCGATGAGGCACATGCGGCAATTGCCGGCGATCGACAGCCGCTCCTGGAAGCAAAAGCGCGGAATTTCCGCGCCCGCGGCTTCGCACGCCTGCAGGAGCGTGTATTCCGGCGGGACGTCGATCTCTTTGCCGTCGACGATAAGCTTGGTCATGCGTGCCACGTCAGCCAGAACAACAATCCCGCGGTCATGATGATGGAGCTGGCGATGTCCAGCCGCATCAACAGCGTGACGGCGCGCCAGAACCGTGGGGAAATGGTCATATTTGCCACCGTAACCTCCCCTACTCCGCCGCCTCAGGCACCGGCGGATTGAGCACGCCCTCCGCGCCTGCATTCGCGGTGTATTCGTCGATGCGGCGCTCGATCTCCGGCCGGAAATGCCGCAGCAGGCCCTGCACCGGCCAGGCGGCACCGTCGCCGAACGCGCAGATGGTGTGGCCTTCGATCTGCGTGGTGACTTGCCACAGCATGTCGATCTCGCGCTTCTGCGCGCGGCCTTCGGCCATGCGCGTGAGCAACCGCCACATCCAGCCCATGCCTTCGCGGCATGGCGTGCATTGGCCGCAACTCTCGTGTTTGTAAAAATAGGAGATGCGCGCCATCGCCCGTACGATGTCGGCGGTCTTGTCCATGACGATGACCGCAGCCGTGCCGAGCGCCGATTTTTTATCGCGGCAGCCGTCGAAATCCATCAGTAGCGTGTCGGCCTGATCGGGCCCGGCGGGCACCAGCGGCATCGATGAGCCGCCCGGAATGACGGCAAGCAGATTGTCCCAGCCGCCGCGCACGCCCCCGGCGTGCTTTTCGATCAGCTCGCGCAGGGGAATCCCCATTTGGTCTTCCACATTGCACGGGCGCTCGACGTGGCCGGAGATGCAATAGAGCTTGGTGCCGGTGTTGTTCGCCCGGCCGATGCCGGCGAACCAAGCGGCACCGCGCCGCATGATGTCCGGCACTTGCGCGATGGTCTCGACGTTGTTGACCGTCGTCGGGCAGCCATAGAGGCCCATATTGGCCGGAAACGGCGGCTTTAAGCGCGGCTGGCCCTTCTTGCCTTCGAGGCTTTCGAGCAGTGCCGTCTCTTCGCCGCAGATATACGCGCCGGCGCCGTGGTGGACGACGATGTCGAAGTCCCATCCGTGGACGTTGTTCTTGCCGATAAGTTTTGCTTCGTAGGCCTGATCGACCGCGGCCTGCAGGCGCTCGCGCTCGCGGATGAATTCGCCGCGGATGTAGACGTAGCAATTGTGCACGCCCATGGCGCAGCCGGCGATCAAACAACCCTCGATCAGCAGATGCGGATCGTGCCGCATGATCTCGCGGTCTTTGCAGGTGCCGGGCTCCGACTCGTCGGCGTTGATGACGAGATAGGTCGGCCGACCGTCGGACTGCTTGGGCATGAACGACCATTTGAGCCCAGTCGGAAATCCCGCCCCACCACGGCCGCGTTGGCCCGAAGCTTTCACTTCGTTGACGATGGCGTCGCGGCCTTTTTCCAGAATCGCCTTGGTGCCGTCCCAGCTGCCGCGCGCACACGCGCCATCAAGGCCCCAGCCGTGATGGCCGTAGAGATTTTTGAAGATACGGTCCTTGTCGGCAAGCATTGTCTTATCCGCGTCTCGGATCGGTCGAATCGGCGATAGGCGGCTTCGGCGCCACCACTTCATGGACGTTGGCTGCTTCGCCCGGCTTCTTCGCATCACTGTCTCGCAGCGCAGCGGCGGGCGCAGTTACCTTGTAGATCGATGGGTCGGTCAGCGTATTCGCGCCGCCAATCGGCGCGGAGTTTTGACGGTCGATTTGCGGACCCGGCTTCGGCGTCTTGCCCGCTGCAAGCTCATTGAGGATGCGAGTCAGCGTCTCCGGCGTGAGGTCCTCGTAATAGTCGGCATTGATCTGGACCATCGGCGCGTTGACGCAGGCGCCCAGGCACTCGACTTCGGTCCAGGAGAACGTGCCGTCGGCGGTCACTTCGTTCTCGTGGCCGACCATCCGGTGCAGCACTTTCTTGAGCTGATCGGCGCCCCGCAGCATGCACGGCGTCGTGCCGCAGAATTGCACGTGGAAACGTCCGACCGGGCTGAGATTGAACATCGTGTAGAAGGTCGCGACTTCGAGCACGCGGATTTTCGCCATGCCAAGCAATTCCGCCACCGCCTCCATCGCCTTCCGCGGCAGCCAGCCGCCGGACTGCTCCTGCGCGCGCCACAGCAACGGGATCACCGCAGATTGCTGCCGGCCCGGCGGATATTTGGCGATCTGCGCTTTAGCCCAATCGAGATTTTCCGGCGTGAACGCAAAGCTCGGCGGCTGCTTTTCGGCGAGGCGGCGCACACTCATCGGTCGACCTCGCCGAACACGATGTCGATGGAGCCGAGGATCGCCGAGACGTCGGCGAGCATGTGGCCGCGCGAGAGAAAATCCATAGCCTGAAGGTGGGCGAAGCTCGGCGCACGAATTTTGCACTTATAGGGTTTGTTGCTGCCGTCGGCGATGAGATAAACGCCGAACTCGCCCTTGGGCGCTTCGACCGCGGCGTAAACTTCGCCGGCCGGCACGTGGAAGCCTTCGGTGTAAAGCTTGAAGTGGTGGATGAGCGACTCCATCGAGCGCTTCATCTGCGCGCGGCGCGGCGGTGCGATCTTGTTGTCGTCGACCACGACCGGACCCTGTGCCTCCACCCCGCGCAATTTCTCCACGCATTGCTTCATGATGCGGATCGACTGGCGCATCTCTTCCATGCGGATGCAATAACGGTCGTAATTGTCGCCGTTCTTACCCACGGGAATATCGAAATCGAACTCGGAATAGCATTCGTAGGGCTGCGCCTTGCGCAAGTCCCACACCGCGCCCGAGCCGCGCACCATCACTCCGGAGAAGCCCCAAGCCCAGGCATCTTCCAGCTTCACCACCCCGATATCGACGTTGCGCTGTTTGAAGATGCGGTTCTCGGTGAGCAGTTCCTCGAGATCGTCGCAGACTTTCAGAAACGGATCGCAGAACGCCCCGATGTCGTCGATCAGTTTCGGCGGCAGATCCTGATGAACGCCGCCGACGCGGAAATAGGCCGCGTGCATGCGTGAGCCCGAAGCGCGCTCATAAAAACCCATCAGCTTCTCGCGTTCCTCAAAACCCCAAAGCGGCGGGGTGAGCGCGCCGACGTCCATTGCTTGCGTGGTGACGTTGAGAAGGTGCGAAAGTAGCCTGCCGATCTCGCAATAAAGCACGCGGATAAGCTGCGCGCGTCTTGGAACGGTGAGGTCGAGCAGCTTCTCCGCCGCCAGGCAGAACGCATGCTCCTGGTTGATCGGCGCGACGTAATCGAGCCGGTCGAAATACGGGATCGCCTGCAGATAGGTCTTGTGCTCGATCAGTTTCTCGGTACCGCGGTGCAGAAGCCCGATATGCGGATCGACCCGCTCGACCACCTCGCCGTCAAGTTCGAGGACAAGGCGTAGAACGCCATGCGCGGCCGGATGCTGCGGCCCGAAATTGATGGTGAAGTTGCGCTCTTTGGTTTCAGCCATCATGCAACCTGCGCAAGCTTCGCCGCCTTGGCGGCGACGCCGGCATTGAATTTGTCCCACGCAACCACGAAGCGCTCATGTCGGCCTTCGCCGATGAGGTCGACACCATCATGCGCTTTGACGTGAAAGGTCACGCGCGGGCCGGCGATTTCCACACATTCCGCATCGACCGTCACCACCATGCCGGGCGGCGTCGCAGCAAGGTGGCTCACGTCGACGTGGACGCCGACACTGCCTTCGCCCGGCGCAAGGTGAGCAGCGAGGAGTTCCGTGCAGGCCCACTCCATCAGCACGATCATGAAGCCCGTGGCGAATACCTTGGGCATGGACGCGATAACGGGAGACTCAGGGAATGTGTAGGGAACAGTCTTGTTCTCGGGAACGGTGTAGACAAGACGGTGGCTGAGCCCAGGTTTGAGAGTTGCTTTCATCTCAAGACCCCTGCCCGCTTCCGCCGATCTTGCCCGCCTTCTCGTCACCCGGCAGCACATAGTCCGTGCCTTCCCAGGGCGACAAAAAATCGAAGTTGCGGAACTCCTGCGCCAGCCGCACCGGCGCGTAAACGACTCGCTTGAGCTCGTCGTCGTAGCGTACCTCGACGAAGCCGGTGAGCGGAAAATCCTTCCGTAGCGGATGGCCGTCGAAGCCGTAGTCCGTCAACAGCCGCCGCATGTCGGGATGGCCCGTGAACACCACCCCGTAAAGATCGTAAGCCTCGCGCTCGAACCAATCGGTGCCAGGAAAAACTTCGATGATCGAAGCGACCGGCGTCGCCTCGTCGACCTCGATCTTCACGCGCACGCGCACGTTATGTTTGGGCGAAAGCAGGTGATAGACCACGTCGAAACGCCGCTCCCGGCCCGGCCAGTCGACCGCAGTCACGTCGACAATGTTCCAAAACAGACAGCGCGGATCATCGCGCAAAAAGCGCATCACCGAAACGATATCGCGAGCCTCGGCCTGCACCGTCAGTTCACGATGTGCGACCGAATAGCCCTTCACCGAAGCCGTCAGCGCATCGGCGATGGTTCGGCCGAGAGTGTCGAGTATCTCATCCATCTTCAGCGTTCGATCGTGGAGGTGCGCCGGATTTTTTTCTGCAGCAGGAGCACACCATAGAGGAGCGCCTCGGCGGTCGGCGGGCAGCCGGGCACGTAGATATCGACCGGCACGATACGATCGCAGCCGCGCACCACCGAATATGAGTAATGGTAGTAGCCGCCGCCGTTGGCGCACGATCCCATAGAGATCACGTAGCGCGGTTCCGGCATCTGGTCGTAGACTTTTCGCAGGGCTGGAGCCATTTTGTTAGTCAGGGTGCCAGCCACGATCATCACGTCCGATTGGCGGGGTGACGCGCGCGGCGCGAAGCCGAATCGCTCCGCGTCATAGCGCGGCATCGACATCTGCATCATCTCGACCGCGCAGCAGGCGAGACCGAATGTCATCCACATAAGCGAGCCGGCGCGCGCCCAGGCGATCAAGTCGTCCGCCGCCGCGACCAGGAATCCCTTGTCGGAAAGCTCGCCGCTCAAACCGGTAAAAAACGGATCGTTGGCGCCGCCCGGATGTCCGGCGCGCGCGGCGACCAATTCCTGACGCGGGGTAAGGATCGCGGGTCCGCTCAACTCCATTCGAGCGCTCCCTTCTTCCACTCATAGATAAACCCGACGGTGAGCACCGCAAGGAACAGCATCATCGACCAGAAACCGAACAGCCCGAGCTTGCCGAACGCCACCGCCCACGGAAACAGAAAGCTTACTTCGAGGTCGAAAATGATGAACAGGATGGCGACCAGATAGAAACGCACGTCGAATTTCATGCGCGCGTCGTCGAAGGCATTGAAGCCGCACTCGTAGGCCGAGAGCTTTTCCGGATCGGGATTCTTGTAAGCGAGCAGGAAGGCGGAGAGGAGTAGCGCCAGCCCGATCGCAGCCGCCACCGCGATAAAAACAACAAGCGGAAGGTAAGCGAGGAGCAAGTCATGGAGCGATTGCGTCATTGGCAGCCCCTTGGTCGGCCATCACCGGACAGCCTTCGTCCCTAGCGCAGGAACATGCCCCCCATACGACGATTCCGCGCAAGCCGGGACCGCGCCGATTTGCCCCAAATCTCTGCGGATTCACGCTGGAAAACTGATCTTTTGACCCTTAGCGCAGTGCACAAAAAGGCGCAAGCCGAGCCTGTGCGTAGGCCGCGGGCGGGCCTGCCACGAAGTCGAAACGCGATCGCCGAATGAAGGCTAAGATGTTGATTTAATGGCGGGAGCGACGGGACTCGAACCCGCGACCTTCGGCGTGACAGGCCGGCCTGCCGCGACGAAATGCACATGATCTCAATGGGCTGTGACACTTGCCACCGGCGATAACATGCCCCAAAAAGGCCGAAAGTGTCACAGGGAGCTTTGAAAATGAGAACCGCAAAATGGCAACGGCAAATGAGGCTGCGCGCTTTATCCTCGTGGAAAAAGAGGAGTTCGAGGAACTTCTCGGTCTCGGTGTGATTAAACGCCAAGTCGACGGCAATTACGATCTTGCCGAGGTATCGGGGAGCTTTATCCAATATCTTCGCAATGTGATCGCCGGCCTAGCTCCCCCGACTAAGGCCATCTTTCGCGAAGGTCCCCAAGGAGGTTCCGGTAAGCAATAGCCGATACGCGGCCGGCGCGGCCGGGCCGGGGGCCGCCCTTACCAGCCCCACTGACGAGAGGCTCCGAGTTCCATCATGCCATCGTAAATTTTCCTTCCGATCACCTTGTCGACGACGAACATTTTCCCGTCGACCTCACAATACACATCACCATTGGAAAATCGGCCGAACTCAAAGTTCGATCTCGACTCCCGTTTTTTGTCTTTGATCTTCGTCGGTTCGAAGTAAATAGTTGTCGCCATAATCTCGACCTCCTTGAGTGGCCAGCGCCAGCCGGGCGGGCGGCTCCGCTGGCGCTTTATTTCCCCACCCCGCTCCTACCCCTAGCGGCGTGTGATCAAGCCGCTTCCTCGTCCCCCTCGTCCTCGTCGACGGGACGGACCGGGATCAGGTACACGGCGAGATCATCCACGTCGTCGTGCATCTCAGGATCGATTAATTTGCCCTCCGCGGCGGGGCCAATCTCAGAATCGCGAGCCGCAAGCCATCGCTCATGCTCTTCGGCCGAAGCGGGTCGCACCTTTATTTCGGATTCTTCGTCCCACAGCTCACTTCCGGCGGCGCGCAATAGTCCCGAATACCCGGTCAAACCAAGGACCACCCCACCGTTTTTATCCCAACTTCCATAGCAGCCAAAATTTCATCCTCGGCGCGGAACGCGACGATTGCTTCGCCTCCGATCACTGCAACATATGTTTTCATGGTGCTTTCTTCCTTTTTTCTGCGCCAACCGGCGCGGTTGCGCTATTTCAGTCGCGGCAGACGCGGGTGTCGAGTTCGTGCGGCAATCGCATCCACAGATTTCGTTCATGTCCACAACAATCAAGGTGCGGCCAAGCCATCCACCTCGGCCAGCCTGCGTGAAAACGCCTCCCGACGCGCGGCAGCCTCGGCCGCCGCGCGGCGCGGCCTCTCCCTCGGTGACGCCCAGCATCAATCGAGCAATGCGGAGGACGCCCGTAGCCCCGGCAGGATGCGGGGAACCTTCTGCCGGGTCGATGATCGCTCATCAGTTGAGCGCCGCCGAGCGCGGACATAGTTGGGCATCCTCGTCATCATCCATGACGGCCTGCGTCTCGTTCGGCACCGGAATGTCGGCCACCGCGCACGCCGCCTCGATCAATGAGCGCACGGCTTCGTCATCGTAATCGAGATCGCCAGGCGCCTGATCCCAAAAATTTTTACACGCTTCTATTGCTGCCAGCGTCTTGACGCGAAGCCCGGCAACGGACACCGCCGGCGTGCGAAAAATTTCGCGCATAAGTGGGTCCAGCTCGCGATGCAGCGCCTGTTCTTTCTCGTCGCAAGCGCACAAGCCATTGCGCTTACCCATTTCTTCGTTTGCAGCGCCGTATTGATCGAAGAGCCCGGGCGGATTGTCCTGACCAGGTTCATATCCAGTTTGGGACAAAAGCGTATTCATAGGCCTCATAGTTGAGACGCCAATGTTCGGCACGCACGGGCGCAAGTCTTTTTTGAAGATCCTCAAGTCGTTTGCCGAGGGCGATCAACTTTGCGTCGCGTGCAATGGAAGCAACGCGCGTCATGACACGCCTCGCGATCCGCCGGCGATCCGCAGCACGGAGGCCGCCAATTCGCGCCCGAGCACAGTGCCCGATCGCCCGACGAAGCCGTGCGCATCAAGTTCGGCCTCCGCATGAGCTGCGAGCGCGCGCGCCTGGATCATAATGCCGATCATCGTTACGGGCTCGTGCTTGCGCACTTCGTATGCCAGCATTTCGATATCGACAGCCGAGTGACGGAGTTCGTTAGCTGCTTCCAGCACGCCAGAGCGCTCGATCGCCGCCGCGCGTTCGGCCTCATACTTCTCGGAGATCCCGATCAGCCTCCAAATTTCCTTGCCGTGCTTTGTGCGGCGCGATGCATAGATGTTGCCTCTCGCAATGGCCTCCTTTATCAGGTTGCCCTTGAGGATTTCCCGAGGCCGGCGCGCATATGTTTTGCCGTCCGCACCGGTGTAGTTGGGCGGCCATACATCCTTCCCCTCAACGTCGATCTCGCGCTCAGCGCATCCAGCCCATGGAAGTCGATATTTGGGCTTCACCACGAGCTCATCGGGCAACGGCGGGCAGAGAGCTTCCGCCATGACGCGAGCTTGGCGCTTTCGCTCCGCAGCGGCACGATAGGTGCTGAGAAGAGGATCGATTTTCTCTCCAAGTGCGAGCAGGTTTGCATCCTCAGAGAGCGCTGGACCGGAATGCGGCAACACGCTTGCCGCAGCAATCGTTGGAGGAAGCGAAGCGGCAACAGCGAATACCCGGGCGCCGGCCATAAGTGCGCGCCGGCTTAGATTTTCGAGCGACATAGAACCCTCCTGTTGATGGCTGAAAAGACGCCGGAGGGCGATTCGGGTGTTATGCGTTTCGCGCTCATCCGATGCCCTCCAAGGCGTCGGTTGGGAAGTCGTCCCGGGCGGTCGCGATCAACGGCCGCTCGGGGCGCGCACGAATCATAGCCCAGATCGAAGCGAATAGGAATCCCCCGCCAACCCGCGCGCCCATGCTACCCGCCGGGCCGGACTCGCACGCTCCGCGTTTGTGGTCAATCTCCCGACGAAGACCGTTCAACGCCCGCGGCATCTTCAAGTGCGTCGAGCCGTGGTCCCTCGCCTTGCTCGAACGTTACGCGTTGTCCCAATGCATGTGGCACCAAAGTCGTGAAGCCTTCATCAATCAAAGTATTTGGCGCGACCTCTTTCATCAGATCCGCATGGATCGCGCCGGGAGCTGACCACACGATGCCCGTCGCAGGGTCGCGGATTGCAACGGCAAGTGATGCGCTCAAGCTCCATTATTTTGTTCCCGCCTCAGGCGTATGCGGCCCCCAGCACCACAAAGCCGAGCTCGGCCGCATCGGTAATCGCATCCACCAGCCTGCCGCGCAATTTCATCGGCGACCCATCATCGACTTTGTAGATCACGAAAACCTGCTCGCCGGGCTCAAGCCCGAAAACCTCCGGAATTTCTGGAAATGCCGCCGGCGCAGCAACCGAATCGAAACAGTAGACGTATGCCGTCCGTTCCGGCGCCCAGCTTTGCCAGCGCAGCATCATTTCTTCGATTCGCGGCACGCTGTCGCCCAGGGCGCATCGCTTGCGTAATTAGGCGCCCGCGCTCGCCAGTGGCATGGAGACGCCGCGGTTGAGCTCAAGTGTTTTGAACACTCCTTCCATCGATCCTGCGATCCGAACGCCCCGCGGCATATTCAAGAAATCCACCACCACGCCCGCCGAGCCCGTCACCTCGTGTCGCGTCGCACCCCCGAAGCCCGCGCGGCGGGCCGCCTGCAGCAGATCGAGATCGGTGCCCCGTTGCAGAAGATCGAGGCCGAACGGCGAACCGCCCTGGCGACCGCCGCCGGCCCCCCACACATTGCCAGACTCCAAAAAAGGAACCGCGGCGGGAGCTGCATCCTTATAATTTCTCAGAAATTGCTGCGCAGATCTGACGCGCTCGCCGAATGTGTTGGTCGAATATCCTTCGTACATCTTCCCGAGACGGGCCAATCTGTTGAAATCGTGGGAGTGGATCGCGTCGCCGTATCGCTCGCGCCATTCCTTGTCCATGAGATTGACTTGCAAGTCCCAATCTTTCCAGCTCACGCCAGCCTTGTTCGCATCCGCCACCAAGCGTTGACGGCGATCACCATGCCATTGCGCCAGTCCCCACGAAGTGCCGCTATCTCCCGTATTGTTCGCAGGATTGAATCTCGATTCGGATTGCACATTACCGGCCATGACGGCCGCAGCTTCTTTCGACCAGCCTCTGTTGATGAGGTCCGTCATTAACCGCTGCGCACCGGGCTTACCGCCGGCGCCGGGCGCACCCGCGCCAGCGAAAGCCCCGCCGCCGGGACCGAGACCGCCGCCAACTCCGCCTGGCGCGATGGGCTCGCCAGCGCCGAAACCTCCGCCACCGCCAGGCGAATAACTTGCCTTTTGCACCATCCCCTCGAAGCCGCCGCCGCCAGCCGACGTCCGGTTCTTTAAGGAATTGAACCAATCGCGCATGCCATCGAAGATGCCGCGGCGCGTGCCAGCTTCCGAGCCTTCCTTCACCACCTTTTTTGCGTCTTCGGTCGAGCCTCCGCCATATCCATAACCACTCGGAGCGGACGGAAAGGCATTGCTGGCGAGTCCAGGAAGTTTAGGCATCGCGAATGGCGCGATGGCGCCGCCGGTCGCAAGTGAACCAAGCAAACGCGCCGAGGACGAACCCAGTTTATTTTTAAGCAATTGCCCGACGGCAGAATTATCGAACCATGCCGTTAATCGGCCGAGAACCCCGACGAGCTCCGTCACTTCATGCACGGATGTAATTATGCCATCGGCAAATGGCTTCCAATCGACACCTGAAAGAGACTTCGCCACGCCATCGAGATCGTCGATGAGTGGCCCGCGGGTTTCCTTGATGAATTCACGAACCGCATCCGTAGCCTTGGTAAATGGCTCGGCAAGCGCTTTGCCAATCATGTCCGAAGTGCCACTCAATGTCGTATCGAGCCGATCCCGCGACTCCGCGAGTGCCTCACCGAGCGCCCTCGCGTTCTTCCCCACGTCGCCTAGATCGCCGCGGATTTGAGTGAGAGCTTTACGGCGTTCTGGCCCTGTGAGATTTGCAAGCTCCTCCGGCCAACCACCTGCCTTCAAAAGGGACCTTTTTTGAACCTCGTCGGGGACTTTATCGAGAAAGTCCATGAAGGTGTCGGCTGCCTGCTCATTGCTCTTCGAAAGCCGCAAGGTGTCGCCGAGCGCGCGGACGTTCAGATCATGCTGACTTATAAAGAACTCTGCCATCGCGCCTCGCCCGCGACGCATCTGCTCCATGTTGT
>JBEKSB010000135.1:0-11673 GCA_049517455.1 Xanthobacteraceae bacterium
GCGTCGATGTCGGAATAGATGCTGTAGGCGACGAACAGCAGGACGGCCGCGATAATTCCCCCAAAGATGATACCGGTCAGGGGGTTAATGGCACCGCTGAGATCCGGCCCCTTGCGGGCTGCAGGTTCGATCGAACCGGGTAAAACGGCAACATCGCTCATGAGACTCCTCATTCGCTCGAAAGAGCCTCATATTTGCGCGGACTATGTGACAGGTAGATGAAAACGGCCTTTCACTCAGGTCACAGTCCGATGTTGACGCCGTTTCGGTCCTAGGCGGTCTTCTGACAGAAATAATCGATCACGAACCATAATGGCTTGGGCTGGTAGTGCTCGTCTAAGGGCAAGGGGCGGTTGATGAGTCCGTCCGCGCGCTTATTCCACATAGGCATCCACGTATAGCGGTCGGTGATGCCCCACGTGGCAATCACGGATGGCCTCACCGCGGCGAATACAGCGTTGAGGAAATCGTAAGCGCGCGCCGCTACGAGGGCATCGCGGACCACGGTCGGCCCAGGAAAGTCCTTGTCGATGACGTCGAGCTCGGTGACATGAACCGACAAGCCAAGCGATCTGATTTCGGAAACGAACTTGTATAGGCCGTCATCGTCAATCTGATACTTGCCCTGGATGTGGCCCTGCAGTCCGACCCCGTGCAGCGGCACGCCGCGTGCCAGCAAATCGCGAACGAGTGTCAGAAGAGCTTGCCGCCGCACCGCAAAGCCTTCGCCTACGCATTCGATATCGTATTCGTTGATCAAAAGCTCGGCGGAGGGGTCGACCTGGTGCGCCAAGCGAAAGGCCTTGTCGATGTATTTCGGGCCAAGATATTGCAGCCAGATTGAGGGGCGCAGTGCACCGACCACGCCCCTGGTATCGTCGATCGGTTCATTGACCACGTGCCAAGTCTTGATCTTGCCGCGATAGCGCGAAACGACTCTTTCAATGTGGTTTGCGAGCTCGCGCTCGGCTTCGGCGGTTCCGCTGATCTCCTTCGTCCAGCTCGGCATAGCGCCGTACCAGGCCAGCGTATGACCGCGCATGGTCATCTCATTCGCTTCGGCAAAGGCCAGCGCTTTGTCGGGGAAGTCGAAATTGAACTGATTGCGGGCTGGACGCAGATAGTCCCAGACCAGCCCGTATTCCGGCGTCACTTGCTGGCAATAGGTCTCCACTGCGACGCGGTACTCGGGTTCTTTCTCCAGCGGATCGAGGTTGACGCATGCGCCATACGGAACCCGACGGTTCGGGCGCAACATCGAAGTCGCGTTGGGAGCGGCCGTGTGTGCATGGCTTGCGCGCAAATCTCCGCCCGCCAGCGCTCCGATCAAGCCCGCGCTGCCTAACATTGCTTGTCGGCGTGTGAGCATGGACTTCCGAATGATCATGACCTGGCCGTGCGTTTCTGGCGTAACTGCTTCGGACTACAATTGCATCCCGCGAAGGCGCAATTGCGCGAGCGCCTTGCTCGCGATTTGCAGGCCGCGGTTTAGGTAATGCCGGCTTTTGGCAATATCGAGCATCCAGCACATGATTAGATAGCTGGCGACGCCGCTGGGGACGAGAACGGCGAGCGCGACCTTGTCGGACGGTGCCGCCGCGAGGTCGACGCTTCTGACCACGATCGCCATGACGACTGAGGCGATCAGAACTTTTGTCAGCCGACGAAAAGGCGTCGGCATCGGGAAGGCCCATCGGGACAACAACAGCGCGCCACTAAAGCCGAAAATATCGGCCGCCAGCCGTCCCCACGCCGCCCCCACCGACCCAAAATGCTGGATCAGCAGGTAGCTTACGACCGCATTGAACGCTAGCACCGAAGCCGTGTTCCACAGGTAGAACGAATTGCGCCCAGATAGCAGAAAACTGATGTGGAGATATTGATAAGCCATGATCTGGAAGACGCACGCTATCGACACGATCGGCATGATTGCGATTGCCGTGCTTCTGAAATCCGCGCCGAGGATCACGTTGGCGAGATGGGTCGACAAGATCGCAAAGCCCAGACTGGCGGGAAGGGTCCCCGCAAGCAGGAATTCGAAACACTCGGCGAGATGTGACCGTACCGGGCCGGCTCCTTTGTTGGCGTGAATCTGGACCGCGAGCGGGAAAAAGGCCGCCGCCGCGCTGATGGCCGGAATGATCAGCGCCTGCCGAACGAGGTCAACGCCGGCGCTATATTGGCCGGCCTGAGCCGATCCGACGAGATGCGCGATAATGAAGCGGTCGATCACGCCCGATAAAGCCAAAAGCGTAAGCGACACGGTGAGTGGAATTCCGGCTTTGGCCATACTGGACAGCCGCGCGCCGTCGAATCGAACGACGGTGCCTGCCCATGCATCGCTGGTAAAGGCGAACGCTGCCATGAGATAGGCAAGCGCCGAGGCGGTGAGCAGCAACACGCCGGAATGGCCCACCACCGTGAACGCGACGCCGAGCGCAGAAACTAAAACTGCCCTTACCATCGTTGCCTTCATCACGGTGAAGGCCTGAAGGCGTGCACGCAACAATTCCTGGCCGGTCTCGAATAAGCCGATTGCAAGGGCGAGCGCTGCAGCGGCCGAAGCCGGAAGGCTGGTGAGACCGACCAGCGGGGACCCGATATAGGCGACAGGCGCTAACAAGCACGACAAAACGAGCCCTGGTACGATAACGCCGCGCACGTCGGTCCCGTCGCCGCGCGCTTGTTCCCGCATGATGGGAAGCCGCAACCAGCTGATCATGAATGTGCTGGCAATTTGAGCGAATCCGACACCGAGCACATAGGTGCCGAACTCGGCCGGCGCGAGCAATCGTGTGAATACGATAACATTGATGAGGCCGAACACCGCCGAGAACACGTTGGCGGCAAAATTGATTGCGGTTTGGCCTAACAACATCTTATGCTTTCGGTGAAGGCTGCGGAGTGCCGCAGTCGAGCCCGCGTTCATCGCTAATGCAATTGCACATCAAGTTGCCGCCCGGAGGCGGCCGTTGACCGGGGGGTGGCCGTCTGCCCGCCATGACGCCGCTGCAAGCCAACGGCGTCACGGATGATCGAAACCGGCGTGCGCGAAAAGGACTCGATGCACAGCGCCACTTTCGACTCCGGCGTATTGTTGACCATTGCCATGACCGCCGCGGAATCGAGGGGGGCATCGTCCCAATATGCGTTAGCCAGACTTTCGGTCGTGATCTCATGCCGTGCTAAGTGCCGCTGTGAGTTTCGAACGAAATGGCCGTACAGAAGATACTCGGAAAAGCCGCGTGTGCTGCAGAGGGCATGTGCCCAGCTCTTTTTCGTGACGCGTTCGATGGCGCGCGTCATATCCTGCACGGCGTCCTTGTCCCAGACGAGCAAATTGCCGACGTAATCGTCGGCGGGGAAAGTGGTCGGTTCTTCCCGACCGAGAAGACGATCGCAATTGCGGGTCCAGGTGGCGTGCAACGGCGCCTCAGCAGATATCGCCGCCCGCTCCATGTAGAGCGGCGTCTTCTCGCCGCCCGCATAGGCCTTTAAGTTGAAAAGTCGAATAAACACGTTATCGGAGTCGATGAAGCAAAATCTTTGTTCCGGTGATTGCAAGGCGGCGGCGATCTTGAGGATCTGCTGAATATGCCAGCCGTGAACCGGTTTGGTTCGAAAGGACCACCAAACCCGGCGGCCCTTGCGCTGTACCGAAGGTATGAGCTTGAGCCACCAAGGCAGCAATTGCGAGCAGGGCACAACAACACGGTGATGCCGGCTGAATTGCGCAAAAAGCGGCACGTCGTCGTCATTGACGATGACATAATGCCTCTCGTAGCCCGTGAGATGCTGCTCGATGCTTTCACAAAGCAGAGCGAACCGCTCGATGTCATTGCGGTGACTTGGTGTGACGAGCGCAACTTTGCGGTCCATCGTTTTTCCTCTTGGGTTACGCCGTTTAGCCTTCGGTCTACCGCGCGTCCCAAAGCGCCACATACTGTGTACGGTGCCGAACGGTTAGAGTGTCGACCTACGACTTCAACGCGGTCGTGCAACGTTGGTTAACTTATGACCCTGTTCTGGTAGGTTGTGGGCGCGTTAGGTGCTGTAGCAGCCCGCGAAGGAAGAGATAAACTAGGCGCGGCCTGAGAATGCTGTCGGGATACAAATATGCGCCGATGGCTACGTGCGTAACGAACCTGATCGCCCGGCTCTGAACGTATTCGTTGCGGGCCCCGGCCCAGAAGGCGTCGATTTGCGCAAGCCGCCGTAGCCGTTTCAACTCGGCAGGCGGAAATTTCTGCAGGATCGCCGGGTTCGAAAACACCGAGTCGATCGCCGCAAAATTCGCGCGCGCAGGCGACATTCGTAGTCGATAATTCGCGCTGTTGAAGCGCTGCCGGTACCGAAGAGCGATATCGTTGGGCATAGCCGCGAAATCGCCGAGCACGGCGAGACGGCACCAGAACTCCCAATCTTCTCCCAGCTTAAGCGCCGCGTTGAAGCCTCGCACCGCGCGGGCAGCGTCGGTTCTGATGCAGATTGCGCCGCAAACGATGAAGTTCTTGGCGATGAGATGCCGCAGGGTATCGTCATTGGGAAATATCTTCCAGCGAAGGTCCACTCGCGTCGAAAGCTCAGAACCGTCCTCCGCAATCCTGATGTGATGCGCAAAGCAGGCGACGTGTTGCGGCATCTTATCCAGAGTCGCAACCATTCGGAACAACGCGTCTCGAAGCAGGATGTCGTCTGCGTCGAGAAAGAAAATGTATGGTGCGCGCGCGGCAGCAAGACCGGCATTTCTCGCAGCGCTGACGCCGCCATTTTCTTGGCGAAGCACGATCAACCGGCGGTCGGGAAACGTGGCCAAAATTTCCTGCGTGCGGTCGGTTGAGCCGTCGTCGACGACGATAAGCTCGATATTCTCAAGACTCTGCGCGAAAACGCTTTCCAACGTTTTCCGAATGAACTTTTCTGCATTATACGCGGCGATGATCACCGTCACTTTGGGAGGTGTCGAATGATCCGTGATCGACATGCCGTGATTTCCAATCCGATTCCGGCTGTCATATACGTGTGAGTCACTCATTTTGAATTGGCCCGGCCGCGAATAAGGTCAAGACCTTCGGCGACGGTCGTGAGAACGCATCCGGATCCGGTTGCAGTGCCGACTGCCCACTGGAGCAGATTGGGAGAGACACCAAATCTGCTCGGCGGTTCTGCAACGTCATGGCTGTAGAAAATCAGCCATCCGCAAGTTTGCACCGTCTCGGCGATCAGTTCGACAATCTTGGCGTGATCGATCGATGCATTCTGCAAAGGCCAGGCATCGAGTGCACCGAGGTCGGCTGTTCCACAATTGATGCCAGCGTGGCCGGAACGACAAGACTCGAAGCGGCCTTCAAGATAACGTTTGGTTCGGATGGAAAGGTCGCCGTATGGATAGGCGAAATTTTGTATCACGATATCGCCGCTGATCGTCTTCAGGACCGCCCGGTTGCGGTCAAGCTCCCAGCCAAGCTCTTCAAGAGTCATGCGCCGGATCGCCGGATGGGAATAGGTGTGGCAGCCGATTTCGTGACCGTTTGCCCATACCGTTCTGAGCTGGTCGATCGTTGCGCGCGGCGGTCCGCCCGGGGCCGCCGTGCCGCAGCCGCTGCCGGCAACAAAAAAAGTCCCGCGCGCCCCCTGCTGCTCAAGGATGTGCGCTCCGAACTCGCACGCCGAGGCAGGTACGTCGTCAAACGTGAACGACACCATCGGCGGTACGTTGCGCAAGGCCAGCACCTTGCTACGACTTTGGCGCGCCAAGAATCGCGACGCCATACCCGTGACTCTCTCCGGTAGGGAGCCGGTGTTGGGGTCCTGTGTTTGATACGCCAGCATGGTGCTATCGGTATTCCTCGTAAAGAATGCCGAACTCCGCGGCGATGCGTCCGCTTCCGCGCGCGGCCAGGATCAAGCTACGCATGATCGCCGGCCGGCCACCGAGCGCGGCGATCGGCAGAAACAAAGTGCCGGAACCGATCAGGCCTAGACCCTTGCACCAGCGGCGCAGGGCGCCGGGGACAGTTCCCGCGAATTTACGTTCGACGCGGGTAGCCCCCGTGCCCTTGCGGAACATTCGCCGCAACAAGTAACCGACGGTGGTCCGCGATCGGGGCGTCGTCTCGAACACATGGGCCTCGTCGGCCCATGCAAAGCTGCGCCCATCCCTGCGGCAACGGTAGAAGAATTCTTCGTCGCCGCCGCCGGTGAACGCATAATCGTGCTGGAACGGTTCGTCGAGGTAATGCTCGAGCGTGGTGCGCCGTATCAGCATGCTTCCCGTGCCATAGATCATGGACACAAGCCCAGTCGCATAGCGCTGCGGTGCATAGAGGCCGCTCTTCGCAAGCCAGTGATCGGGATTATCGAACACCGGAAATACCGGACCGCCGACGATCTCAACATTGTATTCCCGCGCGACCCGGACCAATTCGGCGAGCCAGTTTGCGTCGGGGTATTCGTCGTCATCGAGAACGGCCACATAATCGGGGGCGGGCGTCGAATGACAAGCGTTTACGAAGGCCTGGTTATAAGCGTAGGTGTGGCCTCGGCGAGATTCAACGTAGGACCTCAGTGGGAAACGGAAGGTCGGCGCCACCTCTTCCACAACCACCGCGCCGGCGCGCGATTCCACGTCGTTGTCAACGACGATGACGCTTAGCTTACCGGCGTAATTCAATTGCTCAATATGAACCAGCAACTTGCGCAACCCCGCCGGGCGGCGAAACGTCGGCACGCACAAACACACCGAGGGCGCGGAAGGTTCGGTCATGGCGCAGGGGTGCTCCGCATTTTCGCTCACCTACCGTTGGCCTGATCCCAGACCGCCTTACTTTTGTGTCCGGTCCGCGTGAGCAGCAGAAACAGTGCGTGCGGATTGGTCAGAAGATAACGACCAGTGAGGCGCCGCGGTTCAAGATAAATTCGATAGGCCCATTCGAGTCCGGCGCTCTGCATCCAACCCGGCGCGCGCGCGTTCCTGCCAGACAGGAAATCGAACAAACCGCCGGAGGTCTTGATCAGCCCCACCCCGCGCAGACGGTCGCGGTGGCGGACGGCGAACGATTGCTCGGCGGGCGCCCCGAGACCGAGCCACAGAATGTCCGGGCGAGCGCGGTTGATGGTCTCGATGATCCGTTCCTCGTCGCCTTGCCGGCGCAGGTATCCGCCGTCGTGGCCGACGATGTTGAGATCGGGATAAAGCGCTTGGACGCGCTGTACGGCCTGGTTCACCACGGCCTTGGCGGCGCCGAGCAGAAACATGCGCGTGCCGCTTCGCTGTGCCACCGGAGCGACATCATGGAAAAGGTCGGTGGTCGCGACGCGTTCTGGAAGCGGTGTTTTGTGGAAAAGGCGAGAGACGAAGACCAGAGGCATGCCGTCCGCGTGGATGAGGTCGGCCTCAAGCAAAAGATCGCGAATTTGCGATTGCCGGGCGCACATGGAAAGCACCTGACCGTTCGCGGAGGTAAAGATGAGCGGGCGCAGCGCGGCGTTGCGGCGTTTGAGCGCAACGTCGACCATGAGCTGCGCCGACTGTGTGCGATCGATCACCGCAATGGGTAGTCCGCCGATCATGGCGACCGGTACGCCCCACCGCGGTTCGGCGGTTACATCAAGGTAAACACCGGCGGATTGTGCCGTCATGCCTTCGTGCTCCTAACGGTGCATTTAGCCGTCAGGTCACGGAAAACAAAGCTTAATGAAGGATTAGGATTAAGACCACCGCGTTGGCGCCGCAGTCGTTAACAACGTGCCGCGGCACCGCGAGCGAAGGCGTATTTTACGGTGTCACGCGCGATACCGAGACCAGCCGTAGCGCAAAGGTGGCCGCAAATAGGAAAAGGGCGGCCCCGCCTTCCTGTAGCAGCATGCTCTCAAAGCAGGACCCGTAGGCGGCGAAAAGGCAGACACGCAAGAAAAGGACCTCCAGCGGCACGGCGGAGCGTTCGTGGGGTGAGCGATAAAAATCCATGAGGGGAAGCACAACAAGCCATAGGATCACCAGGACCGCGCCGGGAATACCGATGGTGAGGGCAAGATCGAGGTAACCGTTGTGAGCATGGCCGGCGGTGTTCGCCCAAATTGTATATCCACCCATTCCGTAGACGACCTCCGGAGTTCCCCAAAACGACGCAAATCCGAATCCAGTGATCGGGCGTTCCATCACGTGATCTAAAACGAATTGCCAGACTTCGGTCCGTCCGGTGAAGGTCGAATCCGTTAGAACTAGATCGAGCAGTTTACGCATGGCCTCGGAATAGATCGAACCGACCGAAAGAATGTTGAAAATCGCCACGCCGGAAAGAGCGATCGCGATTCCGATTGCCGGCCGGCGAACCCGGGCCATGATCGTGGAAATAATCAGCACAAACGGGAGCATCGCGAGCGACGTTTTGGATTGTGTAAAGACAAGGAACGTCAACGCCGGAACGAAGATCACGGCGCCGACGATGGCCCCGCGTATGCGTCCGACGAATAGTCCAATGAAGGTGAACAGCACCATCACGGCGCTCGCTTCGTTCTTGTGTCCGAATACGCCGCGCCAATCCCCGGCGAGTTCGGGTTCAAGAAAATCCGAAGACTGATGAATCGAAAGCGAGGGCGCAAAAACTACGCCGAGGTAACATAAGACAAGCACGATAAGCACGACCGCGGTTATCACATCGCTGAAGTGCCGGACATTTTTTGGCAATAGCATCGCCATTCCTGCGATGCCTATGATCAAGAGCGTAAAGGCGAGACGTCGCGCGGATAGGGACGGTTCCCAGGAAGTAACGACGGTTACGGCAAACCAAAGCAGCGTTGCGATCAAGATCGGTCGTACAAGAAGCATCAACCGTGACGGCTGGTGGAATAAACTCCACGCTGCGAGCACCAGAAACAGTAGCGAATAGCCGACTTGATTCGCGATGTTGCCAACCCCCGTGACCTCCGGCGGCTCAGCGAGGCTTTCGAACGGTCGAAATGAAATCCACAGCAGCAGAAACACTGCGGTAAGAAGGAAGGTGCGAATGAGCGAGTCGGTGTCGAGGGCTCTGCCGACCGTGTGACGTTCTGCCGGGACTAGATCGAGCTGTGACACAACGATCTTCCTTGCTCGCGCATTGCGGACGGCGCCTGATCCGGCTTGGACGATCAGGCCGCTCTGGCTCCGGTGAGAACCGCTCCGCGAACCTTTCGCGCGTTGGGACCGAGGCGCGACATGAATTGTTCGACGGCGGCTGTGTTCTGATCGTCGGTTCTTGCGACCAGCACGATATGATCCACCAGGTCGGCAAAGAAACCGGTGCTCGGATTGCGGTCCAGATCGATTGCGGCGACGATGACGACACCGAAGCGTTTCGTTTCGTTGAAGACCTCTTTGATAGCCCCTTCGTTGATGCGCCCGCCACGACGGCTCCTTGGCGAAACAAAGGACACGAGGTTGATATTGGTTTCCCGATCGCGGACGATCACGTCCGCGAGGTCTCGGCGGCCGACGGCGACATCGACGAGTCCAGCGTCGTTTTGATCCGCATCGATCGCCGATAGCGTTCGGCTTTCGAGATCCGTGTCGATCAGCAACACGCGTTGCGTCGCTGCCGCGACCGCGGCAAGCGTGAGCGCGACCATCACGGTGTCGTCCTCGTCATCGGAGGCGACGACGAGGATGCTCGGATTGCCGCGTGTTCTGTGCTTCGCGCGCACTGCGCCGAATACTTTGCCAAGCTCCATGGCGAAGCGTGATCTTGGATTTTCGGCCGCGCTCAAACCGAACGAGACGTCGACATTCGGCAATATTGCGAGCACCGGAATGGATGACGAAAACGCGCCAGCCGGCAAATACCGTCTGATCGCGCTGGCCAATTTGCCGCGCGCGGCGCCGGTTTGGGGCGGCGCCATGTCGTACGTCTCTCGTACGATGACGATGCCGGTGCCGGCAGCGGCGCCAAGAAGGAGGGCGCTGACGGCAAGCAAAAGGTTCGATGGCGGGAAACTGCGGCGCGGCGGCACATCGGCCCGCGAGATGACGCGGATGTTTTTGGTGTCGAGCCGCTCCTGTTCGCCGGTCTCGCGGGCGCGGACAAGAAATGACTCGTAGACCGCGCGGTTCGCCTGCACATCGCGCTCGAGCTCGCGGAGCGTCACCATGGCCTCGTTCGTGGTAATCGCGTTGCCTTTGAGCTTTTCCAGGTTGGCGGCGAGCGCCTCATCGTTGGCGCGTGCGCTTTCATATTCGCTGCGCGCCGAAAGCGCGATGCGATGCACTTCGTCCTCGATCATGCGCCGCAGCCGGTCGGCTTCCGCCTGGATCTGTATCACTGCCGGGTGGCGCGGCCCGAGCGATGTCATTTGTTCGGCTTCGCGACGCATAACCTCGGCATATTGGCTGCGCAGCGCGGTGATGGTTTGCGACTGCACGGCTTCCGGGAACGCGCCGATCTCATCCTTTGACAGTTTCACCTGCTGTATCTGGTCGAGACGCGCTTTCGCGGCCGCTGTACGCGCGCGAGCCACGCCCAGTTGATTGTTCAGCTCCGTGAGCTGCTGCTCGTTGACGAGCTGTCCGCTCGAGCCAAGAATGTTGTTGTGTGCCTTGAAGGTTTCGACCCGATCCTCCGCCAGGCGCAGCCGATCCTTGAGCTCACTGAGGCGGGCGGACAAGGACTGCGAAACTTGGCGCGCGGCATCGGACCTGACGTCGGTTTGCTCCTCCAGATAAGCTTGCGCAATCGCGTTGGCGATGCGCGCCGCCTTGGCCGGCTCGCGCGAGGTCACGCTCACGTCCACCACATAGGTGCGCTCGGCGCGTTTCACTCGAACGCTTCGCTTGAGCGCGTTCAGGGCGGCAACCGATTTGTCGGTGCCGTCGCCGGCCGATTGGCCGGAAAATTCCGGATCGCGATCGAGCCCTTCGGCGCTTACCACCCGCCGCAGAACGCTGTCGGACATCAGGACCCGAACCTGGCTTTCAACTTGCAGCACCGTCGCGTCGTTAGCCTGATTTGTGGGCGTAAGTTCGTTGCCGACGGCGTGCAGATCCGTCGGGTCGATGAGTATCTGCGTTACCGCCGTATACCGATGCGGCACGACGACCACGAACAGCAGCGCCATGACGAGCGCGGCAATTGTCGTCAAAAGAATCGTCGCCTTACCGCGCCATAGGACCGACAGGATACCTTGAAGATCAATGCCGCCAGCGGAAGGAAAATCGACGGCCACGTCAGTCGTGCCGACGGCGGCCGATTGGATTTGGCGCGGGGCCTGGAACATTCCTAGTCGACTCTCTTCACAGAGGGCAGCGCAAAGCTGCGCAAACTGGTGATGGCGCCAAGCAGCCCCGGCATCGGCGCGTCAGTCCCCCCACATCAACTCAAGGCCATGCCGCCGGGCCTGTCCAGGCAAGTCCGTATGGTTAATCAATTCATAAGGGCATAGGGTTAATGGGTGGTGTACGCCCATTTTCTTCAACGACCGGAGGCCCTTACGCCCCGGTTGGCTCTGGCTAGCGGCGCAACAGGCGGAAAGCGAAGCCGGTAACGAGAAGCAGCGCAAAGACCGGTATCCAAACCAGAATCGCACCGAGCACCGCCAGCAGGATCACAGCGGCAAGGGCGCCGACGATGAGCATCAGGAGCGCAATGCCGAACGGCCCCAGTCCCGCGACGTAGATGCGCTGGGTGCCACCCGTGGTTG
>JBEKSB010000136.1:0-11449 GCA_049517455.1 Xanthobacteraceae bacterium
GTCGATCCCGTGAACCTGGAACACGTTCTTGGCGATATCCAAACCGATCGTTGTAATTTGCATGTGGACGGCTCCCTGATGTGATTCGATCACAACGATCACCCTATGGCACGTCGTTGCCGGGAGCGGGCGCCGTCCACCACATCAGAACCGGAAGTAGTCAAACTCACGGTTCGTTGGTCGTTACTTGCAACTTATCCACCGAAGGCATGCGCCAAGGCGTAGGCAGCCGCTGCGGCGAGCCCACCGACAAGTAGGGTCTGCCCAGCCGATTTGGCTTTATTAATACCGGTGAACTGGCCCTTTATGCCGCCGAACAGAATGAGAGCCAATGCGGTGAATCCGACCGAATATGCGAAAGCTTCTGAGATGTTCGACGTCACAATATAGGGCGCAAGTGGAATAAGGCCACCAACGACATAGGACGCGGCGATGGTGCCGGCGCTGATTGGAGCACGCTTTGGATCTGGCTCCTCCAAACCAAGCTCGAAATGCATCATAAAATTCAACCAACGCTTACGGTCGGACGTTACGGCCGTGACCACGGTTTTAAGCCCATCGCCTGTCAAACCGTAGCCTTCAAATATTTCTGTAACTTCTTGAATCTCTTTGTCCCGGAAATTGTCAATTTCCCAGTTCTCCCGCGCTTGCTCTGCCCCATAATGTTCGGCGTCCGCCCGGGCCGCAAGATAACCCCCAAGACCCATTGCAATGGCCCCCGCGACGATCTCCGCGAGACCAGCGGTCACGATGACTTTCGTGGAGGAAACGGCGGCAGCGAGGCCTGCCGCCAACGCGAACGGCACGGTGAGGCCGTCCGCCATTCCGATTACGACATCCCGTACGATTTCAGTTGCAGTGAAATGCTTTTCTACGTGGGGTGTGGCGGGCATGGGCGTGTCATCCGCTGTTAAAATTCTGGGTCAGCCGGGAAATAAGCCGGAAAAGCAGCTCATGGCGGTATCGGCCTCCGCGCGAAATTCCTCTATAATCATTCTATGCCCGATGGGGTGAAGTAGCCGTCCCGTACAGCAAGGGGATGACGGCAATGCCGGTGACCTACGAGACTTGGCTCGTCTTGCTTTCGATCGTCATGGCGACCCAGGGCGCCTATGTCGGGTTGAGCCTCGCCGTGCAGATTGGGGAAGCGACAGGTGCGCGGCGGCGTCTGCTGCTTGCCGGCGCCACGGTCTCGCTGGCGGTCGCGATCTGGACGATGCACTTCGTCGGCATGCTGGCGGTACGCCAGCCATTCCAGGTCGATTACCTCGTTTTCCCCACGCTGCTGTCGTTCCTCGTCTGCGCGATCGTGGTCGGAGGGGCGGTTTATGCGACCAGTTCCGGGCCGCTCACGTTGCTGCGCTTGACGCTGTCCTCCTGCCTGATGGGCGGTGGTATTTTCGCGATGCACTACATCGGCATGAACGCACTCGATGCCAGTGCGCACATGGTCCACGATCCCGTCTATGTCGCCGCCAGCATGGCGATCGCTATCGCCGCGTCCGGATTGGCGCTTTGGCTTGCGACCGGCCGGGGAGGGCGCCCGCCGCTGATCCTGTCGTCGGCCGCTTTCGGTGTTGCCGTTTCGGGCATGCATTATACGGCGATGGCGGGCGTCACGCTTTATCCCTACGTTACGGCGGCGTCGGGGGCGCCGGTGCTATCGACCGACATCCTCGCCATCGTTGTGGCAGTCGTGGCGTTTTGCATTTCCGGAATATTTCTTTTGCTCCTCTTGCCGGATTCGTCTCCTGCGGCGCCGCAATCGGTCGCGGTTTCCGGCGATGAAGCCAAGTCACACACGCTCCCGGAAATCGCGGCGGCGCCGTCGGCAATGCCGGCGGCCGCCGAGGTCGGCCCAAATCCCGAATTTGGTCGCGGAACTTATTCTCCGCTCGGCGGCGTCGGCGGGCCGCGGCGGCGTTTTGCCCGTCATCTGCCGATCGAGCGCGACGGCGGTACGCATTTCCTCGCCGTCGAACAGGTCGTCGCGGTTCATGCCAACGCGCACTACACCTATGTCTTTGACGGCAACGACAAGCTGTTTTGCCCGCTCGCGATCGGCGACGTCGAATCGCGGCTGGACAATCGTCGCTTTGTCCGCGTTCACCGTAGCCACATCGTCAACATTGATCGGGTCGTCGGCTACAAACGCTCCGGCGACAACGAATTGGTCGAGATGGCTGGCGTAGATCACTATCTGGTGCCGGTCAGCCGCAGCCGTATCGGTCGGCTGAAGTCGAGGGTCGCCACCCTCAACGGCGCTGATCCGGAATTTGCGTTGCGCCGGCGGCATCGTATCGCAGCGCAATAGAATCGATTTTGCAGGATCGATTGCGTCAGCAGCATTGACGCAATTCGTGCAGGCAGTGCCGCTATTCGTGCAGTGCCGCCACCTTTGGTGCATTCGCGAACAAACTGGTGAACCCATTCTTGCTGCTGCAGCGCACAACCCGCCACAATAACTTTATCTAAGAAGGTATTGCGCGCAATTCTGACGGGCCCTGGTGATGACCTTGGTCACGCGGACTGCGCCAGGGAGGATGCCCATGATACCAGGCGCTTTCGCCTATCATCGCCCTACATCCGTCAAAGAAGCGGTCGGTTTGCTGGGCCAATTGGGCGACGACGGCCGTGCGCTCGCCGGTGGCCACAGCCTCATCCCGATGATGAAGCTGCGGCTCGCAACGCCGGCCCACCTCGTCGATCTCGGCGGCATCGCCGATCTCAAGGGTGTCCGCGCCGACGGCAACGACATCGTCATCGGCGCGATGACGACGCAGCACGATCTCATCGGTTCCGAGCTGTTGGGCGCGAAAATCCCCATGCTGCGCGAAACCTCGGAACAGATCGCCGATCCGCAAGTGCGCTATCTCGGCACGCTTGGCGGCAATGTCGCCAACGGCGATCCGGGCAACGACATGCCCGCGGTCATGATGTGCCTCAACGCGATCTACCACGTCATGGGCAAGGCCGGCGAACGCCGGATTGCTGCTCGTGAGTTCTATCAGGGCGCATATTTCACCGCGCTGGAAGGCGGCGACGTGCTCACCGCCGTGCGCATTCCGGTGCCGGCCGCCGGACACGGCTACGCCTACGAAAAACTCAAGCGCAAGATTGGCGATTACGCGACCGCGGCCGCCGCCGTCGTACTCACCATGAGCGGCGGCAAAGTTGCGACCTGCTCGATCGGCCTCACCAACGTCGCCGAGACGCCGTTATGGGCGCAGGAGGCGGCGAAGATCCTCGTCGGCTCCGCGCTCGATCCGGCAACGGTCAAGAAAGCGGTGGCCGCCGCCGAGGCGATCACCGCGCCCGCCGCAGACGCTCGCGGACCGGCGCAATACCGCACCAAAATGGCGGGCGTGATGCTCACGCGCGCTCTCGCCCGCGCCAAATCGATCGCCCGCGGCTGACGGGAAGGAGACAACCAATGGCCAAATCCCAAGTCTCCATGAAGGTAAACGGCAAGACCATCGAAGCGCTGGTCGAGCCGCGAACCTTGCTCATTCACTTCCTGCGCGACGAGCAGAACATCACCGGCCCGCATATCGGCTGCGAAACCAGCCATTGCGGCGCCTGCACGGTCGATCTCGATGGCAAGTCGGTGAAGTCCTGCACCGTGTTCGCGATTCAGGCGAACGGTGCCGACATCCGCACCATCGAGGGCATGGCGAACGCCGACGGCACGCTGCACGCGTTGCAGGAAGGCTTTCGCGAGATGCACGGGCTGCAATGCGGCTTTTGCACGCCGGGGATGATCACGCGCGCTTACCGGCTCCTCCAGGAAAATAACAATCCGTCGGAGGAGGAAATCCGCTACGGCATTTCCGGCAATCTCTGCCGCTGCACCGGCTATCAGAACATCGTCAAAGCCATTCAATTCGCCGCCGCGAAGCTCAACGGCGTGGCTTTCCAGGAGGCCGCAGAATGAACGACATGACCCCCACTTCCGCGGAACGTGCCGAAAAGCTCGAAGGCATGGGCTGCAAAAGGAAGCGCGTCGAGGATATCCGCTTCGTCCAGGGCAAGGGCAACTATGTCGACGATATGAAGTTGCCGGGCATGCTCTACGGCGACTTTTATCGCTCGCCGCACGCCCACGCCCGCATCAAGAAGATCGACACGACCAAGGCCGCCGCGGTGCCCGGCGTCGTCGCGGTTCTGACGGCCGAAACGCTCAAGACCGTGAACCTCGCCTGGATGCCGACCCTTGCCGGCGACGTCCAGATGGTGCTGGCCGACGGCAAGGTCCTTTTCCAGAACCAGGAAGTCGCCTTCGTGATCGCGGAGGACCGCTACATCGCGGCCGATGCCGCCGATCTGGTCGAGGTGGAATACGAGGCGCTGCCGGTCAATGTCGATCCGCTCAAGGCGATGATGGCCGGCGCGCCCATCATCCGCGAGGACATCAAGGACAAGACCGACGGCGCGCACGGCAAGCGCAAACATCCCAACCACATCTTCTCGTGGCAGGCGGGCGACCAGGCCGCGACCGAAGCGGCCTTTCAGAGGGCGGACGTGACGATCAAGGAGATGATCGTTTACCCGCGCGTGCATCCGTGCCCGCTCGAAACCTGCCAATGCGTCGCCTCGTTCGACAAGATCAGAGGCGAGCTGACGCTGTGGGGCACGTTCCAGGCGCCGCATGTCATTCGTACGGTGGGCTCGTTGATCTCGAAAATCCCCGAGCACAAGATCCACGTCATCGCCCCGGACATCGGCGGCGGCTTCGGCAACAAGGTCGGCGCTTATCCGGGCTATATCTGCTCGATCGTCGCTTCGATCGTGACCGGCCGCCCGGTGAAATGGGTCGAGGATCGCATCGAGAACCTTTCGACCACCGCGTTCGCGCGCGATTTCTACATGGAGACGGAAATCGCCTGCACCAAGGACGGCAAGGTGACGGGGCTGCGCTGCTACACCATCGCCGACCATGGCGCGTTCGATGCTTGTGCCAACGCAACCAAATGGCCGGCGGGCCTCTTCAGCATTATCAGCGGCTCGTATGATTTCCCGACCGCGCACGTGCTGGTCGACGGCGTCTATACCAACAAGGCGCCGGGTGGAGTTGCTTATCGCTGCTCGTTCCGCGTGACCGAAGCCGCCTATGCCATCGAGCGCGCCATGGACATCATGGCGCAGAAGCTCGGCATGGATCCGGCTGAATTCCGCATGAAGAACCTGATTCGGCGGGAGCAATTCCCCTATACGTCCGCGTTCGGTTGGCAATACGATTCCGGCGACTATCAAACTGCGATGAACAAGGCGATGGAATCGGTCGACTACAAGAAGCTGCGCGAAGAACAGAAAGCCAAGCGTGAAGCCTTCAAACGTGGCGAAACGCGCGATCTGATGGGCATCGGTGTCGCCTTCTTCACCGAGATCGTCGGCGCCGGGCCGTCGCGGGCCTGCGACATTCTCGGCATCGCCATGTTCGACTCCGCCGAAATCCGCATCCATCCGACCGGCAGCGGCATTTGCCGGCTCGGCACCAAGTCGCAAGGCCAGGGTCACGAGACCACCTACGCCCAGATCATCGCGTCGGAGCTGGGGATCCCGGCCGACAACATCATGGTCGAGGAAGGCAACACCGACACCGCGCCTTACGGGCTCGGCACCTACGGCTCGCGCTCGACGCCGGTCTCCGGCGCCGCAACCGCGATGGCCTGCCGCAAGATCAAGGCCAAAGCACAAATGATTGCCGCCTACATGCTCGAGGTGCATGACGACGATCTTGAATGGGACGTCGATCGTTTCAGCGTGAAGGGCAACCCCGAGCGCTTCAAGACCATGACTGAACTCGCCTGGGCGGCCTATCACGAGGTGCCGCCCGGCATGGAGCCTGGACTTGAGGCGATCAATTATTACGATCCGCCCAACTTCACCTTTCCGTTCGGCGCCTACATCTGCGTGGTGGACGTGGATGTTGATACCGGCACGACCAAGGTTCGGCGGTTCTACGCGCTCGATGATTGTGGCACCCGCATCAATCCGATGATCATCGAGGGCCAGATTCACGGCGGCCTGACGGAAGCCTTCGCCATCGCGATGGGCCAGGAAATCCACTACGACGACGAGGGCAACGTGACGACGGCGTCGTTCATGGACTATTTCATGCCGACCGCGGTCGAAACCCCGCATTGGGAGACCGACTGGACCACGACGCCGTCGCCGCATCATCCAATCGGCGCCAAGGGCGTCGGCGAGAGCCCGAATGTCGGCGGCGTGCCGTGTTTCTCCAACGCCGTCAACGACGCTTTCGCTTTCCTCGGCTCAACCCACATCCAGATGCCGCACGACAATTGGCGCACCTGGACGGCCGCGGAAAAGCTCGGCCTGCATGGGTGAGCTGCCGTCATTCCGGGGCGCGGGCAAAGCCCGCGGGCCCGGAATCCATAACCACCGCCGCGACGTGGTGGCAAAAGCGGCGCAAAATTCTTATTTCCATGATTATAGATTCCGGGGTCGCCGCGTCGCGGCGCCCCGGAACGACAATGTGTCATGATGATCGCGCGTGAAGAGATTTCGGACAAGCTCGCCGCTGTCGGCTATATCGCCGATCGCGACATCGCTACTGCTTTGTGGCTGATGGAATTTCTCAAGCGTCCGCTGCTGCTCGAAGGCGAAGCCGGGGTCGGCAAGACCGAGGTCGGCAAAGCGCTCGCCGCCGTGCATGGGGCCGAGCTTATCCGCCTGCAATGCTATGAAGGTCTCGATCAGAACGCCGCGCTCTACGAATGGAACTATCAGCGCCAGCTTCTTGCCATCAAGACCCACGAGGGGATCGGCGAGAACGCGGATGCGATCGAGGAACACATTTTCTCCGAGAAATACCTGCTCGAACGGCCGCTCCTAGCCGCCATCCGCCGCGACAAGCCGCCTGTCCTCCTTATCGACGAGGTCGATCGCGCCGATGAGGAGTTCGAGGCCTTCCTGCTCGAGCTTCTTTCAGACTTTCAGGTCAGTATTCCCGAGCTCGGCACGATCAAAGCCACGTCGATCCCGCGCGTGGTGCTCACGTCCAATGGCACCCGCGAGCTCTCGGACGCGCTGCGGCGGCGCTGCCTTTATCATTATATCGATTTCCCGGATGTCGATCGCGAAGCCAAGATCATCCTGACGCGCACACCCGACATCGATACGTCGCTTGCGCTGCAGATTGCACGCATGGTCGCGGCGGTGCGCAAGGAGGATTTGCGCAAAGTCCCCGGCGTGGCGGAGACGCTCGATTGGGCGGCGACGCTCGCCGGACTTGAGGTGCATGACCTACGGCAAGAGCCGGAGGCGGTGTACGAGACGATGATCTGTTTGCTCAAGACCCACGAGGATCGCTCGCGCGTGACCCGCGAGGTGACTGAGCGCCTTCTCGGCAAGGTGGCGTGATGCGAGCCGAGAGACATCAATCCGCTCATTCCCGCGACAGCGGGAGTCCAGTGCTGGGCACCCGCCGTCGGCTGGCCGGCTTTGCGCGCACGCTGCGTGACAACGGCTTCAAGGTCGGTCTTGCCGAAACCGGCGACGCACTCGTCCTCCTCGCGTCTCCCGCGGCAGTGCAGCCTTCATCGCTCAAGCCGGCGTTGCGCGCGCTGTTCTGCGCGACCCATTCCGATTGGGAACGCTTCGACGAAATATTCGATGCGTTTTGGCGCGGCGAGGGCATGCGCCAACGGCAGGTACTTTCTGGCTCGCCAAGCGAAAGCCGCGCGCCGGCACGCAAGCTCGCCGAAGCGCACGTCCCGCAAGAGGCGCTCGGCCTGCCCGATCACGTCGAGCGGCGTAGCGACGGCGAAGAAGAGAGCCCGGCCGATGGGCGTGGCCGCCGCGAAGGCGCTTCGCGCGTGGAATCGCTATCGGCTGTCGATCTGCGCCACGTTGTCGATCCTGACGATGTCGCGGCAACGCACGCACTTGCGGCGCGGCTTGCCCGCACCATGCGGGCGCGGCTCGTTCGCCGCGAACAGGTCCGCCGCCACGGGCGTCGCCTCGACCTGCGCCGCACCATTCATCGCAACGTTTCGCATGGCGGCACGCTGATCGAGCTTGCCTGGCGCCGTCGCAAGATCAAGCCGCTGCGGCTGGTTGTGCTGCTCGATGCCTCCGGCTCGATGAGCCTCTACACCGCGTTCTTCGTCCGCTTCCTGCACGGCGTCGTGGACAGCTTCCGCGAAGCCGAAGCTTTCGTGTTTCACACGCGGCTCGCGCATGTCTCACCGTCGCTGCGCGATCGCGATGTGACCAGGGCCGTCGACAAGCTGGCGCTGATGGCGCAAGGCATCGGCGGCGGCACGCGTATCGGCGAAAGCCTCGCCACATTCAATCGCTGGCATGCGCGGCGCGTCATCAATTCACGCACCGCATTGATGATCGTCTCCGACGGCTACGACACCGGCGAGCCCGAGCAACTCGGTGAAGAGATGCGGCGGCTGCGCCGGCGCTGCCGAAAAATCATCTGGCTCAATCCGCTGATCGGCTGGCGCGATTACTCGCCGCAGGCGCGCGGCATGCAGGCGGCTTTGCCCTATGTCGATCTCTTTGCACCGGCGCACAATCTCGAAAGCCTTGCGGCGCTCGAGCCCTATCTCGCGAGGATCTGATCCATGGATCGCTCGACCGACATTCACGAAATCATCGCCACCCGCAAATCCACTGGCGAACCGTTCGCGGTGGCGACCGTCGTGCGCACGGTGGCGGCGACTGCGGCCAAGGCCGGAGCGAAGGCGGTGATCCTGCCGGACGGCACGATCTCCGAAGGCTGGATCGGTGGCGGCTGCGCGCGCGCTGCGGTGCTCAAAGCCGCGAAGGATGCGCTCGGCGACGGCCGATCGCGGCTCGTGTCGGTGCAACCGCCCGATCTCTTGGCCGATCATGGCGTCGAGGCGGGCGACGAGCAGGAAGGCGTACGTTTTGCCAAAAACATGTGCCCCAGCGAGGGTACGATGGACATATTCGTCGAGCCGGTGCTGCCGCGGCCGCAAGTCGTCATTTGCGGATCGAGCCCGGTCGCCGTCGCCATCGCCGATCTTGCGAAAAGAACGGGGTTTACCGTCACGGTTTGCGCGCCGGCGGCCGAGCAGGCCGCTTTCGAACAGGCCGAGCGCCGTATCGAAGGCTACGCGCTGCCGGTGGAGGAGGCCGGCGCCCGGTACGTGGTCGTCTCGACGCAAGGCCGCGGCGACGAAGCCGCTTTGTTGGCCGCGCTCGCGGTCGATGCCGATTACGTCGCCTTTGTCGGCAGCCGCAAGAAGGCTGACGTGCTTAAGAGAAATCTGGCGCAACGAGGTGTTGCCGCCGAACGTTTAGAGAAGCTCAAGGCGCCCGCAGGCCTTGATCTCGGCGCCATTACACCGGACGAAATCGCGATCTCGATTCTGGCAGAGATCGTAGCGGTGAGGCGTAGCAGGCATTCGCGCGCTCCCGCTCAGACTGCACCATGATCCGGCTCATTTGAACCGGATCGGCTTGAGCCGGGACGCTCTCCGCAATCCATCTAGTTTAGAATATTTAGATGCCATAAAGCCGAAAGCGAGATAATTTTTCTTTTGTGGCGGCCAATACTTGACTGCCTTAGAATATTATACTCCTCTATCGATACAGAGCGGCGAGCGAAGCCGCGGAAACGCCGCGCTCTGCAATCGGGAGATCGCGCTTATGTCGTCAACAAAACATCCGGAAACCCTTGCGCTTCACGCCGGCTGGCGTTCGGACCCCACGACCGGCGCCGTCGCCGTGCCGATCTATCAGACAACGTCGTATCAGTTCCGCGACACCGAGCACGCTGCCAACCTGTTCGCGCTCAAGGAACTTGGCAACATCTACACCCGCATCATGAATCCGACGAACGACGTGCTCGAGAAGCGCGTCGCGGCATTGGAAGGCGGCGTTGGCGCCTTGGCGCTGGCGTCGGGGCAAGCGGCTTCCGCTTTCGCGATCCAAAACGTAGCGCGGGCCGGCGACAATGTCGTCAGCTCGACCGACCTCTATGGCGGAACCTGGAATTTGTTCTCTCACACTCTCAAGGATCAAGGCATCGAGGTGCGCTTCGTCGACCCCATCGATCCCAACAACTTCCGCCGCGCGACGGACGAGCGCACCCGCGCTTACTACGCCGAGACATTGCCGAACCCCAAGCTGACGGTATTCCCCATTGCCGAGGTCGCCGCTATCGGCCGCAACCTCGGTATCCCGCTTATCGTCGACAATACGGCGGCGCCGATCCTGGTGCGGCCGTTCGATCACGGAGCGGCCGTCATTGTTTATTCGACGACGAAATATCTCGGCGGTCACGGCAATTCGATCGGCGGCCTTCTGGTCGATAGCGGCACTTTCGACTGGGCCGCTCATCCGGTCCGTCAGCCGGCGCTCAATACGCCGGATCCGAGTTATCATGGCGCGGTGTGGACCGAAGCGGTGAAGCCGCTGGGGCCCATCGCCTATATCATCAAGGCCCGGGTCACGCTGCTGCGCGACATCGGTTCGGCGCTGTCGCCGTTCAACGCGTTTTTGACCCTGCAGGGATTGGAGACGCTGGCGCTGCGCATCGCCAAGCATTCCGAGAACGCGCAACACGTGGTGGACTTCCTGCGCAAGCGGCCGGAGGTCGTGCGGGTCATTCATCCATCGGTGCAGACCGGCGTGCACCGCGAGCGGGCAGCGAAGTATCTCAAAGGCGGTCTAGGCGGCCTTGTCGGCTTCGAGCTTGCCGGCGGGAAAGAAGCCGGCCGCCGCTTCATCGACGCGCTTGAGTTGTTCTATCACGTCGCCAATATCGGCGACGCGCGCAGCCTCGCGATCCACCCCGCGACCACCACGCATTCCCAGCTCACGCCGCAGGAGCAAGACGCGACCGGCGTGTCCGATGGTTACGTGCGTCTCTCCGTCGGCATCGAGCACATCGACGACATCATCACCGATATCGAGCGCGGCCTTTCGGCGGCGGGAAAGCTTGCGAAGGCGGCGTGATCCTCGATCCGTCATCCTGAGGTGCGAGCCCACGGCTCGTGCCGTCGCCCCGTCGCGGGCCGCGCAGCATGTCATCGGGCCGGTCAGAGGCCTGACCCGTTTGCCGGCCACTTCAGGGTGACGGAACCATATTCGGGCGCTCAGAACGCCCCGGCGCTGAAATTCAGGCGCTGGGTGACGTCGTAGCTTTGCTTGGCGACCGGGTAGGCGTAGTCGACCCGGAGCGCGCCGAACGGTGAATCCCAAATCAGGCTGGCGCCGACCGAGGCGCGGATCGCTTGAGAATTGGCGATTTGCTGCGACGGCGACAGCGACGCAAGCTTTGATACGCTCGATGCGTTGGTGGCCCACAGACTGCCGGCGTCGGAGAATAAAGCGACTTTCAATTGCGCGTCGGCTGAGACCAGCGGCATCGGCGTTTGCAATTCGGCCGAGGTCGTCCAGTAGACATTGCCGCCGATATTGTCCTGGGTCGTACCCGGCGTGA
>JBEKSB010000137.1:0-11431 GCA_049517455.1 Xanthobacteraceae bacterium
CTACTCACGGACCGACTGCGGCTCGATCAGATCAATGAGGGCTTCGATCGCCTGCGCGAGGGAAAGGCGGTGCGCCAGATCGTCACTTTCGACTGAACTTGCGATACGATCGCCGCGAAAGATGCGGGCGGGGTGCGGTGACGGGACTTCGATCGAGCTGAAGTTCCAGGTCGAGGAGGACACTGTGATGTTCGACGTGGAAACCTTGTGGGCTGACTTTGCTCGCCCGATCGTCTCTGCCGACGATTATCTCAATTCTCTGCGCGGACGTCGGATGAACGTCTATTTCCGGGGCGAGCGCGTGCTTGAGCCGGTCGATCATCCGGTTATACGGCCGTCCATCAACGCGATGGCGGAGACGTACCGGCTGGCAACCGAGCGGCCCGAACTGGGAAGCGTCCGCAGCGAGATTAGCGGTTGCCAGATCAACCGTTTTCTTCACATCGCGACCGATCCGACCGACCTCGTCGCTAAGCACGAGATGCAACGCGAGCTGGGGCGGCGGACCGGGACCTGCTTCCAGCGCTGCGTTGGGCTCGACGCCATCGGCGCCTGCCACTCAGTCACCTTCGACATCGACGCAGAGCGCGGCACAGACTACCACAAGAACTTCCTCGCCTTCGTGCGTCGTGCGCAGGTGGCCAACATCGTTATCGGCGGCGCAATGACTGATCCGAAGGGCGATCGTTCCAAGCCACCGCATCAGCAAGCCGATCTCGACCTATTCCTGCGCGTCGTGCGCCGCGACGATAACGGCATCTACGTCTCCGGCGCCAAGATGCACCAGACCGGCGCGGTCAACTCGCATTGGCTGATCTTCATGCCGACTATGCGTATGACCGAAGCCGATCGCGATTGGGCCGTGGTTGGCGCTGTTCGCGTTGACGCGCCGGGGCTCACCTACGTGATCGGCCGGCAGACCAACGACACGCGCTCGGTCGACGGCGGCGACCTGGATGCGGGCAACGCCCGCTTCGCCGGCCAGGAAGCGCTGATCGTATTCGACGAGGTGTTTGTGCCCTACGACCACCTATTCATGGATGGCGAGTGGAGCTATGCGGCGAGTTTGGTCGAGCGCTTCACGACCTATCACCGCTCGTCTTACGTCTGCAAGACCGGGCTGGGCGATGTGCTGATTGGCGCAGCAGCGACCGCGGCCGAGCACAATGGCGTCGAGGGTGCCTCGCATATCAAGGACAAGCTCGTCGAGATGACGCATCTCAACGAAACAATCTACTCGAGTTGCATGGCAGCGGCTTTCCGGTCGAAGCCGATGGCGTCGGGCGCGTACCTCAACGACGAGATGCTCTCCAATGTCGCGAAGCATAATGTGACACGTTTTCCGTTTGAGATTGCGCGACTCGCTCAGGACATCGCCGGTGGGCTGGTGGTCACCATGCCGTCCGAGAAAGACTTGCAGAACAACGAGATTGGCCCCCTTATCCGCAAGTTCCTGCAAGGCAAGAGCGGGGTCGAGACCGTCGACCGCATGCGCATCCTGCGGCTGATCGAGAACATGACGATCGGCCGCAATGCCGTCGGCTACTTGACCGAGAGCCTGCACGGCGCCGGCTCGCCCCAAGCACAACGAATCCAGATCGCGCGGGGGATGCGGCTCGAAGACAAGAAGGCGAGGGCCCGCGCCCTGGCTGGTGTGAGCGAACCGATTCGAAAGGATTGAGAGACTATTTATCGGGAGAGCTGTAGTACAACGCTGCCGCCATCCGGTCTTGTGTCACAACGAAGTGGGATAGGCCGTCCATAGTGCTGAAAAAGCCTCGCCCATCCGCGCGGGTTGCGACCAGTGGGAGGCCGCGAACTTTCCGTTGCTTGGGTTTCGTGCCAAACCCAGATGGCGGTCACATAAGGAGGAAACGCTTCAACGGCCTTCGCCGTGAGAATCACGGCCTTGCGGCGTAGAAGAGGTTCGTCTGGCTCCTGATGTCCAGCTTCTGGAACTGGCCGTATCCGGCCTCACGGAGCAGCTTCTCCATGCGGCCTGGCCCCATACACGTTCCGAGCCCTGGTCCACCTTCAGCGAGCGATTGGGTCATGCAATGGAAAAGACTGAAGCCATAGTACATCGTCGCAATCGGGGTCATGTTGTCTTCCAACCGATCCGCAGTCTTTGGCTCGACGATGAAAAGCGTCCCCTCTGGTTTCAACAATGCGCGCAGTTCACTGAGCGTCTTTTGGGGTGCTGAAAAGTCGTGAACGCAGTCACATGCAGTGATCAGGTCGAAGTCATTGCTCCGGTCCAAATCGCTCGTGGTTTTTGCCACGAATTGGATGCGATCTTGTAGGTCGGCCGTCGCAGCCATTGCGCGGGCTTGGCTTATTGATTCTAGATCGCGATCGAGACCTACCACCTCGCACTTTGGAAAGGCCCGGGCGATTGCAATGGCGACGCGCCCCACGCCGCAGCCGACATCGAGAACTCGACCGCCATTTTCTAATCGCTGTACAACATCCGGAAGCTTTGCAAGCCAATAGCTGCTAAAGCGGATCTCATATTGCCCGCTATTGATCATATCGAGCGCGGTCACGCACTCAGGCCCAAAGTCCTCGAACCGAACGCCGCCACCTTCCCGAAACGCATTCACAACTTTGGGGGCAACGCCGAGCAACACCGAGGCAAAGTAGAACAAGCCGCCCATGAAATGATCACTGCCTTCCGAGGCGACAAGGAACGCGTGCTCTTCCGGTAGTTGGAACGTCTGCCCGGTCGGGTCATAATCTAGGTACCCAGCCGAAGCCATGCCATTCAGCCACTCCTCGACATAGCGTAGTTGCAGTCCGGTGGCCCGGACGACGTCCTCTGAACGAACGGGTCCCTTCCCCTCCATGGCGCGGAAAAGTCCCGTCTTCACACCGACATACGCCATTCCCACAGCCATCGCGCCGGCCATATCGCCGTATACCTTGTCTGCGAAGGCTTTCACCTTGTCCTTGTTCACAATGCGACCTCTGGGTTAGCTGATGTCGGTAGCTTTTGGAGTTGTCCGGTTTTGGTAGCACATCAATTGTCCGCAGTTTGTTTCTGTTGTTGCCTTTATGGAGGTTGTGGACAACGCACTTTCGTTGTCCGCAAATCCACAAGGCCCTGATCACCACGTCGAAGCGGACCACGCGGCGGTCTTCAAGATTGCCTTACCTCTCCCAGTCAATTCGCTGGTGCGCCAGTCGTTCGCATGCGCTCAATGCCGTTTTCCAACCGGTGCAGCACGTGGTCGAGTTTGCCGTCAGCAGTATAGCGCGCGATCGAGCGCGGCCAGTGGAAGACGGCCAGCCCGCCGTCGGGGCGTTGACGCACCTGAACGTAGGCCTTGATGTAATGCGGCCGCAGCCGGCCTTCCGGCAGAGCTGCAGGCTGATGCGCTCGAAGCTCACCGTGTTGTCGAGCGCCACGACCCGGTCTTCCTGCACGCGGGGGTGTCGCAAAGCTTTACAGGGTCGGCCACCGCCACGAATACGCTCTCGGGCAGCGCCGGCGGCTTGGCGAAGCGCGCATTGTGCGCCGGCAGATAGACCTCGAGGATGAACCGGTTGGCAGCCGCGATGTCGCAGATGCCGCAAGCTTTAGCTGCTTGGCCATGCTGGAGCGTGCCGAACATCCGCTCCACAATGCCCCCGCTCCGTTGTGGGGAATAAAACCGGACAACTCGTGTGCGGCCAAACCCGGACAACTCCAAAAGCTCCGACACGCTCCGAAAGAACGATTGACACTTTCAACGAAGGAAGCGTAGACTTTTAGTGTTAATTTCAAGGCTTTATAAGCGAGTGGCGGCTTCTGTGGGACCGACACCGACATACCAACAAGGAGGGGGCTAATATGCAAGGCATCATCAAGGCCATTTGCTTGACGGGTGTTGCGTGCGTCATTGCCGGCGCGGCGTCGATTGCCTCGGCGGCATCTCCCGACGGCATGAAGCTCTACGTCTTCACCTCAGGGCGGCTGACTCTCGACAAATCGATCATCCAGAACGGCTCCTCCGGCAAGGTGCAGATCCCGGTCGGGTTCTTCCTCATCAAGCACCCCAAGGGCAATGTACTGTTCGACACCGGGAATAACGACCGCATCATCACTGACCCCGACTATTGGGGTCCGCTGGCCAAGGGGCTAGACCCCGAGCGGACGCCGGACGTCGCGATCGACACGCAGCTTGGCAAAATTGGCGTCAAGACCGATGACGTGAAATTCGTCGTCGTCGGACATTTCCATGCCGACCACGCCGGCAATGTCGGTAAGTTCGGCAACTCGACGATCGTTTATCAGCGCGACGATCTGACAAACGCGTTCTGGCCGAAGCCGGGCTTCGCCACCTTCTACATCACGGGCGATTTTCAGGGCCTGCGGGCCGGAGTCGCCGCGCCGATGCCAAACAAGCAGCCGGTAATCGAACTCGCCGGCGATCTCGACCTCTTCGGGGACGGCAGCCTGTTCATCCACCGCTCGGTCTCGCACACTCCGGGAAGCCAAATACTGGTCGTGCGCCTGCCGAAGACCGGCACCGTCGTCCTTACGAGCGATGCCATCTACCTTAAGGAAAATCTCGAGAAGAACATCCTGCCGAGCATCGGCAGCGTCTACAGCCCGAACGGCATGCTCGACGCCTACGCCTGGGTGCGCCGGATGCAGGACACCGAGAATGCGGACGTGATCTTCGCCCACGATCCGGACACCTTCAAGGCGCACAAGCACGCGCCAGAGTTCTACGAATAGGCGGAAGTTCTACGAGTAGGTGAAACCTGCGGTCGGATGGATAGCACCCGTCCGACCGCGAGAGCGCGATGTCCCCAGTCATCGTTGTGGAGCAGCTGGTCAAGTATTTTGGCCGCCGGCCGGCGCTGCACGGCGTATCTTTCACGATCGCCGATGGCGAGGTGATCGGGCTCCTCGGTCCCAACGGCTCAGGCAAGAGCACGCTGCTACGCATCTTGACCGGCTATCTCGCGCCCTCCGCCGGGCGGGCGCTCGTCGCCGGGCTCGACGCCCAGGAGGAGTCGATCGCACTGCGGCGAATGATAGGCTATGTGCCCGAGGATGCGCCGCTCTACGACGGCATGCGGGTCGGCGAGTTTCTCACCTTCATGGCTCGCATCAAGGGCCTCACCGGACCGGCGGTCTCGGCGGCCACCGCCGCGGCACGCGAGCAGCTCCGGCTCGACCGCGTCTTTGACATGCCGGTCGGCAAACTCTCCCGCGGCTATCGTCAACGCGTGGCCATCGCTCAGGCGCTGCTCAATGCGCCGCGGCTCCTGATTCTCGACGAGCCGACGAACGGCCTCGACGCCTATCAGGTGATCGCCGTCCGCGATGTGATCCGCGCCTTGGCGGGCCGATGCACAATCATCGTCGCTTCGCATGTGCTGAGCGAGATCGAGCGGCTGGCGAGCCGGGTCATGATCCTGCTGGATGGAGCGCTGCTTACCGGCGATGCCTTGAATGAGGCGCAGCCGGAACAGCGCTATCGGCTGCGCATTGCCGGCGCCGAGGAGGTGGCGCTCGCCAGCCTCTCTTCCGTCCCCGGCGTCGTCTCAGCCACCCGGGCTCCGCCTGATGGACGCGAGCCACCGGCCTACGTCGTTGCTGCGGGTCCATCCGCCGGCGCGGCCCTCGCCGCGGCGGCTGCTGGCGCCGGGCTCGGGCTTGCCGAACTGGTTCCGCTTGAAACCGACCTCGAGAGCATCTTCCTCGAACTGACCCGACGCAAGGCCGGGGCATTGGCGGCATGAGCGCTTTCGCGGCTCTGCTGTGGAAGGAGGAAAAGGCGCTCTTCACCTCGCCGATCGCCTATGTGGTCCTCGTCGTGTTCCTTGGCACAATGGGCTATTCTTTCACGCTCACGCTCTTCCTCACGCACGCCCCGTCGCTGGTCCACATTTTCTATCAAGTCTTCGTCCTATTCCTGCTGATGACTCCGGTCATCACGATGCGGCTCGTCGCCGAGGAGCGTAAGCTCCACACTTTGGAGCTGCTGCTGACCAACCCCGTAACCGAGACTGAAGTGATTGTTGCGAAATTCCTGGCGAGCCTCAGCCTCATCGTCGCCATGCTGGCGCTCTCGTTGGCCTATCCGGTGACGCTGGCGATCTTTGGCCAGCCCGATTGGGGGCCGATTTATTCCGGGTACCTCGGGCTCTTCCTGCTCGGCGCGGCGCTGGTCGGGGTCGGCATCGCCACTTCGAGCGTCGCCTCCAACCAAGTCGTCGCCGCGCTGCTCTCGCTGAGCGTCTTCTTGAGCCTCTGGATCATCGACGATTTCGGCCACCTGCTGCCCGACCCGTTCAATGCGCTGGTCGTCAATCTGTCGCTGTCGGTACATTTCACACCCTTCGCCACCGGGTCGCTCTACCTGTCCGACGCAGGCTATTTCGTCAGCGCGGCGCTGCTCGGACTGTTCCTCGCCATTCGCGGCTTGGCGCGACGCTGAGCCGCTCCCATGCTACGCTCTGTCAGAAGCAAGATCGAGGCGGCGCTGGTTGGTGCAGCCGCCCTCTTTGCTGCCGCCGGCGCGCGTACCGCCGACCCGGAAACTGCCGACACATTTTTCTTCGGCGCGTGGCTTTCGGCGCTCCTGCTGATCCTCTCGTTGGGGCTGCGACTCCCGCTGCGTCCGCGCGGAGCGGCCTGGCGTCCGATCGCAGCCACCGCGGCAAGCGTCCTCACCGCCGCCGCCGTCGTGCTCATTGCCAACATCGCGCTTTACCGACACGACGTTCATTTCGACCTGACGCGCACCGGCCGCTTCACGCCGCCGAGCGAGCTCGATGCTGCGGCGGCGTCGTTGCGCTACGACGTATCGCTCACCTATTTTTACAACGCCGATGACGAGGACGCACGCCACGCCAAGGATGCGCTGCTCGTGCTTGCGCGGCAGCGGGTGCCGCTGCGCGTTCGCCTGATCGACATCGACAAGGAGCCGGCCGCCGCCCGCGCCTTGGGGGTCCGCGCCTACAATACCGTAGTTGTCGAGGCTCAGGGTCGGCGCATCGTGCTCGAAAACACCAGCGATCTGCGACAGGTCGCCTACGCGCTGCTGCGCGTCCAGCGGCAGGAGACGCCGACCGTCTGCTTTGTCACCGGCCACGGCGAGCCCTTTGAGCGGCGGCCACCGCATTTGCACTTTAGCCATGTCGAGACGCTGCAGGGCCATCAGGACCCCGGCGCCGAGGATGTACTGCAGGGCGAGCCGGATGGGATCGACCGGCTGAGCCTCGCGCTCGATGCCTTCGGCTTTGCCGTAGAAGGGATCGCGCCGGCCTTGGTCGACCGCATCCCCCTGCACTGCGCGATAGTCGCCGAGATCGGCCCGCGCAGCACCTACGTGCCCGCCGAGTCGAAGATACTCGACGACTATCTCCGGCGGGGCGGACGGTTGCTGCTGTTGCTCGATCCGGCCTTTCCCGTCGACGCGGGGTTGGCCGCGCTGCTCGGCAACGTCGGCCTTGCAGTCGACGCCGGCACCATCATCGATCCGCTTAACCATCTCGGCACCAACGAGGACCAGGTGGCGGTCCCCTACTATCCGCCGCATCCGATCACCAACCGCATCGCAATGACGGTCTTCCCCGGCGCACGGCCGGTGCGGCTTCTGCCCACCGCGGACGGCATCGCGGTGACTGCTCTATTCGCCAGCAGCGGCGAAAGCCGGGTGCGGCCGGCGACGGAGCCATTGGATCGCCCCGTCGGGAGCGCCGACAGCCAGCCTGCGGTCGCGGCGAAGGGCCCAGCGATCATTGCCGCCGCGGCCGAAGGGCGCGTGCCAGGGGCGCCGCCGGAGGCACCGCCGTTCCGCATTGTCCTCGTCGGCAACAGCCCTTTCGTCACCAACGCCTTCTTCCCGCAAGTCGCCAACGGCGAGCTTGCCATCGGTATGGTGCAGTGGCTGGCCGGTGCCGCCGCGGCCGCCCATGTGACGCCAGAGACCTACAGTGTGCACGAGATCGCTCTGACGAACCGTGAAATGCGGCGCGTGTTCCTGGTGGTCGAGATCCTGCTGCCGCTGAGCGTCGCCTTGTTCGGAGTCGGCGTTTGGTGGAGACGCCGGTGAGCGCCGCGTCCCGCCTTGGCATCGCCGCAGCGAGCGCAATGATCACGCTGCTCGCGGCGCTAGCAGTGTCGGGACATTGGCCCGGCGGCCAAGGGCTGGTGCGCTTTCAGGCCAACGGGGTGGTCGCGCTACCCGCAGCGCAGGTCACCGGTATCGCGATCGAGCCGGGCGCCGTGGTGCTCGAGCGCTCGGTCGGCGGCTGGACCAGCGCCGGCACACCAATGACGAACGCCGCAGCCCCGCATATCGAGGCCGCGCTTCGGCTCCTCAACGTCTCGCCGCCGCTGCGGACCCTAGATGCCGACGAGGTTGGCGCCGCGGGAGTCGCCCAATTCGGCCTCGACCCGCCGGACGCTCGCGTCGCGCTGCGCGACGCCAGCGGCACCGCGACGGAGGTCGCCTTCGGGGCGATGAACCCGACGGCGACCGGGCAATATGCGCGCGTCACCGGCCGCACCGGCCTCGTGATCCTGTCGCGCCACGTCGGCGCCGAATGGGCGTTGGTCGGCGACATGGCGCGACGGGCCGGGCAGAACCTGCTGCTACCAGTCTCGCTTGACCGAATCTGGGCGGTCGAGATCGCCGCCCACGGCACGCTCACGCGTTTCGAGCGCGACGGCGCTGGACATTGGTTTCACCATGTCGGGCAGCACGTCCATATCGGCGCCGGCGACGCCCATGTAGCGGACACCGCGCTGGCGGGACCAATTGCTGCCGAGCTTGCCGCGCTCGGCGAAACGACCGTCACGCCCGTCTTGGATGAGGCCCTCGATCCGGCGCGGGTGGGCCTCCTGCACCCGTCGTCGATCCTTCTGCTCTATGCGCGTGACAATTCCGATCCGGTGGCGCGCATCGAGCTAGGCGATCTCCTACCGGACGGCTCACGCCGCTACGCGCGGCTGTCCGATGGGACGGTGATCGTCAGCGTCGCCGGCGAGCGTCTCGAGCCGCTCGCGAACCTCCTCCGGATCGCCGGAGCGCTGCCATGAGGTGGTGGAGCGTGGTGCTCGGGCTGGTGCTCGTTCTTCTCGCTGGTGTTGTCGCTACGGCACACCAGATCAACATTTCGACCGCGCGTATCGATCTCGGAGACGACGGTACCGTTACCGTCGAAATTGGGCTCCGCGGTAGCGACGCCGATCGCGCGGCGGGCTCGGCGATCTTCGACGCCGGCAGCGGCCTCGTCGCGAAGGACCGTCTCGCCGCCGCGGCTGCGCCGATCATCGCCTACGTTGCCGCCCACACCATCGTGATCAGCGGCGACGCGAAGCCTTGCCAGACCGAGCCGGGAGCGACGGCCGCTCCGGACCAGGACGGCGTGACCGTGCGGATCCGCTGGTCGTGCGCCAACGCGTCCGGGCTCGTGTACCGCTCGACCGTGCTGATGGACGTCGATCCAGGGGCGCGGCAGATCGTGCTAGTGCACGATAGTCACGGCGAATGGCAGGCGCTGCTCGATCGGCGCGAGATGCAAATCGCGCTGACCAATGCCGCCGTTCCGTCGCCCGCGCAAATCGTCGGCCGTTATCTTGCCGCCGGGATCGAACACATCTTCCTCGGCTACGACCACATCGCCTTCCTCATCGCGGTTATGCTGTGGGCACGGCGGCTCTGGCCCGTCGTCAAAATCGTCACCGCCTTCACTGTCGCGCATTCGATCACCCTCTCGCTCGCTGCGCTGGGCATCCTGCGGATTCCGAGCGCCATTATCGAGCCGGCGATCGCAGCTTCGATCGTCTATGTAGCGGTCGAAAATTTCGTGTCGCGTAACGTCGGGCAGCGCTGGCGAGACACCTTCGCCTTCGGCCTGGTGCATGGTTTCGGCTTCGCCAGTGCGCTTGAGGAGCTGGGCCTGCCGCGCAGCGCGCTCGCGGAGGCGCTCGCTTCGTTCAACATCGGCGTCGAGATCGGCCAGATCGCGATCGTGTCGCTGGTGCTGCCCGCGATGCTACTGATCGATCGGCTGTCGGCATCACCCCGCTCCGAGCAAATCCGAAGGCCGGCCGTAGTCTATTCGATCTCGGGAGCGATCATTCTCCTCGGCGGCTATTGGTTCTTGGCGCGCACCGTGCTGGCGTGAAGCCACCAAAGATTTACGGATGACGGACGATAACAACCAAGCTCATCGATCTGCCAATTGATCTCGCTGGCTGATCCGACAACCTGATCCAGGTCTTTGTTAGACATAGATGCCGTCGCCTGGAAGAAGAAAGAGATAGGGCGTCCTTTTTGACAGGCGCCCTCAAGTTGGGGGACTGGTCGCTATATCCCGCCCAAGCAAAGATATTTGACCTCCATGAACTCTTCGATACCGTACTTGGAGCCCTCGCGGCCAAGGCCCGATTCCTTGACGCCACCGAAGGGCGCCACTTCGGTGGGGATTAGGTCGATGTTGACCCCCACCATTCCGTATTCGAGCGCCTCGGCGACTCGCCAAACGCGCCGGATGTCGCGGCCACGGTTATCGCAAGGCCGTCGATCTCTCGCGCGCTTGCTGCGCAACCGCAATTGTTGCGCCTCGACGAGCCGGTGGCCAGCTTGTCGTCCAGCGAAAGTAGATCTCTCGCCGCCCTCATTCGAAAGGTTCGAGACCGGCTTGGTTGCGCCGTCCTGTTGATCGAGTGATCAGGCGAAGCTTGAAAATGGCGGATCGTGGCTCGTGGACGGGACCAGCGCGTCCAACACACGCTTGATAATATTTTGATTAAACTCTTCGTACAAAGTGCCACGCCGCATGTAGTCAGAGTGATCCTCGACCGGTCCAACAGCAATACGTCCGCCTGGCATATCGACCCAGCGCACGCTAACCCCCCAACCCAGCGTATCCGTTATCTTTCGGAAGGTTGCGTCTGTCACTATGCCAACCGCTTTTATGTGCAGACCAGCATTAGGGGCGTACGATTTAATGAAAAAAACGTCCCCCACTTTGACCGACGCCATTTGGGCGTGTGCGGCTGGTGCGTCGTTCGGGGCCCATCCGACACAGGCAACCCCCATCTTGATGAAATTATCGGTTTGATCGTCGGTGCCACCATACATGGCACCAATGCCGTAAACGGCCATTTTCTTCCTCCTATAAGAGTTCGAGGACGCTTGACACGGGCCGCGATATTGCGGTCACCGCCATTGCAACAAATTGCATCACAGAATGGCACCATCAAGGCAGGATCGATAATAAGCGCGCTGACGTGTGCTTCAATACTCTTCCGCCAGCATGATGGTGATGACGCGCTCGGTGACCGATGGATTTGCCGTAATGCAACAATTCGGTCGCTTTCGGGTAGAGTCGAGATGTGGCGCGGTGGCTGTAGGCTGAACATATCTGTTGCCGCCTCTTTCGTTTGGCGGTGCCTTACTGGTCCAACCATGGCTCCGTT
>JBEKSB010000138.1:0-11401 GCA_049517455.1 Xanthobacteraceae bacterium
GAGCTGGGCGCTGCCAGCGAGGCCATGCAAATTGGAAGGCTATCCAAAATCTGGGGGTCCCAAAGGCTCACCGAAGCAATGACCAACCCCACTGCGACCAGCGTGGATTTGAACACGCGGGGGAGTGTGAATCTCGTGGGATTGAGCGCCATTTTCAAAGCCTCACCAATTGTGCAGTGACCCGGCCGGCCGACTTTTGAAGTATCGCAGAATCAACGGACAATGGAATTGACGAGCATCAATGCTCTAGAGAACGGGGGGGCCGCGCCTTGCCGCGGCAGCCGCGGCACACGAGCGTAAGCAAGCGGCCAGCGAACGAGCCGGTCCGATCCCTCTTTTTTCGTCAACCCTTTGCGCCTATATTCAGCCTGCCGGCGCAAGTCGGCTATGGCGATAAACGGGCGTCGTAATAAACCTTTCGGACCCGGGGGCAGTACCCGGCGACTCCACCATCACGGGGTCGAAATAGGATCGACGAGGGCGTAAAGGACGTGCTTTTGCTCGGCATGGTTCCGCCGTTATCGGGCCATTCCATAGTTGCCAACGACAACTATGCTCCGGTTGCTCTCGCCGCGTAAGCGGTGCGAAAAACCGATCTGAAGTCCTGACGTCTTAGCAGCGTCAGGCGGGGTTCGGAGGCACCTGGCAACAGAAGCCTCCACTTTCTTTCAGAGGACAGCGGTCGGAGACAGGGGACAGAATCGATCTGGACCTCTATGATTCACACCATATCTACCCTCCGTCCTCGGATATCTGTCCCCTGCTATGGCCACCGATCACATTCGCTACGACATTCTCGCGCAAGCGGCGTTGCGAGGGGTTGTGCGTACCGTGCTGGCGGACGCGGCGAAGAAGGGTCTGCCGGGCGAGCACCATTTCAAGATCACCTTCAACACCACGGCGCCGGGCGTGCGGCTTTCCGACCGGATGCGTGCGCGCTATCCCCAGGACATGACCATCGTCCTGCAACATCAATTCTGGGACCTGGGGGTGACCGAGCAGGCTTTCGAAGTCGGCTTGTCGTTCGGCGGAGTTCCGGAGCGGGTGCTGGTGCCGTTCGATGCCGTGACGGCGTTCTTCGATCCGGCGGTACAATTCGGCTTTCAATTCGAAACCATCGAAGGCGAGGCTGCGGCTGACGCCAATTCCGGCCAGACCGCCGAAAAATCGACGGGCACCGTGACCCGCCTGCCGGCTGAAGAGAGCAAGCCTGACTCCTTGCCGGCTTCCTCGTCCGCCGCCGCGACAAATCCAACCGCGCCGCCTCCCGATGGCACCACCAGCGGCGGTGGCGAGGTCGTGCGGCTTGATCGTTTCAGGAAGAAGTGAGCACGGAAAAGGCTGCGAGCGCATTCCGAAACGATCTCCAATTTTTGGGCCTCTGAGCTCCGCATGAAGACGCGCACCGAAACCGACTCGTTCGGGCCCATTGAAGTGGCCGCCGATCGCTATTGGGGGGCGCAGACCGAACGCTCCCGCAACAATTTCCGCATTGGCGTAGAGCTTATGCCGCAGCCGGTGATTCAGGCGCTGGCCATCGTCAAGCGCGCGGCGGCGGAAGCCAATCGCGAGCTTGGATCGCTTGACGCGCGCCGCGCCAAGACCATCGTTGCGGCCGCCGAGGAGATCATCGACGGCAAGCTCGACGATCAGTTTCCGTTGGTCGTCTGGCAAACCGGCTCCGGCACCCAGACCAACATGAACGTCAACGAGGTGATCGCCAACCGAGCCAACGAGCGGCTCGGCGGCGCACTCGGCTCGAAATCGCCGATCCATCCGAACGATCATGTCAACATGAGTCAGTCGTCGAACGACTGCTTTCCGACCGCCATGCACATCGCGGCGGCGCAGGAGATCGCGGAGCGGCTTATTCCGGCGTTGACGCATTTGCAGGCGGCGCTCGAAACCAAGACCAGAGCGTTCGCGTCCATCGTCAAGATCGGCCGCACCCATACCCAGGATGCGACGCCGCTGACGCTAGGCCAGGAATTCTCCGGCTATGCGGCACAGATGAAGTCCGGCATCGCGCGCATCCGTTCGGGGTTGAAGGAGCTTTACCCGCTGGCGCAAGGCGGCACGGCTGTCGGTACTGGTCTCAATGCCAAGCGTCAATTCGCCAAGCTGTTCGCCAAGAGGGTCGCCACCGACACCGGCCTGCCTTTCGTCACCGCACCCAACAAATTCGAAGCGCTCGCCTCGCACGGCGCGCTGGTCTTTGCACATGGTGCGCTCAGCGCGCTCGCCGCGGATCTGTTCAAGATCGCCAATGACATTCGCTTTCTCGGGTCCGGTCCACGCTCCGGCTTGGCTGAATTGATCCTGCCGGAGAACGAGCCGGGTTCGTCTATCATGCCCGGCAAGGTCAATCCGACCCAATGCGAAGCCCTGACCATGGTCTGCTGCCGCGTTTTCGGCAACGAGACCACGATCGCCATGGCGGCAAGCCAAGGCCACTTCGAGCTCAATGTCTATAAGCCGGTCATTGCCTACGCGGCGCTGCAATCGATCCGGCTCCTTGCCGATGCGGCCGTCTCGTTCACCGACCATTGCGTCGTCGGAATCCGCGCCAACGAGCCGCGCATTCGCGAGCTGATGGAACGCTCGCTCATGCTCGTCACGGCGCTCACGCCGCGCATCGGCTACGACAAGGCGGCGAAAATCGCCAAGTCGGCACTTGCCAATGGCACGACGTTGCGCGAAGAGGCGATCAAGCTTGGATTCGTGTCGGGAAAGGAATTCGACCGCTTGGTCCGGCCAGCACGCATGACGCGACCCGACTCGTGAACACGAGCGGCTCGCTGCCGTTGCGTCACCTGTGGAGGCACTCCTAAAGAACCGGACTCGCGCGAACTCAGCCATCGCGGACGCCGATTAGGCTGCGGCACGGCATTGTGATAGTATTTTAATACCGGTGGCCAAGGTGAATTCAGAAGACAGGGTATAGCTGACGTAAGGTTCGGTACGGAACCGTACTTTGGTCCATACATATACTCCAGTGATTTCCTATCGAAGTTTCTTGGATGTTGTAAGTAACCGCGTAGCAGTTTTTCGAATATTTGTTTCGGTATTGCAGGAGGCCGGTGGTATTTCTTTTTCTCAACCAAGAGTGTCTTGCGCGACGCAGGCGGTATAGTCACGCTTCCTCATGGCAACTTGAGTTGTGATCTCGTCATTGATCGGTTGCCGCGGTCCAGCGTCACTGTGTCGGCGTAATTCTTCCACATCAACCAAGGCCAGGATGGCCGAACCAGCATCTGGTTACCGCCGAGCTATGCATGGGCAACCTCGTTAATCTCCGCATCGCACGCAAACAGGCCAAGCGGCGTCAGGCCGAGCGAGAGGCCTCGTCCAACCGGCTTGTGCATGGGCGCTCAAAGGCAGAAAGAGCGTTGGAGCAATCCCGGAGCGATAAAGCCCGCAGCGGTCTCGACCAACGCCGGATCGAAACGGGAGACAGGCAATGAAATCGCCGGTCATCAAACGCTCCATCGTTATTGCCGGACACAAGACAAGCGTCAGTCTCGAGGACGCGTTTTGGAGAGGACTGAAGGACATCGCCGTGAGCCGGCGCATGACCCTGTCCGACCTTGTCGGCACGATCGATTCCGAACGCCAGCAGGGCAATCTGTCCTCAGCCATACGGTTGTTCGTGCTTGATCACTATCAAGCGCGAACCAATGGCGACGCCCAAGCCAGACCGTCGCCGCGCGACATGATGATCATTCCGCCGCCGGCTGCGTTAGTTCTGCGAGCGGAATAAGTATTCGAGCAGATTGTGCGCCGCAGGTTGCGGCGCCGGCTGCGCTGTTCCTGCGGTCGCGGTCGTCTTATCGGCTCCCGGCGCCGTGTGCGGAGCGGCTGGTTTGATGCCGGCCGGCGAAGGCGCGGGCAACGCCGCCGCGGCGGCGCCCTGCTCCGAGCGGGTTGTCGGCGCTTTGGCGGGCGGAACTTCGGGCCGCAGGCGATCGAAGCCGTTCGCACCGACCGCGGGCCCCGAGGCCGCGTTCGCGCGGTTCGTTGTTTCCAACGCCGTACCCTGTGGGATGAATCGCAAGGAAGCCGGCGCCGGGCGGATAACCGGGCCTAAAACATCGGCGCGCCGGTTGGCTTCGATCGACTCGATCCGCCTTGTCTGTTGCTCGGTTGCACGCAGGGTTAGCCATCCCACCAGAGCCGACACATCGAGCCGCCTTTCCGGCGCGGCCAGCGGACCCTTCACGCTGACGGCAAGCTCGGGCCGCGCGCCGATCAAAGCATTCGCCGCCGGCTGTCCCGAGAGCGTCATCTGCGCGTCGATCGTTTCATTGTCGAGGTCGAGAACGCCGCCAAGCGAAAGCTCGGCGCCGTTCTGCCCGTGCAGCATCGCATTGGTCAGCCGAATTTGTCCGGCGGTGACGGTCACTTCCGCGTCGCCCTTTGGCACCCGGAGCCGGCCGTTGTCCATAGCAGCGCCCACCGCCGCTCGGATCTTCGGCCCGTCAATCGATCCGCTCTGGTCCGCCATACGGATCGCTGTATCGAACGCCGCCGGGTCGATCCCCGCGAACTGCGCTTTGGCGAGCGCAATCGTGCCGTTGCCATGAAAGGAGCCGACCAAGCCATCGGAGCTTAGCCCCATGCTCTCGCCCTGAAGCTTTGCAGTCAGCAGGCCGTCGACGGCATTCTTGCTGGACGCAACAATCGCGGCTGCGTTCGCGCCCGCGAGTTCGACGTGCCCCTGCACGGCGAGTGCCTCCGTATCGTGGCGGAAGGTGAGCGCGCCGGTGAGGCGCCCGCCGGCGAGACTTCCGTCGATGCCGCTCACGGCGATCTCCGGCGGCTGAAATCGCACCACGCCCTTGAGATCGCGCGCGATCAGAGCCGGCGTCAATGCGGCGCGATCGAACTTGAAATTTAGAGTTCCGTTCATTGCGGCGAATCCGCCGGCGCCGATCGGCAACAGCGACCAGAATTTTCCGGCGCCCGGCGTCGCGCTCGGCAGCCCAAGCAGCATCGCCGCAACCGTCGCGGCGTCGACGTCGTCAGCCGCGACGTCCCCGGCGATGCCGACAGGGCTCGATAGTTTGAGATCGACGCGGCCGCGCAACGACGACTTGGCCACGGTCATCGTCAGGTCCGTGACCGATAGGTCGGCGCCGGCAATTCCGACGATCGCGGTCGCCGAAATCGGACCCGCGGCGCCGGGCTGCCCGGTCATGGCGCGGCGCAGCGGTTGAAGGTCCGCCGCAGACGCTTTTAGTCGCAGGCTGCCCGTTGGCGCGTCGCCGCCGCTTAGATGCAGCACGCCCTCCGCCGCGGCGGAAAATCCGCCGGCGGTGGCGCGGCCGTTGACGTGAAGATCGCCATCGAACGGTCCGCTGGCCGAAATGGTCATCTGCCCCGGCAACTGATCGACCGCGACAACACGGTCGAGAGCGAGCGCCCGCAACAGCGCGCCGCCATCGTCGGCATCGAACCGGCTGGTGACACGCATGACAGCCGAGGCCGGATGCGCCGGCTCGCCAATTGCCTCGCCGTTGAGGGCGAGACGTATTCCGCCCAGGCTTCCGCCGAGGTCGAGCTTGGCACCAGTCTTGGCAGCCGCTGCACGATCAACGGTCAGGACGCCGTGCACTTTCGCCGGCGCCAGGCGGTCGGCGAAAGGACGGAATGTGTCCGCGACCTGAGGCGCGAATCGACCCACGATATTGGCGAGACCGGCGAGCGTCGTCGCATCGACGTCGAGTGTCAGACGCCCGCGTGGCTGCGACGATAGCTCGTCGATGCGTCCGCTGATGTCGATCGCGGCTCCGCCCAGATCGCCGATCGAAAGCCGGTCGATATGCAATATGCCGGCGTCGAACTTGACCCGAGCGTTGACCATTCGCGCGTCGACGCCGGCGAACGTCGCCTTGCCGATATCGAGGACAAGCGCGACCTGGCGCGGCACTTCAAAAGCGCCATCCGAGATTGCCGCCTTGGCGAACCCGGTCAGCGCATCGACGTCGAGTTTCGCAGCGTGCAGCTCGCCATCGAGCGCGGCGGGCTGTTTGGCCGCCGCCCAGGTGTAAGCGAGCCGCCCCTCCACATTCTCCTGGTCGAGCGACGCCGACAGCCGATCAAGAGCAAAGCGGTCGCCAGCGATCGTGACGTCGCCGTGCGCGGTCAAGCTTTTAGTCGGACCGGAAGGCTGGTCGCCGCGGCCCTCGAGCCAGGCCATCAACATTTTCAGATCGGCCGCTTCGATGCTGGCGGGCCCGCTGAACGCAACACCCTGCGGGCCGTCGCCGAGCCGGCCGCTCAATTTCACCTCGGTGAAGCCCGGTGCATGGAAAGCGAAGTCGTCGAGGCCCCAGCCCTTGTCGTCGAAGCGAACCTCGCCGTGCAGCGATTGGAGCGCGGTGCCGCCGACGATCAATGCATCGACGGCGACATCGGCCGCGACTGGTATCGGCGGCGTGACCGCTGCAACGAACGCGTCGAGGAAGCTCTTGATCATCACGACCGGCGGCCGGTGCGTCACGTCCGGCGCGGCGAGCATGCGATCCACGTCCACTTGCCGTGCCGAGATCTCGCCGTTGAGGTGCGGATGCTCGCCGAGTGTCAGCTCCGCCGAGCCGGTGAAATTGACCGCTCGCTCCTCGGGTCCGTACTGGAACGCGAGGTCGTGCACCGCCACCGACGCTGAGGTCGCGCGAACCTTGCCGGCGAGTTGCCAGGGATTGCTCATCACCCGCGCGCCGCCCGCGAGTGTGGCCCCGACCGGGCGCGCCAGCGAGATCGCGCCTTCGAATTTCGGGACGCCGCGATCGAAGCTGAGCGTGCCCTCGATCTCAGTCGTCAGCGGGCGATTGGACGGATCGACGGTGAGCCTGAGCTTGAGGTCGCCGTCTTCGTCGGCACGATTACCCGATATCCGATAACCGTACCGTTCGTCGCCGGCGACGAAGGCGCCCTCGCCCTTGAACGGTCCGAGCAACGAGCGGACGTCGCCGTTGAACGAGAGTTTTTGCAGTACGAGCCGCGAGCCGGACTCCGCGTCGGTCAGAATGATGCGGCCGTCCTCGACCTTGAGACGCGAGGTGGTCAGCGCATCTGCGGGAAATGCCTGCGACAGAGCCGGCGCCACGATGGCCCCGGTGCTGTCGAGGCCGAGCGTCATTTGCGGCGCGACGAGACGCAGCTCCGTGGCCCGCACTTCGCCGCGCAGCAGCGGTCCAAGCCCGACTTCAAGCTCGATAGTGCCGGCCCGCAATTGCGACTCGTGACCGGCCTCGCCGATTGCCACATCGCGCAGCGTGATATGCGGGGTCGGCAGGATGCGCGCGTCGATGGTTCCGTTGACGCGTACGGCCACGCCGGTCAGCCGGCTCGCCTGATCCTCGAATGCCGAACGGTAGCTGTTCCAGTCGACGACAAGCGGCGCGACCAGCGCGGACACGAGCGCCAGAATGATAGCAATTGCTACTCCGAGCAGCGTCGTCTGCACGGCCAGCTTCCCTCGTGATCGCTTAAATGACCCCGCGCGCGGGCCGGCCGAAGCCTAAAGCAAGCCCATGCGGAATGCACGCTTTCAGGCCCGCGACTAGCGGCATTTGCGGGCGATTCTATGTCGGATGGGCGAGATTGGTCAGAGACTTACGATCTTGCCCGGATTCATGATGTCGAGCGGATCGAGCGCCCGTTTGATCGCGCGCATGGCGTCCAGCGCCGGTTGCCCGTGCTCGGCCAGAAGGTATCTCATCTTGCCCTGGCCGACCCCATGCTCGCCGGTGCAGGTCCCGTCCATCGCCAGGGCCCGCTCGGTCAGGCGTTCGAGGAACCCGCGAACCCGCGTTACTTCCTCTTCGTCGCCCATATCCACCATCAGTCCGACATGGAAATTGCCGTCGCCGACATGGCCGACAATCGGGGCCAACAACTTGCTTTCGGCGATGTCGCGTTGCGTCGCGGTCAGGCATTCGGCGAGCCGCGAAATCGGAACGCAGACGTCGGTCGCCAGCGGCTGCGTGTTCGGGCGGAGCCCGCGCTGCGCCCAATACGCGTCATGCCGCGCCTGCCACAGCCGCGAGCGGTCCTCGGCCTTGGTCGCCCAGTCGAACGGCCCGCCGCCGAATTCCTTCGCGATCTCGCCGAAAAGCTGCGACTGCTCGGCGACGCCCGCCTCGGTGCCGTGAAATTCCAGGAACAGCATCGGCGTTTCCGGCAAGCTGAGCTTCGAGTAAAGATTGCAAGCGCGAACCTGCAGCGCGTCGAGGAGCTCGATCCGCGCCACCGGAATGCCGGACTGGATCGTCATGATGGTCGCGTTGCAGGCCGCCTCGACCGAGGGAAACGGACAGACGCCCGACGAGATCGCTTCCGGGATGCCGGCAAGCCGCAGCGTAAGTTCGGTGATGATGCCGAGCGTGCCTTCCGATCCGACAATTAGACGGGTGAGGTCGTAGCCCGACGAGGTTTTTTTTGCTCGCCGCGCGGTCGACATCACCTCGCCGTTGGCGAGGACGACTTTGAGCGACAGCACGTTGTCTTTCATGGTGCCGTAGCGCACGGCATTGGTGCCGGAGGCGCGCGTCGCCGCCATGCCGCCGAGCGACGCGTCGGCGCCGGGATCGATCGGGAAAAATACGCCGCGATCGCGCAACTGTTCGTTCAGCTGCTTGCGCGTGATGCCGGGCTGGACCACGCAATCGAGATCTTCGGCGTGGACGGCGAGCACGCGATTCATGTCGTGGAAATCGAGGCAGATGCCGCCACGCGGCGCGTTGACCTGACCTTCGAGCGAAGTGCCGGTGCCGAAAGCGATCACCGGCACGCGCTCCGAAGCGCACAGCCGCACGATCTGCTGCACCTCTTCGGTGGTCTGCGGGAACACGACGGCGTCCGGCGGCTGATTGCCGATCCAGGTGAGCGTATTGCCGTGCTGCTCGCGCACCGCCTGCGAGGTCACGAGCCGGTTGCCGACCATCGCAGCGAGCGCGGCAATGACCCTCTCGACCGCGTTGTGGTCGCGGTGAAGGCCCTCCCTTGCTTCGGTCATGACCATCGTGAATGCTCTTTTGTTGCAAAGTGGCCGCAGCACGGGCACCGGTCAAGTGTGGCAGCGGCGGCCTTGCATCGCGCAGCGAATCCGCCACTGTTACGGCCCACCCACACGGCGCCAATAACACCCGAATGCTCGACCGCCCCGATCCTGAACCCGCCTTCTTCGCACCCTTCGTGTCCTCAGTGATGCAGGTCGAGCCGGGCTGGATCGACTATAACGGCCATCTCAACATGGCCTATTACAACGTGCTGTTCGACGGCGCGGTCGACGAGGCCTACGAGCTTCTCGGCTGCGGCATCGGCTATCTGGAACAGACGCGGCATTCCACCTTCACCGCCGAGGTGCATGTCCGCTACTTGCGGGAACTCCACGCCGGCGATCCGGTGCGCGTGACCTTCCAGCTTCTCGATTACGACACCAAGCGCATGCATTATTTCGAGCAGCTTTTTCATGCCGAGGAGGGTTGGCTCTCGGCCACGTCCGAGAACATGGCTTTGCATGTCGACGTGACGGCAAAAAAGACCGCGCCCTTCCCCGACTTCATCGCCGCGCGGCTGGCGCGCATGAAGGCCGCACACGCACATCTGCTGCGACCGGAAGGTGCCGGCCGGCGAATCGCGATGCCCCAGGCGAAGTGACGGTATCGGCCCTGCCGCCTGCAGCCTCGTAAAAGCCGCGCCTAGATGCCATCTTCCATGCATGAGAATCACGGACACGCCACGCCTTGGCTGAGCCCATAAAGCAGAGCTTCGACCCGCTCGAAGCGCAGGGCCCTGTGCCCGGCGGCATTGCCGCGCGCGCGCGGCCCGCGGCGCCAGGCGCGGCGGCCTATCTGGCCGGGCTCAATCCGGAGCAGCGGCTCGCGGTCGAGACGCTCGATGGGCCCGTGCTGGTGCTGGCCGGCGCCGGCACCGGCAAGACGCGGGTGCTCACGGTGCGCATCGCCCACATTCTCGCCACCGGCCGCGCCCGGCCGAGCGAGATTTTGGCGGTGACCTTCACCAACAAAGCCGCGCGCGAGATGAAGCACCGTGTCGGCGAGATCGTCGGCGGCGTGGTTGAAGGCATGCCGTGGCTCGGCACGTTCCATTCAATCGGCGTCAAAATCCTGCGCCGGCACACCGAGCTGGTGGGTTTAAAGCCCGATTTCACCATTCTCGACGTCGACGATCAGGTGCGGCTGATGAAGCAGCTCCTCGCCGCCGAGAATATCGACGAGAAACGCTGGCCGGCGCGCGTGCTGGCGGCGTTGATCGACGGCTGGAAGAATCGCGGGCTGACGCCCGAGCAGGTTCCGGCGGGCGAGGCGAGCGCCTTTGCCAACGGCAAAGGCCTGAAACTTTACAAGGCGTATCAGGAGCGGCTGAAAATCCTCAACGCCGCCGATTTCGGCGATTTGCTGCTGGAAAATATCCGGCTGTTCCGCGAACAGCCCGAAGTGCTGCGGCAATATCAGGGGCGCTTCAAATACATTCTGGTCGACGAATATCAGGACACCAACGTCGCGCAGTATCTCTGGCTGCGTTTGCTGGCGCAAAGGACAAACATCACCTCTCCCCGCGCGCGGGGAGAGGTCGAGCAAAGCGAGGGTGAGGGGGCGCTTCCGCTGCCTGAGCGTCCGCTGCCTGAGCGAGCGGAGAGGCGCCCTCACCCCACCCCTCTCCCCGCAAGCGGGGAGAGGGGGCCCGTTGCGGCAAGCGGCCCTAAAAACATCTGCTGCGTCGGCGACGACGATCAATCGATCTACGGCTGGCGCGGCGCCGAGGTCGACAACATCCTGCGCTTCGAGCACGATTTCCCCGGCGCCACGGTAATCCGGCTGGAGCGCAATTACCGCTCGACCGGGCATATTCTCGCCGCCGCCTCGCACATCATCGCCCACAACGAAGGCCGGCTCGGCAAGACTTTGCGCACCGACGACGAGCTCGGCGAGAAGGTCTCCGTCACCGGCTCGTGGGATTCCGAGGAAGAAGCCCGCGCCATCGGCGAGGAGATCGAGCAACTGCAACGCGGCGGGCACCTGCTCAACGAGATCGCGATCCTGGTGCGCGCCTCGTTTCAGATGCGCGAGTTCGAGGATCGCTTCGTCACGCTCGGCCTGCCCTATCGCGTGATCGGCGGCCCGCGCTTCTACGAGCGCGCCGAAATCCGCGATGCGCTGGCGTATCTGCGCGTTATCAATTCGCCGGCCGACGATCTCGCCTTCGAGCGCATCGTCAATGTACCCAAGCGCGGGCTCGGCGACGCCACCGTGCAGCTGCTGCACGATCACGCCCGCAAGCGCCGCGTGCCGCTGACCGAAGCCGCGCGCGCCGTCGTCGAGACCGATGAACTCAAACCGAAGCCGCGCGGCGCGTTGCGCGGCCTCATCGAGTC